>SLKS01000206.1 GCA_007134465.1 Kiritimatiellia bacterium | reverse complement strand
TTCCTCCATATTCGTGGCCACGCCGGTCGCGCTGTGGTGGCATGGCGGCAAAAAACCCGACATGGGCGGCGCGACCTCGACGGTCAAGAAATGACCCGCCCCGCAAGCGAAGCCTGCGCCGCGCGCTATCCCGTATGGACAACCGTGTCCGTGCCGGAGGATTCCGTCCGCCGGCTGGCCGACGCGCTCGACGTGCCCGCCACCGTGGCCGCCATTCTGGTCGGTCGCGGACAGGCCGACCCAGAGCAAGCCAAGTCGTTTCTCGACCCCAGGCTTCAGGCCGTCTCCGACCCGTTTCTGCTGCCGGGCATGGACCGGGCGGTCGCGCGCCTGACCAACGCGCTGCGCAACAAGGAACGCATCGCCATCTTCGGCGACTACGATGTGGACGGCATAGCCGCCGCCACGCTGCTCGCGAGCACGCTGCGGCAGTTGGGCGGCTGCGCGACGCCCTTTCTGCCGAACCGCGGGCGGGAGGGGTACGGGTTCACGCCGGCCGCGCTCGCCCGCTGCCTCGCCCACTGCCGACCAACCCTCATCGTCACGGCCGACTGCGGAACCGGCGCGAACGAGACCGTTGCGCTCGCCCGCGCGGCCGACTGCGACGTGATCGTCACCGACCATCACGCGCCCGCCCCGCCCGTGCCCGGCGCCGTCGCCGACCTGAATCCGAAACGCACCGATCATGCCGACCTGCATGGGCTGGCCGGCGTCGGCGTGGCCTTCAAGCTTTGTCACGGCCTGGTCAAGCACGGTCTGCGCACGGGCTTCCCCATATCGTCCAATTTCGATCTGCGCGACGCGCTCGATCTCGTCGCGCTGGGCTCCGTTGCCGACATGGTTCCGCTCACCGGCGAGAACCGCACGTGGGTACGGCATGGACTCGCCTGCCTGGACCGCACGCGCCGGATCGGGCTTCAGGCGCTGGTCGAAACAGCCAAGCTGAGCTTGCCACTCTCGCCAAGCGACATCGGGTTCGGGCTGGGCCCACGCCTGAACGCCGCCGGCCGACTTGGCAGCGCGGACGACGCCCTCGCCCTGCTCATGACCGACGAACCTGCGGAAGCCCGGCGCCTGGCACGCGCGCTGGAGGCCGCGAACCGGCAGCGGCGCGAAACGGAGCTTCGCATCCGAAACGAGGCTCTGGCCCTGCTCGAGCGCGAAACGACAGACCTGGCAACCCGTTTCGGAATCGCCATCGCCAACGACAACTGGGAACCGGGCGTCATCGGCATTGTCGCCTCGCGCGTATGCCGGCTGCACAACCGTCCGGCGGCCATCGTTTCCTTTCTCGATGGCGACAGCGGACGCGGCTCCTGCCGCAGCATCGAAGGCGTTGACATTCTCGACGCCTTGCGCCAATGTCAAAGCCTGCTGAAAGCCTTTGGCGGCCACAGCATGGCTGCCGGCTTTTCGATCGCGCGCAACGATTGGCCCGCCTTTTGCCAGGCCTTCAACGAGGCCTGTCGCGACCAATTGAACGGGCGCCCGCCCGTTCCCGCTATCGCCATTGACGCCTGGCTCGATTCGCTCGAGGACGCCGGCGACCATCTGTACCGGCACATCGGCCGGCTGGCCCCCTTCGGACAGGACAACCCTTTGCCCGTTCTCGGCTTCCGGAATCTGACGCTCGATGCGCCCGCCCGCATTCTGGCCGGCCGCCACCTCAAGTTTCGCGTACGCCAAAACGCGAGCGTCATGGACGCCATCGCCTTCGACGCAGGCAACCGCGCTCTGCCCGACGGCCCGTTCGAACTCGCCGCCCGCCTGACCGAAAACAACTACCGCGGCCGAACAACGCTGCAACTGGTCGTCCAGGATTTCCGGACCGCTTGATGGATCGCGTCCTCGTTCTCGTCCTCGTTCTCGAAAAAGCTCAGGGACTCGAGGAAGAAGACGAAGCATTTTCAGGTTGCATCGGTATCCCGCCCTGCTGTACTGTCGGTTGTCCTTCGCGAAATCTTCATGGACGTCTCGGAACGGGAAAGCGAACGGCATGAAACTGGTGTTCAGCAACGGGCCCCTGGCCGGCAACCGCTATCTGATCGATCAAACCGTCATGATCGGCCGACACGACTCGAACGACATCGTGCTGCCAGATCCGTCCATTTCGCTCGTCCACTGCCGCATCCATTTCGACAACCGCCGCGCCTACGTGCAGGATCAGGGCTCTACCAACGGCATCTTCCGGAACGGCGAACGGGTTCTTCACACCGAAGTGCGCGACGGCGACGAGCTCATTCTCGGCCAGATCGGCGCCCGCATCGAGATTCCCTCGGCCGAAATCTCGACCGACGTGCGGCGCCGACAGCGTAAAGAAGATGAAGAAACCAGTCTTGAAGAGGCGGAAAAAGAGCTCTCCGGAAACATTTTCGGCGCCGTCACCTACTGGCTCAAACGCAAGGTCGCCGACGGCGGCATGGGCGCGGTGTACGAAGCGACGCAATTCGGCGCGGAAGGCTTCACGAAGACGGTCGCCATCAAGACCATTCTTCCGAAATTCGCGCGCAAGGACGAATTCGTCTCGTCCTTTGTCGGCGAAGCCCGGCTTGTCTCGAACCTGGTCCACGAGAATATCGTTCAAATCCATCATTTGGGCCGCCACGAAAACGGCTACTATATCGCCATGGAATACATTGACGGCATCAGCCTGACCGATTTCATGCTGGAACACGACCGGCAAGGACGCAGCGTTTCGCCGGATATCGCCTCCTACATTGCCGGCCGCATCTGCCGGGGCCTGCAATACGCGCACGAGAAGCGAGACGCGCAGGGGACCCTGCTGCGGCTTGTGCATCGCGACGTCTCGCCCAACAACATCATGCTCGGCATCGAAGGCGAGGTGAAGCTGACCGATTTCGGCGTGGCGCAAGCCGCCGCGTTCATGAAAGACGACGACGGCGTCCTGGTCGGCAGCGTCGAGTACATGTCGCCCGAACAGGCCGGGTTTCTGCCGGTGGACCATCGCAGCGACATCTTTTCGCTGGGCCTGGTCTATTACGAGCTGCTGGCCGGCGTACGCGTCTTCAACAAGGGCCAGGACGATATAGACGCCACGCTCGAACGCGTGCGCAAAGCCAACATCCCGGACATTCGCCACTATCGCCCCGACGTGCCCGACGGCATGGCCGCCATCCTGCATGTCGCCTTGCAAAAAAATGCCGACAACCGCTTCCCGTCGGCCGAAGAGATGGCGGTCGCTCTCGAGCACGAGCTGTACTCGCGCGGCCCCGACACCAACGCCACCGCCTTGTGCCGTTACATCCGGCGCTTGCGCGAAGATTCGAACCCTGCGAAACCGTTGTCTTTCATACCGCCGACGGAACCGATCGCATGAACAAAACACGCCCGACATCGGCGTTCACCCTCGTCGAAATGGTGGCGGCGGTGGCCATCGTATTCCTGCTGATAGGCCTGATTCTCCCCGCCGCGCATGGAGTGCGCCAGGCCGCGCGCCGGCGCCAGGCCGCCACGGAAACGCGCAGCCTGCTGAAAGCCGTCCGGGATTATCGGGCCGCGTACGGCCATTGGCCGCGGCAAACGCAGGACGCGCAGGACACGACGCACACGCAACTGGTCGAGATTGTCGCCGCCCTCACCGTCTGCCCCGAGTGGAACCCGCGTCAGATCCTGTTTCTCGAACGGCCAGACGGACCTTGGCTCGACCCGTGGGGCCGCTCCTACGTCCTGGCCCTCGACGAAAACGGCGACGGACACACGACGCTCGACCTTGGCGACGGGCAGCCGACAAACTATGTCAACGTATCGGCCGTGGCCCTCTCCTTCGGCCCGAATCCGGGTCGGCCAGACGATCGGATCGAAGCATGGTGATGAAACGGACTGAAGCTCGCCATGCGCCCGCGCCGATACGCCGCGCGTTTCTGATCGTTCTGGACTCGGTCGGCATCGGGGCGGCGCCGGACGCGGCCGACTACGGCGACGCGGGCGCGCATACGCTGGCGCGCGTGGCGGAGGCGGCGGGCGGCTTGAACGTTCCCCGCTTGCAGGCGCTGGGGCTGGGCAACATTCCCGCGCTGCTGCCCGATTCCACGCCGCTGGCCGGCGTACCGCCCGCGCGCGAGCCGCTGGCATGCCATGGCGCCATGCGCGAACGGTCGCAAGGCAAGGACACCACAACCGGCCATTGGGAAATGGCCGGTCTCGAACTGAGTCAGGGCTTCCATGTGTTCCCGCCCGGTCCGCCTTCGTTTCCCGATACGCTTCTGCGCGAATTCGAGCGGCGCACCGGCCGCAAAACGCTCGGCAACCGCGCGGCCAGCGGAGTCCGCATCGTCGAGGAACTGGGCGCGCAACACATGGAATCGGGCGCATGGATCGTCTATACCAGCGCCGATTCCGTCTTTCAGATTGCCGCCCACGAGTCGGTCGTTCCGCTCGAGGAACTGTACCGCGCATGCCAAACGGCCCGCCGCCTCTGCGACGAATGGCGCGTGGGCCGGGTCATCGCCCGCCCCTTCGCCGGCAAGCCCGGCGCATTCGTCCGTACGGAAAACCGCCGCGACTTCTCTCTGCCGCCGCCGGAACCGACCCTGCTCGACCGCTTGAGCGAACAGGGTATCGTCACGGAAACCGTCGGCAAGCTCGACGATATCTTCGCCGGTCAAGGCATCGCCCGTTCCTTTCACGTGGAAAACAACCGGGACGCCGAACGGATTCTGCTCGAACGCGCCGACCGCGAACGCGAACGCGCGTTCGTTTTCGCCAACCTGATTGATTTCGACATGCTGTACGGGCATCGGCGCGACGCCGTCGGCTATGCCCGCGCCCTGGAAAGCACGGATGTCTTCCTCGGCCACTTCCTGCCGCTGCTGACCGCGGAGGATCTGCTGATCATTACCGCCGACCATGGCAACGACCCGACCTTCCGCGGCAGCGACCATACACGCGAACTCGTGCCGCTGCTCGCCTATGTCCCCGGCCAAGCCGGCCGCCCGCTCGGCCTGCTCGACGGGTTCTTCCACGTGGCCGGCGCCGTCTCCGCCTGGTTCGGCATCCCGCCTCCGCCCCGCGGAGAGAATTTCATGCCGCCTTAAGACCGATATTCAATGATCTCATGCATTCTCCCGATCATCTTCACTCCATGTGACAGGACAAACGGCATGTTCTTGGTTCAGGAGATCCTTCCCGCGCGAAACCAACCTTATCGAGTTTCTTATGACAGAATCATTGAGGACAGAATCATTTTGTCGAAGAGATTCGTGTGTACGACAGTAGGTGTACGAGTATGGCCAGGAATTAGTCGAAAATGCTCCAGAACCGAACGCGTAAACCTAATTTCTGGCGCAATGCGCGTCAAACGTGTTGACTCGGAACGCGCGAACGAGTACATTGCCACCGGTTTCTTTTACGGGAAAGCCGACAAGAGCCATGCACGTCGGCCGCGACGGCGACGCATGGCGCAAACGGCTGGAGGCGATCATGGACCGTACCCAGAAAGACGGAGCGCGCGCCCTTAGATCGGGCCTGTTCGGGCGATGGCGGCTGGCGATAGCGGCAGGCGCGGCCGTGTTTATGGCGACGGCTGTCGGCCGCGCGGACGGCGAACGGACCCGCCACGAGGCCGAACGCCTGCGCTCGACGCTGGAAGGCGGAACGATCGTGTTCAGCGGCGATCAGATGGACGTGCGCACGTTCGTCAAGATGGTGGGCGGCCACACCGGGCACACCTTCGTGGTGGACGACAATGTGGAGGGGCGCATCACGGTCGTGTCGCCGCAGGTCAGTCGCAAGGACGCCTTCCCGCTGTTCGTCTCCATCCTCGAATCGGCGGGCTGTTCCGTGGTGCGCGAGGGCGACCTGTACCGGGTGGTGGCGCTGCCGCGGCGCGCGGTGCCCATGGCACCGGTCTCGGGCGCGGACGACGCGCTGCCCGAGAGCGGCGTGGCGACACGGGTCTTTCTGCTGAAGCACGCGAGCGCGGAAGAGATACGGCGCGTGCTGGAAACGCGCGTGCCGGGCGGCAAGACGGGCTCGGTGGTCGCCTTGCGCGAGACGAATCACCTGATCGTGACCGATACGGCCGAGGGCCTGAAACGCGTGCAGGCGATCGTGGACGAGATTGACCGACCCGGCCTCACCCGCGTGACGGAAGTGGTGCCGCTGAAACATGCCGGTGCGGAAGACATGGCCCGCCAGCTCAATGCGGCCATGGAGGAAACCGAAGACCGCGCCGACCGGCTGCGCCGGCGCTTGCCGCCCGCGCCCGGCGCCGGCGCCGCCACAACCGATCCCGCGCCGGTTGTCGTGCCTTCGCCGCACGCCAACAGCCTGATTCTGGTCGGCTCGCCGGCCCGCATCGAGTCGCTTAAGGAGCTGATCCGCAAAATGGACGTGGACGCGCCCGGCGTCCGCGGCCGCCTGAACGCGCTGTTTCTCAAGTACATTTCCGCCGAAGAGGCCGCCAAGAGCATCAACGGGCTGCTGGCCAAAAGCAGCGCAAAGGACAGGAGCTTCGTCGCCGAACGCGCGATCGCCATCGAAGCCAGCCCGGCCAGCAACGCCTTGCTGGTGGACGCCGCGCCGAGCGATTTCGATGTGGTGCGCAAGCTGGTCGAACAGATCGATCTGGCGCCCGAACAGGTCATGATCAGCGTCGTGATCGCCGAACAGAGTTTCAGCGACGACCTGACCTTGGGCGTCGAAATGGTCGCGCTCGACAAGCCGACGGACAGCCGGACCACCGTCGTGCAGGGCGCCAGCCTGTTCCGCGACGGCGCCGACAGCCTGATGAACGCCGTGCAGCAAGGCATGTTCCCGCGCGGACTTACCATCGGCGTGGGCGAACGCCGGGGCGCGGACGCGGACGGACGCCCGATCGTCGGCTATCCCGGCGTGGTCAACCTGGACGCCTTGCGCAGGACGGGCGGATTCCGCATCCGGTCCGAAACGGCGCTCGAGACGCAGAACAATCGCGAGGCCAGCGTCAGCATTGTCAACGAAATCCCCGTTCTCAAGTCCACGATCGCCGGCGGAACAGGAACCGCGCGAGACGTGATCCAGAATATCGAGCGAATTGATGTGGGAATCAAGCTCGGACTCACCCCGCAGATCGTGCCCGGCGGCGAGGTGCAGATGGCGCTCAACACCAGCATCGAGGCCGTCATTGATCCCGGGCCGGCCGGCCAGTTCGCGCCCACGATCGCCAAGCGCGAGGTGCAAACATCCGTGACCGTCCCCGACGGACGCGTGATCGTCATTGCCGGGCTCACCCGCGAGGACGAATCGAAGACGGTGCAGCGCGTACCTTTCCTCGGCCGCATCCCGCTGCTCGGCATTCTGTTCCGGCGCACGGTGGACACGAAAGAGAAGACCAACCTGCTGATTCTGGTTACGCCGCGCATTGTCAGCAACGAAATGGCGGCCGCCCGCGCCGCCGACGACTGGCGGGCCAAAACCGGCCTGGAACTGCCGCCTGCGCGCGAGCAGGAATGACGCGCCCTGTTCGAACGGCTGGGCGCGGGCTCATTCCGAATGATTTATTTTGGGACTTCCGCAGGATTTTTGGGTAGACAAAGTCACAGATTCACGCACATCCGACGTGTGGGCAGTGTTGTTTGCGCGCATTGGTTGTGTACAATGGGAAAATCATGTTGTGTCGGGATTGTTAGGCCTGTAGAGATCGATTAAGCGGGTGGTTTAAGCGTAAGCAAGCAAGTGCGAGACGAAGTGTGGGAGCAAGTGGGCGATGAAGTGTTGGGAATAGAGGCGTGGAGAGCATGGCATAACTGTTTGTCGCAGCCCATGACGCTTAGTCCCACACCTCGTCGCACACTTGAACCCACTCTTACTTGGTTACGCTTAAACGAATTGCTTCGTCGGTCTTGAATAGGTGAGGATCACAATGCACCTGCGGTCGGACATTGGGATGCGGGCGCAGCCCGTCTTAAAGGATGTTTGCCATGCCCGCTAACGACAGCCGCGAGCGAACGTGGACACCGCCGGACGACGCGGCGCTGAAGGCGCTGGCCGAGGAATACGGCCTGGCCTGTCTCGATGCCGTGCCCGACGAAGCGCTCGATCCCGCGCTGGTCACGGATTTGCCGGTGGAATGGGCGCGCACGAATTTGCTGCTGCCCGGGCGGCTGAACGGGGAACTCTGCGCGTTCACCGCCGATCCGCGCCGCCTGGAGCCGCTGTCCTACCTGTCTCTGCTCGCCGGCGAATCGCTGCGTCCGGTTGCCGTGCCGGCCGAAGCGGTAGCGGCCGCCATCGAACGCTGCTACTACCGTCGCGACCATTCGCCCGGCGCTTTCCTGCAAGACCTGCCGACCGAGGGACCGATCCCCGAACGCTCGAGCGAACGGGCTGCCGATCTGTTCGAGGTCTCGGTCACGGCGCCGGTCTCGCAGCTCGCGAACCTGATTCTGCTGGAAGCGCTGAAGAAGGGCGCATCGGACATTCATATCGAGCCGTTCGACAACCGCTTGCGCGTGCGCTACCGGGTGGACGGAGTCCTCTTCGAGCAGGCGTCGCCGCCCAAGCGGATCGAGGAGACGCTGGTGTCGCGCCTCAAGGTCATGGCCCGCCTGGACATTGCCGAAAAACGACTGCCTCAGGACGGCATGGCGCGCGTCCGCGTAGGCGACCGCGAGGTGGACGTGCGCGTATCCACCGTGCCCGTGGCCGAGGGCGAACGGGTTGTGCTGCGGCTGCTCGACCGCGATTCCGCGCTGCTGCCGCTCGAAACGCTCGGCATGGCGCCGGCCATGTTCGAAACGTTTCGCGGCCTGCTGAACGAATCGCACGGGATCGTTATCGTGTGCGGACCCACCGGTTCGGGAAAAACGACCACGCTCTACGCCGCGCTTTCGCAACTGGACGCTTCGCGCAAGAATATCATGACCATCGAGGAACCGATCGAATACCAGTTGCCCGACATTGGCCAAATCCAGGTCAAGCCCAAGATCGGCCTCACCTTCGCCAGCGGGCTGCGCCATATCCTGCGTCAGGATCCGGATGTTATTCTCGTGGGGGAAACCCGGGATATGGACACAGCCGAAATCGCCATGCGCGCTTCGCTCACCGGCCACCTCGTTTTCACCACGCTGCATGCCAACGACGCGTCCGGCGCGGTCGTCCGCCTCGTGGACATGGGCGTGGACGCGCACCTGGTCGCCGCCTGCCTCAAAGCGGCGCTCGCCCAGCGCCTGGTCCGCAAACTGTGCCCCGCCTGCAAACGCGATGAACAGCCGAATCCCGACTGGCTGGCCGAACTGGGCAACTGGACCCGGCCCTTGCGCGGACGGACGCTGGGAACCGCCACCGGATGTCCAGAATGCCTTGAAGGCTATCGCGGCCGTATCGGGCTCTTCGAGCTGATGGTCGCCAATGCCGACATGCGCGAGGCCATTCGCACCGGCACGGCCGGCGCCGAAGCGTTGCGCGCGATCGGCGCGCGAACCGGCTGGCGCGATCTGCTGGCCGATGGCGCGGACAAGATTCTGGCCGGAACCACCAGCCTGGCCGAAGTGCGCGCCGTGCAAGGGTAAAGAAGGAAGAAACCGTTCCATGCCCAGTTTCGAATATGCAGGATACGATGCGCAGGGACGGAGCCGGAAAGGGCTGATTTCCGGCGCCAGCCCGAAAGAAGCGCGCGAACGGCTGGCGGCGGAAGGGGTCCTGACCGAAACGCTGGCCCCGGTCCGACGCCGATTGGCGTTCGCGGCCGAAGCGCGCTCGCTTGTGTATCGCGAACTGGGCGCACTGATCCGCGCCGGCATGCCGTTGGATCAGGCGCTGGGTTTGCTGACCCGCTCGCCCGAGCTAGGCAATCATCGGGCGCTGCTGGCCGGGATTCGCGACCGCATACAGGAAGGCGGTTCTCTGGCCCAGGCGTTTCAGGACGCATCCGCCTCCTGTTCGCCTTTCGAGATTGCCGTGCTGCAAACCGCCGAACGCTCCGCCACGACCGATACGATGCTGGCACGCCTGGCCGACTTCATTGAAGCTCAGGAGAAATTGCGGGACAGCGTGCGATCGGCGCTGATCTATCCGACGCTGGTGCTGACATTCGGGCTGTGTTCCGCCATGGTCATTTTGGGCGTGCTGGTTCCGCGCATGCTGGCGCCGCTTTCTTCGGGCTCGTTCGAGCCGAATGCGGTTACGCGCGCGGTTCTGGCGATCGGCGCAGTGTTGTCCAGCGGATTTTTCTGGGCGGGGCTGGCGCTGCTGATCGGCGCTTGCGCATTCGGGATTCGCACGATCCTCCGCGACGAATCGCTGCGGCTGCGCTGGGACCGACGCTTGTTTCAAGCGCCGC
>SLKS01000361.1 GCA_007134465.1 Kiritimatiellia bacterium | reverse complement strand
GGAACGGGAACAGGCGCAATACCTGGACAGCCTGTCAGAGATGGCCGAAAAACTAAACGCTGAGGCTGTGCCAGCGGGCGAAAAGTTTACGCAGACACTCAAAGACCTGAACGCAATGTACAACGAAGGCATGATAAGCCAAGAGGCGTTTCAGATCGGAATCGAAAAGGCAAACGAGGAATACCAAAAGAGCATACCCGAGATAGCGCGCGCCAAAGAGATGACAGAGCGATATGCCGATGCAACGGAAACGCTGCGGGAAGAAATGGCCGAGCTGCAAGCGCTGGCAGATGAGGGCCTGATAGGCGAGGATACCCTGGGACGTGGGCTTGAATCTTTACAGGACGCACTGAATGAACTTGACCCCGAGTTTGTGTCCATGCGCGAGCGATTTGAGGAAATGGAGGCGGCGGCGGCGCGCGTGTTTGATGCGACGAGAAACCCGTTCGAGAAACTTCAATCGGAATTGCAAGACCTGGACGAACTAATGTCCGAGGGCATGATCGCATGGGATACCTACGCCCGCGCTGTGAACAAGGCGTGGCAGGACAGCGGGTTGATGGACATGCCCGAAGCGGCCTTCATGGAGGAGGGCCCGGCGCAACGCGGTGGCGCTGCGGGCGTTGCGGGAGCGGGCGCTATCGGCGGGCTTATTGCGCAGGGCATGGTTGGCGGCGCAATGTCGCGAGAGGAACAGGCGCTGGAAGAACAGAAACGCAGCCGCGCGCTACTCGAAGAAATAGCGCGAAACACACGCAGTCAGGTAATGGCTTATGCTTAGTTTCAGGTACAAAGGGACGCAACGCCAAGTTAGCGAATACGGGTACGTCCAACAGCAGGACGATCGCTTTCAAGTGCTTGTGCCGCGCACAATACATCAGGGTAGCATTGACCTTGCGCTTGCGCTGGTGCGCGCTGATGCGCGTTTGCGTGGCGCGTTTGTGTCTGGCGTTGACTTGCAGGTAACGGACATGCTGGCGGACGGGACGCTGAAAATAGAGGGAACGCGCACAAGGCAGCCGGTCGGGCGCCTGCAAAACAACTTTGAATTTTCGTATCGCGCCGGGCTAACAAGTGAGGAGACGGCAGTTGATGCCTGGGGCGCCCCGCTTGCCGTGACGTACAACGGCGTAACGCAGCCCGCGACCGTGCAAAAAGATGTGCCGGTCTACGACGTCAGCGCGACCGGGATACGCGATTTGCCTATGGCCCCGGCAACACTCCAGGAGATGTGGATGGGCGCGGTAAACGCTGGTCCATTTTACGGCGCGCGCGGATACGCAGACCCTTTTAGTGTGATAGGCGCTGGCGCGTTAATTTGCGCCGAGGTGTCGCTGGAGCCGCATTACATAAGCCTTTCGGACAGGGCGTACCGCATCCGCTTCCGGTGGATCGGGTCGAGTGACGGATGGCGAAAAACCATATATTGGAAAGACCCGGCAACAGGACTGCCGCCGGACGATCCGGTAGTAACAAATTGGGCTTACATTGCGCAAATACACCGGGAGGTTAATTATCACTCACTGTGGCCGTTCGGCGTGGAGATCGCGCCATGACCGGACGCTACTTCAGAGGCGAGGTGAGGCCGGGATCGCCGGTAACAGCCGAGCACATAAACGAAACCGAGCGGCGCACATTCACGGGCACGGGCGCGGGCAACGGCGTAACCATGACGCGGTGGGGCAACAGTATGCTGTTGCGGGCGGACGGCAAACAGGCTGGCGGCGGCGGCGTTATGGTGCGCGTCGGGCGCTTTGTTTCGCTTGATGCAGACGGCGACACGATGCAGGTGCAATTGTGCGCGGGCGGTGACTGGCAGACAGAGACAACGACGGTGTACAAGCCTTTTGAGCTGCAGGCGTCATGGTGGCAGGACGAAACGATAACATTTGCCGACGGCGAAACGCGATCATTCGATGATGACAGCGGGGCGCTTGACGTGCGCTACCAGCGCCGGGCAACATGGGATGGCGGCGTAAGCACGGAAACGCAAGAGATCACCGAGGCATACGCCGTCAACGGCAAGCTGCTGCTGATAAGCGATGGCGAAGGGCATCTAATGGATATGAACGTATACGGCCGCCATTTCGCGGCGATAGAAGAAGGAACATAATAATGGCGTGGAACCAACTAGCCAACAACGTTCTGGGCACCCTGGACACGGCGATCACGGCCGTTGCAACATCAATGGATGTGACGCTTAACGAGGATAGCCAGTCCTACCCCGCAGGCATTGACGCGGACAATCCGATATACCTGACAATACGCAGCCCGGAAAATAATCTGGCTTGCGAGATAGTAAAGGTTACGGCGGTGACGGGCGAGGACGTGACCGCCATGACACGCGGCCAGCGTGACACAGTCGAGGCGGCATGGGCAGCCGGGAGCGTTGTCAGCCTGAATCTACACGCGCATGACATAGACGAGATGCGGGCGTTTGTTGATGCAGACGGCAACGTATTGTTGCCAGACGGTACCGCGGCCGCCCCGTCCCTTAGATTTTCGGACGATACGGACACGGGACTATATCGAGTTGGCGCGGATGAAATAGGCGTAGCGGCGGGCGGCG
>SLKS01000154.1 GCA_007134465.1 Kiritimatiellia bacterium | reverse complement strand
GGGAGCAAGTGGGCGATGAAGTGTTGGGAATAGAGGCGTGGAGAGCATGGCACAACTGTTTGTCGCAGCCCATGTCTCTTCGTCTCGCACTTCATCGCACACTTGAACTCACTCTTACGTGGTTACACCTAAACGACCTGCTTCGTCGGTCTTTTAACAGGGAAAGGATCACAATGCACCCACAGTTTTTTGCGGACGAGCCGAAAAACACAAGGGTTTGAGGCTCTGGCAAAACCATAGTGGCATGGGCGGCATGCCTCGCCGTGGGCTTTGCGAAGGCGGGTCCCGCCCATGAAACACGGGCAAGATGCCCGTGCCACACTTTGAAATGCTGGGTTTTGCCATCGCCTCGTTTGACATGCTGTTTGCATGATACAGAGGAGTCGGGATGCGCGCGGGCGCGACAACAGGAAGAGGCAAAATGTCGAGCCGGATGGCTGCGACGGTTCTGTGCGCGGGGCTGGCGTCGTTTTCATGCCGGCGCGCGGAGACGCCGCCGGCAGGCGCCGAGGGGCTGCGCGTGGTTTCGCTGGCGCCGAACCTGACGGAAATGGTGTTCGCTGTGGGCGGCGAAGCGGCGCTGGTCGGGCGCAGCAGCGCTTGTCTGTATCCGCCCGACCGTGTCCGCGCGGTGCCGATCGCCGGCGATTTCGGGGCGCCGTCGCTCGAGGCGCTGGCCGCCTTGCGGCCGAGCGCGGTCGTGTATGTGGCGCTCGAAAACAAGCATCTGGCCGACCGTATCGAGTCGTTCGGCATTCGTTGCGAGCGGATCGAGTGCCGGCGTTTGCGCGATATTCCCGATGCGCTGGCGCGCGTGGGCGCGCTTGTGAATCGCGCGGAGCAAGGCGAAGCGCTGGCCGATGAAATGCGGCGTCGCTTCCGCGAACTCGAGTCGGCGCAATTCGCAGGGCCGCGCCCGACCGTGTTCGTCGAAATCTGGAGCGATCCCGTCATGACGGCGGGCAAGCATTCGTTCGTGGCCGATCTCGTTCGTCTGGCCGGGGGCGACAATATCGGGGACGAAGTCGCCTCCGCCGACTACTTTCGCGTGTCGTCCGAATGGGTGCTTGCCCGGAACCCGGACATCATCTTGTCTCTTTCGCAATCGCATCGCGGCGAGCCCGGTTCCGCCGAGCGTCTGATTGCCTCGCGAACGGGCTGGGACCGTTTGGATGCCGTGCGATCGGGGCGCGTGCATCATAGCGCGCGTTCCGATGTGCTGACGTTGCCGGGGGCGAGCGTGCTGGAGGGGCTCGAGGAGGTGCGCGGCTGGATTCGCGCCTGGTCCGAGTCGGGTTCGGATGCCGGCGCAGCCGAGTCGGGGAAGGGCGAATGACAAAACGTGATTGGATCGTATGGATGGCCGGCCCTGTCGCTCTGCTGGCGCTGGGGTTCTGTCTACTGGCCGGCGCGGCGGGGTGGGGGATTCCGTCGGACGTGATCTTTCGCTTGCGTCTGGAACGCATGGTGGCCGGATTCGTGGTGGGCGCTGCGCTGGCGGCGGCGGGCACGGTGTTCCAGGCCCTGTTGCGCAATCCGCTGGCCGAGCCGTATGTGCTCGGGGTCAGCAGCGGCGCCGGACTGGGAGCCGCGTTCGCCATTCTTTCGGGCGCCGCCGCCTGGCATGTGGCGACCATGCCGTTGATCGCGTTCGTGTTCGGCGCGGCGACTTTGTTCCTGGTCTATCGGCTGGCTTTGGTGGGCGGACGCGCCTCCGTGTACGGGCTGGTGCTGAGCGGCGTCATTGTCAGTTCCGTTTGCTCGAGCATGCTCATGTTCCTGATCTGGGTGTCGCCCACGCCGGTTTTGCATGGCATTATCGGCTGGATGCTGGGCAATCTGGAGGTGTATTCACGTCCGCTTCTGCTGACGGCATCCGTTGCCGTTGCGCTGGGCGTGGTGGCGATTCGGGCCATGGCCCCGGAATTGAACGCGCTGACTTTGGGCGGCGACGCGGCGCACTATGCGGGGGTTCGTACGCGCGTGGCCGTTCCGCTTGGGTTGGGGCTGGCCACGCTCACGGCGGCGGCCGGCGTATCGCTAGGCGGTCTGATCGGATTTGTCGGGCTGGTGGTTCCGCATGGCGTGCGCGCCATCGTGGGCGCCGACCATCGGCGGCTTGTCCCGGTTTCCGCGCTGGCCGGCGGCGTGTTTCTGGCCGTGTGCGATGCCGTCGCGCGTTTGGTTCTGGCCCCGCGCGAATTGCCGGTGGGCGTGGTCACCGCCATGATCGGCGGCCCGTTCTTTCTGCTGATCTTGCGACGCCGACGTCGGGGAGGGTGGCTGGAATGAACGCGTGCGAACCGGCGGCCATTCAGGCGGAAGCGCTTTGCGCGGGCTATCGCGGCCGACCGGTGATTTCCGATCTGACGCTGACCGTGGCGGCGGGCGAAATACTGGGCGTGGCCGGGCCCAACGGCGCGGGCAAGACGACTCTGTTGCGCTGCCTTGCCGGTTTGTGCGCGCCTCTGTCCGGCTCGATTCGTCTGTTCGGAAAACAGTTGGCCGATTTGACCGGCCAAGCGCGCGCGCGCTGCCTGGCCGTCGTGCCGCAGGAAACGGAAACGCCCATGGCCTTTACGGTCGAGGAAATCGTCATGATCGGCCGGACCGCCTCCCTGCCGCGCTGGCGTGGGCCGGCCGCCGGCGACCGGGCCGCTGTCGAGCGCGCCATGGCGTACACGGACGTGGTGGAGATGAAAGACCGGCCCGTGACCGAACTGAGCGGCGGCGAGAAGCAGCGCGTGATCGTAGCCATGGCGCTGGCGCAGGAGCCGCGCATCCTTTTCATGGACGAGGCGACCTCGCATCTGGACATTCATCATCGCCTGGAAATCATGCAGTTGGTCGAACGGATCAACATCGAACAGGGCGTGACGGTGATGATGGTCAGTCACGATCTCAATTTGACCGCGGAATTCTGCCGACGCGTCTTGCTGCTGAAGGACGGCAAGCTGCTGGGCGACGGCCCGCCGCGCGACGTATTCACCGAACCGCTGCTGCGTCAGGCCTATCCGTGCAACATTCATGTGCAGCCGACGGTTTCGGGGTCGGTCGCCGTTGTGCCCGCGCCGCGATTCAGCGAGCGGGCGCCGGTTCGGGGCGCGCGCATCCATGTCGTGTGCGGCGGCGGGAGCGGCGGCGAAATCCTGCGCCGCCTGACCTTGGGCGGCTACGCCGTTACCTGCGGCGCGCTCAACGAAGGCGACAGCGACGCGCGCGTGGCCGGCGCGCTCGGCATCGGCGCGGCGCTGGAAAAGCCGTTTCTGCCGGTCGGCGCCGCCGCGCTGGAGCAGGCGCGCAAGCTCGCCAAGGACGCCGCCGCGCTGGTTGTGGCGGCCGTTCCGTTCGGCACGGGCAATGTCGCGAACTTGATCCTGGCCGACGAATCCTTGAGCGCCGGCAAGCCCGTCCTGATTTTGGACGGGGCGGAATCGCGCGACTATACGCCCGCACGCGAAGCGGAGGCGCGCATGCGCGTCTTGCGCAGCAACGGCGCCGAATTCTGCCGCGATCCCGCCGACTTGTTCGAACGGCTCTCGCCCGCTTTGGCCCGCGCTCCAGGCGGCGGTGCGGGGAAGAGTCCTTAAAAAGGAATTTAACGCGGGCTGCGCCCGCAAAGCATGAGGAACGTGGACCGTGTGTTCGTAGTTCGTGCGTTCTAGTGTCCATGCAAGTCAACTTAACCTGGAAAGAGCAGATAACCGCAAAGAACACAGAGAACACAAAGATGGAGAACAGCTTGCAGAGATGCGCCCTAACACCCGATTGGTGTGGCCATAAAACTGCGCAACTGTCTTTCTTTGCGATCTTTGTGCTCTTTGCGGCAAATCAACTGCTCCACTTAGGCTTAATCGGGAGAGGCAGCGGCGTAGCCGCTTTCCTTAGAAATACTGCCGCATTCGCCTGAAGGGCGATGCGGCAGGCGCCCCTGTGGCTCCGCCTTTGCCAAAAGGCTACGGCGGACAATGGGATTCGGGGTCGGAGAGCCAGGAAACTTTGCCGCGACACGCCCGGCTAGCCCCGACATGTCCGCCGTAGCGCTTGGGCGAAGGCGGAAAACGCCACAATCCATGGTCGGCACCGTTGCCGATCGGCAAATGCGCTAGCGGTGTTGCAGCAAAAAGGAGCTGAAGAATGACAGGCCGAGCAACCGTGGCGGCGATAGCATTGTGCGTTCTGCTGCGCGGCGCGGCGGCGTCCGACCCGGCCCCGTTGTTCGAGATCGGCTATTTCCCGCCCGCCATCTACCGCGGCGACACGGCCGTTTTCGTACTGGAAGCGCAGAAAGAAACGGAGGTCCACGCCCTGCTGAACGGAACCGCGCTGGGCCGCATCGTTCTCGGTCCCGGCGAAGAGCCATGGACATTCCCTATTGCCGAACCGGGCCGGCTGGTCTTTCGCAGCGAGCACGGCGAACGCGCGTTCGCCGTCGTGGCGCCGGAAAGCGATACGGCCGTGACCGAACAGGACGGGTATTTGCATGCGGACGGCGTGCCGGCCATCTTGCTGCCTTGCCAGCGGCATCCGCCCAGGCATGATCGCCGCTGGGAGACTTGGCGCCTGCTGACCCGTCGCTTTCGCGATCCGCGGCCGGTTGTCGGCCACGTTCGCGTGGCGCTGTCAGATCTGGCTTTTCCCGACGCGCCCGCATCGGACGAGTCGGGAACCGGTTCCGCCGGATGGGTCTGGACGGTGGCCAAAACGGACGCCAGCGAAATGAACGCATTTGCCGCGCAGGCCGACCGCGTCCCCAAGAGCGACGCGACATTGCTGGCGCTGTCGGCGGCCGATCTCGACCGGGGCGCCGAATGGGAACGGCACCGCATGAAGCTGGAATGGTGCGTGCAGCGTTTGCGGTTTCGCGGCCATCACCGCCTGTTCGTGGCGGCGCCTGTGCTGACGCCAGAACAGCGGCGCCGATACGCCGACTGGTCGAGCGGGTTGCGCACGGCCGCCGCCGGCAACCAGGTTGTCTTGCTTGTCCTGCCGTTCGACAAGCCGTTCGACAGCTTCGAAGGCTGGCTCGCCGCCGCGCGCAAAGCCATGGCCCGGCACGTGCGGTTTCCTTAAAGGCCGACTTAAGCCTTTCCGGTGAAGACACACGTTTTTGCGTGTATAATTTCCAGAGGATGAAACTACGAAACACGCGAAAATCGCGAAAGGGAAAATAGAAGAACATCTTTTCGCGTATTTCGCGTGTTTCGTAGTTTAAACAAACTGGGTTGCGGGCGTTTGCCCAACCGCGATTTTTTTTCCGGAAAGGCTTGACAAGAGCGATTATTTTTTTAGGGTCATGCGACTTGTGGGGTATCCCGAATCCGATATCGAGTCTTTGTGCGGTTTTGGAGGCCGATACGGGCGCGCAAGCGCGTTCGCGGCAGCGACAATAAGGAGGCAACCATGCTCGAAGCGAAAGAACTGAAAAAATCGTTCGGTGCGATTCAGGCCGTGCGCGGCATATCGTTCCGCGTGGAGCGGGGCGAGATTCTCGGCTTCATGGGGCCGAACGGCGCCGGAAAGTCCACGACCATGCGCATGATTACCGGCTTCCTGCCGCCCACGTCGGGCACGGCCGAGATTTGCGGGTGCGACATCCTTCGCGATCCCGTCGGGGCCAAGAAAATGATCGGCTACTTGCCGGAAAACGCGCCGGTGTATGCCGACATGACCGTATCCGGCTTCCTCGGCTTCGTGGCCCGCATCCGCGGGTTTCGCGGCGCAACCGCCCGCGAGCGCGTGGAAGCCGTCATCCGCAAATGCTACCTGGAAAAAGTGCGGGGGCAGTCGGTGGACACGCTCTCCAAAGGCTACAAGCAGCGCGTGTGTTTCGCCCAGGCCGTCATTCACGATCCGCCCGTGCTGATCATGGACGAGCCGACCGACGGACTCGACCCGAACCAGAAGCGGGTTGTTCGCGCCATGATCCGCGAAATGGCCGCCGAAAAGGCCATTGTCATCTCCACGCACATCCTGGAAGAGGTGGACGCCGTCTGTACGCGGGCGCTGATTATCGGCGAAGGCCGCATCCTGGCCAACGGAACCCCGAGCGAACTGAAAAAACGCAGCGACAGCGGACGGCTCGACGACCTGTTCTGGTCGCTGACCATGGGCAAAAACGAAATGGCCAAGGCCAGTTGATTCGACAAGGAGGACGCAACGATGGAATCGTGCAGAAACACGTTTGAAATTTTCCGGCGCGAAATCAAATCCTACTTCGAGTCGCCGGTCGCCTATGTCTTTCTCATCGTCTTTCTCATGCTGATCGGGTTCCTGACCTTCATGGTCAGCGACTTCTACGAGATGAGGCAGGCGGATCTGAGAATGTTCTTCTTCTGGCATCCGTGGGTCTATCTGCTCATGGTGCCGGCGGCCAGCATGCGGCTCTGGTCCGAGGAGCGCCGTTCGGGGACGGTGGAACTGCTGCTGACGTTCCCAGTGACGCTTACGCAGGCGCTGGTCGGCAAATTCCTGGCCGCCTGGGCCTTTCTGGCGCTGGCGCTGGCTTTGACGTTTCCGATCGTGCTGACGACCATCTATCTGGGCGAGCCGGATCCGGGCGTGATCGTCGGCGGCTACATCGGCTCGTTCCTGTTGTCCGGCGCCTATCTGGCTCTGGGCATGCTGACCTCGACCTTGACGAAGAACCAGGTGATCAGTTTCGTGCTGTCTCTGGTGGGCTGCTTCTTTCTGCTGCTGGCCGGATTTCGGCCGGTCACGGGCATGCTGGAGCGCTGGGCGCCGGCCTGGCTGGTGCGCGGCGTGTCGGCGTTCAGCGTGATGCCGCATTTCGAGTCGTTTCAGCGGGGCATCGTGGACATTCGCGATATCGGCTATTTCCTGTCGGCGATCGTCGTCCTGATCTTCGCAGGCTACCTCGCGCTCGACAACAGGAAGACGGCGTGAGGCTGGCGAACGGAAATTAACGGAGAGAGATGGAGGAAAGAGCCATGAGCAAGGAGAGCAATGGAAGCAAGGTTAACTGGCGGTGGGGGGCGGGACTGGCCGCCTTTCTGATCGCGCTCGCCATCGCGGTGGCGGTCAATGTCATTCTGAGCGGGGTCAATGCCCGTCTGGACTTGACGCAGGACCGGCTGCATCGGCTGAGCGCGGGCACGCGCGATATCCTGCGGGATCTGGACGAGCCCGTCAGCCTGATGTTCTTTTTCAGCCGCCTGTCGGAAACGCCGCCCATGCTGAACATGTGGGCGCGGCGGGTCGAGGATCTGCTGGACGAATACGAGCGTGTGGGCGGCCGCAACGCGACGGTACAGACGTTCGATCCGCGCCCCGATTCCGAAGTCGAGGAGATGGCCCAGAAATACGGCTTGCCCGGCCAGCCGATCGGGCACGCGCGCCAGTACATGGGCCTCGTGATTTCGATGGGCGACCGGCACGAGACGATCCCGTTCCTCGACCTGCGCCAGGAGCACTTGCTCGAATACAACATCACGCGCCTGATCGCCCGCGTATCGCGGCCCGACAAGCCCGTGGTCGGCGTGATCAGCAGCCTGCCGGTGCTGGGCGACCAGCGCCCTCCGTTCCCCATGCCGAACATGCCGCCGCCCGCGCCGGCTTGGTTCGCGTTCCGCGACTTGCGCAAGGACTACGAGGTGCGCGAGGTGTCCACGCCGGCGCAGCGGATCGAGCGGGACGTAGACGCCTTGATTGTCGTGCATCCGAAGGAACTCGACGATTCGACCCTGTACGCAATCGACCAGTATCTCCTGCGCGGCGGCAGCGTCATGGTGTTCGTGGATCCGGTTTCCCTGGTGGAAGCGGAAACGAGTCCGGCCCCGGCCCATAAGCGCTTCCATCCGCAATCCTCCGATCTGCCGCGCCTGTTCGAGGCGTGGGGCGTGCAATACAATCCGGGCAAGGTCGTGGCCGACCTCGATGCCGCCACCCGGTTGCAGGGGCCGAACGGCATCGAGGACAATCTGCTTTGGCTGAGCCTGCGTCAGGCGCGCATGAACAGCGAAGACCTGCTTACCTCGCAAATCAACACCGTGCTGATGCCCGTGGCAGGCTCGTTTCGCGTGGACGAGTCGCCGGATGTCGAGGTCACGACGCTCCTCTCCTCGTCGGAAAGTTCGGCGCTGATTGACGCGACCACCGCCCAGTTCGGGAGCGAGGCCATTCGGCGCGAATTCGCCAGCGGCATGACGCCGCTCACCCTGGCAGCCCGCTTGCACGGCCGATTCAAAACGGCCTTCCCCGACGGGCGCCCGCCGGCGGAAGACGCCGAGGCCGAGGAAATGGCGCGCATGACGGAAACGGCGCCCCTGAAGGAAAGCGCCATGCCGGGCACGGTCATTGTCGTGGCCAATGCCGATATGCTGTTCGACCATTTCTGCGTGCGGGAAGTGAACATGTTCGGGCATCGCGCCTATACGCCCATGAACGACAACCTGACCCTGTTCTTCGGCATGGTCGAGCAGTTGGCCGGCGGCGCCGCGCTCACCGCCGTGCGCGCCCGCGGCCGCACGAATCGGCCGTTCGACCGCGTGGACGACATCGAACGAAAAGCCGCCGAACGCTACATGGAAGAGGAAATGCGGTTGCAGAAGAAATGGGAAACAGCCCAGAACCGGCTGCGCGAGCTGGAAACCGGCCGGGGCGGCGACGATCAGCGCATGTTTCTCAGCCGCCAGCAGCAGGAAGAAATCGAGCGGTTCCGCGAACAGGTCGCCCATACGCAGCGGGAACTGCGCCTGGTTCGCCGCAAGCGCAACGAGGATATCGAGCGGCTTGGACTCAAAATCAAAATCGCCAACATCGGGCTGATGCCCTCGCTGGTGGCCGTTGCGGGGCTGGGCTTCTGGTTCCTGCGCCGCCGCGGCGTCGGACGATGATCGCCTCGGACCTTTCTCGCAAAAGCACTGTCTTTTGCGTGTGTCTTTTGGAATGCGCACCATGAAGAGCATGAAGGACATGAAGATATGAATTTCTTCGTTCGGCTTCCTTCACGCTCTTCATGCCCTTCATGGTGACAATATAACATGAATTGGGTTGCGGGTGTCGGCCCGCCTTGTTGGCTAACGCCTAACGACTAAGGACTAACGCCTTAAATTGCGGGCGCCAGCCCGCCTTAAAGGAACAGGAGGAACTATGAACGGGAAGAAGTTGCTGACCTTGGTTGTCGTTGCCGTCGTGCTGATCGGGCTTGCGTTCCTTTCGCAGCGCCGACGGGATACAGGACGCGACGTCGCGCGGCGGATCGGAACGCCTGTTCTTGCCGACCTGCAGGATGCCGATTCATTGAACAGCGTAGCGCGCATAACGATCGCATCGCCCGGTTCCACCGTGGAGGTGGCGCGCGTGGACGGAACCTGGGTCGCCAAAGGCAAATACGGCTATCCGGCCAAATTCGAGGATGTGCGCGAGTTCGCGATCGCGCTCGCCAATCTGAAAGTCGGCCAGACTCTGGCGGTTTCCGATTCGCGCCTGCGTCGGCTCGGCCTGCTGGCGCCGGGCGACCCGCGCGCCGACGAGGAGGACGATGCCGGCGCCAAGGTGACGCTGGCCGACGAACAGGGCCGCTTGCTGGCCGAGCTGATCGTAGGCAGCGAATTCCGCGGCGCCGAGGACGACGAATCGCCTATGGCCGGATTCGGGGGCATGGCCCAAGGCCGCTATGTGTTCGTCAACGGCGAGGCGATGATCGTCTCGGAATTGTTCCGCAGCCTGCCGCAACGCGATCAGGATTGGCTGGACGACGATCTGGTTCATGTCGCCGGTTCCGATATTGCCGAAATCGCGCTGGCGCGGCCCGATGCCGACCCGGTCGTGCTGCGGCGGCCCGAAGACGGCGACAGTCTGACCCTCGATCCGATGCCTGACGGAATGGAAATGGATTCCGGCAAAGTCTCGGGCCTGTCCGGCTTGCTGAGCTATTTGCGCTTTTCCGACATAGCCGATCCGGCCCTTTCCGACGAGGAGACGGGCCTCGACCAGCCCGCCGTATATGCCGTCGAGACCCGCGATGGCGTCCGCTATGTCGTGCGGGTCGGAGCCAAGGCCGGCGATACGGACGACCGCTATGCCCGGCTGAGCGCCGAGTGGACTGGCGAACCGGCGCCCGCCGTTGCCGAGCCGGACGAGCCCGTCGCCGAAACGGACGAAGACGAGGGGGACGAGCCGGACGAATCGAAACGCGAGGCCGAAGAGGCGCGCAGGAAGAAGCAGGCGGAAATCGAAGCCTTGAACGAACGCTGGTCGGCCTGGACCTATGTGCTGCCGTCTCACAAGGTTCGGCATGTGCTGACCGAACGCGACGAGCTGAT
>SLKS01000105.1 GCA_007134465.1 Kiritimatiellia bacterium | reverse complement strand
TTTCCCGATTCGATCTCGCGCAGCACCTGCTGCTTGAATGCCTCGCTATACCGTATGCTCGCATCCATACACACCTGCTCCTCACTGTTGCAAGTGTCAACCTATATCAGGACGCGACAGCAAACACTTACTGCTAATGCCTAACGCCTAAGGACTAACGCCTCGTCTGCGGGCGCAGCCCGTCTCAACTTTCTACAACGCGAGAATCTCCTGGATATCGTTCCAGGTAAGCGTGTTCATGACGGCGTCGTCGGAGGCGAGCGTGGCGGCGATCACCGCCTGTTTCTTTTTCTGCAAGGCCAGCACCTTTTCCTCGACGGTGTTGCGCGCGATCAGCTTGAGGCAATAGACGGTGCGTTTCTGGCCGATGCGGTGGGCGCGGTCGGTGGCCTGGTCCTCGACGGCCGGATTCCACCAGGGATCGAAATGGACGACGGTGTCCGCGCCGGTGAGGTTCAAGCCGACTCCGCCGGCCTTGAGGCTGATCAGAAAGACGGGGATGCTTCGGTCGCTGTTGAAGTTCTTAACTTCCTCGAGCCGGTTGCGTGTGGCGCCGTCCAAATAGCTGTAGCGTATTTCGCGCGCTTCGAGTTCGCTTTTGAGAAGCTGGAGCATGGAGACGAACTGGCTGAACACGAGCACGCGATGGTTGCCGTCCATGGCTTCGTCGAGCAGCTCGAAGAACAGGTCCGTCTTGGCGGACGGGTAGCGGGGGGCGAGGCCGGGCAGCTTGAGCAGGCCGAGATGGCAGCAGGTTTGACGCAGGCGCAGCAGTGCGGCCAGGATTTCCATGCGGGCTCTCGGGAATCCGCGCGCGGCGACCAGGTCGGAAATTTTGCGGCGGGACGCCTTGAGAATCTCTTCGTAGACCATGCGCTGATCCGTTGTCAGGGAGCAGAAGGCGACCTTGTTGATCTTTTCGGGCAGGTCCTTGGCGACATGGCGTTTGAGCCGGCGCAACAGGAAGGGGTGCAGTTTGCGGCGCAGCTTGGCCTGGGCAAGTTCGCCGTCGGGGTCGGCCTTGGCGATGGGCAGCTCGTAGCGCTGGCGGAAGCTGTCGTGCCGGCCCAGAAAGCCCGGCATCAGAAAGTCCATGATGGACCACAGGTCGGACACGCTGTTTTCGATGGGCGTGCCGGTGAGGACCAGTTTGCTGTCGGCGCGCAGGCTTTTGGCGGCGACGGCGTTTTGCGTGGACCGGTTCTTGATGTGCTGGGCTTCGTCGAGCACGACGGCGGAGAAGGACTGTTCGACATAGGCGTCCAGGTCGCGACGCAGGATGGCGTAGGATGTGACGACCAGGTCGGCGTCGGGCACGCCCGCCCATTTGTCCTGGCGGTCGGCGCCGGTCAGCACGAGCACGGTCATGTCGGGCACGAAGGCGGCGGCTTCCTCCGCCCAGTTTTCGACGATGCTGGTGGGGCATACGATCAGGGCGGGCTTGCGTTCGGCGGGTGCGAAGTGCGCGCGCCGGACCTCGAGCCAAGCCAGAGTTTGCAGGGTTTTGCCCAGGCCCATTTCGTCGGCCAGGATGCCGTTGAATCCGTGCGCATCGAGAAAGCAGAGCCAGTACACGCCGTCTTTCTGATAGGGACGCAGGGTGGTTTCCATGCGCGGCTCGAGCGGGACGGGCTCGATGCGGGCCTGGCGGTTGTATTGACGGGCGCGGGCGCCCCAGGCAGGCGGTTCTTCCACATCCACGCCGTCCAGCGCGTCCAGCGAGGATTTCACGTAGGGGCCGTACACGGCGGGCAGGCGGAAATGGCCCGGACGTTCGGCTTCGCCCGAAGCGCAATCGTCGAACACGTCGCTCAGCGATTCGACCGCGTCGGCGTCAATCAGCAGAAGCCGTCCGTTGCGTTCCAGGAAGGCGTCGCCCTTGCGCAGCGCAACCCGGATGTCGGCCGGATCGAGGCTTTGGCCTTGGCCGTCCTCGAAATCGAAGCCGACATCGAACCAGTTCTCGCCGGACGTCTCGGCAATGCGCACGACGGGCGTGGCGAATTCTAGCGATTCCATGAACGGGCCGATGCGTCCGGCCAGGTCCACCTGCCAGCCGTGCCGACGCAGATGGGGCAGATGGGTTCCGAGAAAATTGAGCACGTTTCGTTTGCCGACGATCGGAGCGAGCGTATCGCCGGTTTCGCCGCGCAATCCGGTCTCGGCCAGCCGGGCCAGCGCCTGCTTTTCCGCCGCCGGGTTGCGCACTGTGTAGCGAGTCGTATCGTCGGGGTCGGGCAGGGCGAATCCGTCGCGCGCGTCGGGCTTGGCGGCCGTCAGTTCGAGGGCGCCGTACCGGGCGTTGAGCGTGGCGGAAAGGGAGGCGGGGCTGCCTTTAACATCGAGCCGGAATTTCGGGGCGCCGGGTTCGATCGAAAACAGGTCGAACGACAGGTCCGTTTCCAGCCGCGCGATTTTTTCCAGTTGCGGCAGCTCGCGCAGCATGAACGGAACGACATGCTCGCGCGGGATGGGAACCGGTCCGTCGTAAACCGGCAGATAGGGGGCGGGCAGCACGGATTCCAGCGGCCAGAAATGATCGGCGGCGAATACCCAGCCTTCGCGTCCGGCTGTCAGGATCAGCGGCGGTTGTCCGTCGGGGTTCGGCAAGGGCAGTTCCGTTCGGGTCGAGAGAACGAGCGCGCCGCTGTCGGGGGCGAGGTCCAGTTTCAGGCGCGTGGCCAGCGCCGTGGAGCCGATCACGATCGGCGGGCCCGCTTCCCGGTCGAGCGTACGGCCTCGGTGCAGGCGCAGAATGTTGGCGAAATCGAAGGCCGACAGCTCGATGCGGCCGCGCGCGCGACCCTCGCAGATGTCTTCCAGTACGAACAGCAGGTTGTCGTCGAACTTGTCGAGCGCCACAGGTACAGATGGATCAATCTGGTCGAGCGCCTCCTGGCGCCCGTTCCTTTCGAGTCGGCACAGGATCGGAATGGCGCCGCGCCGACAGCCGTCTTCCCAGTCGCGCGCCAGCGCCAGGCGCAGGGTCGCGCGCAAGGCGCCGGGCTCGTTCGGCTTGGCGCGGCGAATGAATTGCGACTCGTCCATCGCGTTCATGCGCGCGGCACGTCGCTGTTCCTCGAAATGCTTGCGTTCCCGCAACGGATCGGCCGCACGCTCCACCAAAACCAGGGCAAGGGCGATGACATGCGCGCAGATCATGCCGCGTTCGCGATTCGTGTAGCAGGGGCAACGGTTCTCCACCAGACCGTTCGGCAACAGACGCAGCGACGTGCGCAAAGCGCGATTGTTCCACAGGACCGCGCCTTGCAAGACCGGCGGATCGAACTCGGCCTCGAGCACGCCGTCGCGTTTCACAATGTTTTCGGCGTCCCGCACCGTCTGGGCGCCCGCCCAGTCGGTCAGGGTCTTTCGCGTGAAGGGAATGGCCATGACTGTTTCGCTAGGGAAGCGTTTCCAGAGCCGGTTCGATCGTTTCGCGGTAGAGCCGGCCGGCTTCCTTTTCATCGAGCGTCGGCCGGTTCGGCACGCGCGGGCGCGTGGCGCCTTTCATGCCGGAGAGCGCGAACCGGAACAGCCCGCCGCGCTTGGGATCCTTGTTGGCCTGCGCCTTGGCAACGATCGCCTGCACGACGGCTTCGTCGCGCAGGACGGTCAGCATGCGCACGGAAAAGGAATACGTTTCGTTGCGATCCAATCCGTCGAGCAGGGCGGGCAAGGCCAAGGTCCATAACCGCTGGACGAGCAGTTCGGATTCGTTGCGGTCGCGCGGCAAGGCGGCGGCGCGGATGGCGTCGGCCACATGCCGGTCCAGCGCTTCCCGATCCTTCTTCGTCAATTCGACCGTGCCGGCAATGGCCCGGTCGCCCAAGGCGAGCGCGGCGCGCTCCCGTTCGGCCTTGTCCCCGGAACCGGTCAATTGTCGCACGAGTTCGGAATCCGAAGGCCCGGCCGGCTTCTCGTCGGCCCGGCCCGTTCCGGGAAGCGCAAGGCACAGCCAGGCTGCGCCGGCCAACAATGTCATTTGTCTAAGCGTAGGCATGCTGAAGCCGTTACAAAAAAAAACACGCGCTAACTGCCTCGTAAACACCACCGATTCAAACTTTGCCGTACACTAACGCCTAATGCCTAACGCCTTGGGTTGCGGGCGTCAGCCTGTCTTAAAGCCGTTCCCTTTCAGGCTCGTCTCGGTTCGGTGCAAAGCGCCAGCAGATCGTCCACATGCGCCGTGGCGAGGCATTCGACCGTATCGGCCGACCCGTAGTAAAGCTTAACTTCGCCGCTATCCTCCAGAATCATGCCGCCCGGGAAGATCACGTTGTTGCGCAAGCCGCCGGCGATCTCGTAGTCGGCTTCCGGGGCCAGCAGCGGCGTCTTGCACATGCCGATAATCTTCCAAGGCTTCTCGAGATCGAGCAGCATGATGCCGGCCGTGTAGCGCTTCTTCCAGCTTTGCTCCCATCCGTTCTTGCCGCGGTCGGGGTCCCGGTCTACGGCATGGAACGAAGTCAGCCAGCCGCGGGCGGTTTTGATCGGCGGCGCGGCGGGCCCGACCTTGTCGTTGGCGAACGGGACGTCTTCCACCGCGAGCACAAGTCGGGAATCGCCCCAATAGACCAGATCCGGAGAATGGGACAGCCAGGCGTCGAACCGGTCGCGCCCGCCCCGGCTGTAGACGGGGAACGGCCGTTCGAGTCGAACATACTGGCCGCCAATGCGTTCGGGAAACAGAACCATGTTCCGGTTGTCGGGCACGGAAAGCGAGCGCACGTCGAATTTCTCGAAATCGTCCGTTACGGCGATGCCGCCGCGCAAGCCGTGCCGGGTGTCCAGCGCGAAGCACAGAACAACGCGTCCGTCCATGACGGTCAGACGCGGGTCGTAGGCCCGGATATTCTCTTCGTCGCTCATGGAGAAACAGGGCTTGTCGGTCACGGTCCAGCGCAGGCCGTCGTCACTGAACGCCAAACCGAGATTGGTGCCTTCCAGCTTGCCCTCTGGCTTGTCGTAGAAGTCGTTGCGAAAGACCATGGCATACTTGCCCTGATACTTGCAGACGCCGGCATTGTACACCAGCGTGGCCTTGTATGGAACGTCCTTGGCCGACAGCACGGGGTTGTTCGGATAACGGCGCATGGCGGGATGCGAGACAAGCGGGCCGACGACGGATGGCAACATGGCGGAGCTCCTTGCGAAACGGGCGAAGGTATGCCTCTATGAAAATAGCTAGGAATCGCCAATTTTATGTCGGTCGTCAAGCTGAAAAAAAGGTGTCGCAACCCTTTTTTAGGGGTTGACGCCGCGCGGCCAGCAGGGTAAAAAACAAGCATATTATAAACATAGGGAACCTTTGAGCATGTTTGGCTTGGATAAACGGCTCGGCGACGAACAACAACAAGGAGGCGTACATGATGGCAGGACGGAAGGCGAGATGGGCGATCGCGTGGGTTGGCGTGGCGGCATTGACGGGAGCGCATGCGTTGGCCATGGGCGAAGGCGACCCGGTCACGCTGTCGGTCCGGGTGGGGGCGGAATACACGGACAACCGCGATTCGTTGCCTGTCGAGGAAGACAACCTGGACATCAACGTGATTCCTAGAATTGACGCCTTCCTGCGGGGCGAACGGCTGACCCTCAATTTCTTCTACGAGCCGACGTATCGCTATCGCACGGACCCGAGCCCGATTCAGAACGAAAGCGAGCTCCATCACGATGTGGGCTTGAACGCCGATTTCGAGGCGGCCCCGCGCGTTTCCTTCTTCGTTCGCGAACGTTTCAACGTGACGGACGATCCGGCGATCGTCGAAGAAGGCATGACCTTGCGCCGGGACAGCAGTTACACGATGAACAGGGCGGAGGCCGGTTCGAATTTGCGCGTCGGTCGCTTGGGCCGGCTCACCGCGAGCGGACGGCATCGCATCAAGCGCTATGACGAAAGCCCGGTGGCACGGGAGTCGGACGAGGATCAGTGGGGGGCGGATGTCAGATTCTGGCAGAAGCTTGGGCCCACGCTCGGAATGTCTCTGTCCGGCGCCTACGAGGAAACAGATTACAAAAGCGCTCGGGGCTTGCAGCGCGGTTTTTCTTCCTTGTCTTTTGGCGCGAGCCTGGAAAAGGCTGTCGGCGCTGCGCTGAGCGCCGCCGTGTGGGGCGGATTCAAGGAGTTGGACTATGACGACTCGGAGCTGGGCAAGGACAGCGCGCCCTATGTCATGGCTCAATTGCGCGTCGAGGCGCATCCCGGCCTGCGCATGTTTCTGCGGGGCGGCTACATGCTGCGCGATTCCGACGCCTACCCCTACGTATCCCAAACCCAGACCTCGTACGGACTGGACGCCCAATGGGACATCAGCGCGCGCTGGATGATCGAGGCGGGCGGCGCCTGGCGAGTTGGCGAGTACGATGCCGACGTTGCGCCTGTAACGGCTACGGATCCGTCCTACGTTCGTCCGGTCGGCGGCGAAGAGAAGAGACTGAGCGCTTGGGGCAGCGCCGCTTTCCGGTTCAACGAAACGACTTCGTTGCGACTGCGGCACCTGTACGAGGACGTGGATTCCGATGTCAGCCCGACCTTCACGCGCAACGCGACGCGGGTCGAGCTGGCCAAGAAATTCTGACCTGACGGCATGCAAAACGCCACCAAGACCGACGGCGCCGACGAGACGCTTCATTTTCTCGATTATTGGCGGGTGATATCGTCTCGCAAAGAAGTGGCGATCATCGCCTTCCTTTTGGTGACGATCGCCGGCGTGGCCGCTACGTTTGCCATGCGCAAGACCTATGTGGCGTCCGTTCTGGTTCAAGTCCAGAAGGAGACGCCGGACGTTCCCGTCTTCCATCGCGACATGCTCCGTTTCGATCCGCAGTTCCTGCGTACCCAGTTCGAGATTATTCAATCGCGGCCGGTTCTCGAGGAAACGATTCGCCGCCTGAATCTAACAGAGAAGTTCGCCACGGCATTGGGGCTGGCCGGACAAAGCCCGGAACGCATGCTGGACCGGACCCTGCGCCTGCTGTCGTCAGGCATGAAGGCGCAGCAGTATCGCGACACGAACCTGATCGAAATCCAAGTGTATATTCCCGAACTCGGGACCGAGCCGGAAACCGCCCCTATCGTGGCGGCGCAAGTGGCCAATGCGATCGCCGACGTGTATCGCGGCCAGAACCTCCGGCGCAGTCGCGACCAGAAAGTCGCCGGGCTGGACGCCCTGAGAGACGCGCTCGAAGAGCGTCGGCTGGCCGTGCTGGAAGCGGAGAAGAGAGTCGAGGATATTCGCGAACGTCACCAGATCACCCTGCTCAGTCGCGCGGCCGGCACCGATACGTCTCTGGACAAGATTACGCTTCAGGTCCTGGAACAGCGTCGCATTCTGGTTGGACAGGAACTGGTGGACAAGCGTTCGCGTTTCGAACGGCTGTCGGGGCTGTCGGAGCGGGATCGGCTGCATGCGGCTCAGCATGTGGTGCGCGATCCGGGGCTCGAGGCGCTGGTCGCGCAGCGGCGAAAAGCCGAGGTCGAGTTGCAACAGCGGCTCCAGGCGTTCGGCGACAGGCATCCCGAAGTCATGCAGACAAGGGCCGTGATTGACGAACTGAGCCGGAAAATAGAAGAGGCGTTGCAGGGCCTGATGACAGGTTTGCGCATCGAGACGGAGGCGCTGCAAGCCCAGTACGACGAAATGTCGGCGCAACTCGAGGAGCGCAAGGCGCAGGAACGTGCGGCCGAGGCCGAAGGCTACCGCGAATTCGAGAAGGCAACCGAAGCTCTGGAGCACGCCAAAAAGATGCGCGACATGCTCGAATTCCGATACATGGAGGAACATATCGAGCTCAACATTCCTCGCACCACGGTCGAGGTCATGGCCGAAGCCAAGCCGCCGGATATCGCCGATTTCGTTCGCCCGAACATTTGGCTGAATATCATCCTGAGCCTGGCGCTTGGGCTGGCGGCAGGACTGGGCCTGGCCTTTTTCGTGGAGTATCTGGACACGTCGGTCAAAACCATTGACGATGTGGAAAAGCATATGGGCGTGCCGGTTCTCGGCGTGATTCCCCAGAAAATCAAGCCGTTTACCAATGAGAAGGCGCGCTTGCATCATGCGGAAGCCTATCGCGTTCTGCGGGCGAACATTCAGTTTTCCAAGCGGTTCCAAAACGGCAAGGCGCTGTGCGTCACCAGCGGCAGCGTGGGCGAAGGCAAATCCCTGACGATTTTCAATCTGGCCTACGTATGCGCGCAACTGGGCGACAAAGTGTTGCTGGTGGACGCCGATCTTCACCGGCCCACCCAGCATAAAATGTTCGGCATAGACAACAGGACGGGGCTGGCCAATGTGCTTGCCGGCGACATGGCGCATGCCGATGCGGTCCAAAAAACCACTGTCCAGAACCTGCATTTCATGCCCAGCGGCAAGATGGGGTCGGGTACGCACGGCCTAATGGATACCGCGCTGCTGGGATCGCTGGTGGACATATTCAAGAGCCGTTACGATTACGTGTTTTTCGATGCGCCGCCCATCATGGGCGTAAGCGACGCCTCCCGAATCGCGCGCGAGATGGATGGCGTTCTGCAAGTGGTGCAGCACCGGAAATATCCCTGGACACTGTCCAATCGCGCTCGCTTCTCCATCGAGAACGTTGGCGGGAAGGTGATTGGCGTAGTCCTGAACAACTTGAATATATCTCGCGACTATTCCTATTACGGATACGGATACTACAATTATGAACGCTACCCGCAAAAGAAAGCGAAAGCCTGAACGGTCGCCACGCTCAAACGAACGCCCGCGTTTTCCCGGCGAATTCGCGGCTGTCCGTATGGCCGGCTTCGTCCTGTTGGCGTTGCTGGCGGCCGGCTGCGCATCGAGGACCGCCGAACAGCGCCGCGTTGCGGCCTATCGGCCCGATGTAGGGCAAAGAAACCTCGCCGAATGGGCCGGCGCGCCGGGCGGAACCCCACGCGACGCGGGCGACGACAACCTGATTGTGCGCGATGAGGATGCCGACGAATCAACCGAGTACGCGAGCGGCATCAGCGCGTGGAGCCGCGTCTTTCGCAGTGGCGACCGCGTCGTTATCACGCTGAGCGGCATACCGCGACCGGAAGAGCGACAGGATGTGATTGACGATGCCGGCAAGGTGAATCTGCCGTTCGTTGGCGGCATTCATATCGAAGGAACCACGCCGTCCGAAGCCAAGCGCAAGATCGAGCAGGCCTATATTGATGGCGGGATATATCGCAGCATCAACGTTACGATCGTCGCGCAGGAAGAAGAGTTCTTCGTGCAGGGCGAAGTGCGACGGCCCGGCCGGCACCCCTGGCGTTCCGGCATGACCCTGAGCCGGGCGATCGGCGTGGCGGGCGGGTATACGGAATTCGCACGACGATCCAATGTTCAGCTCACCCGAAAAGAGAAGATGACCGTCTACGATATGAACCGCATCGAGTCGGGTCAGGAACGCGACCCTTTGATCGAACCCGGCGACACCATTGTTGTCAGGCGGCGCTGGTTCTTGTGAGTGGCGAGTGGCGAGTGTGGCGGGTGGCGAGTCGTTTCATCGAATGGAGGCCCGCTTTCGTTCGCTGAAAAGGGCGGGTGAACGAAACAGGAGCGACCGGAGACAAATATGGAACGACGCAAAGGCGGATGGCTGATGGCTGGCGGTGCGCTGCTGGCGATGTCCCTGGTTGGGATGGGGCTTAGCGCGCGGGCAGGCTTGGCGCAGGCCATCTACGCCAGCGCCAAGTTCGGACCGGTGCGCCACGCGCCGCCGGAGGCGACATTGCGGCGCGCGGAGCGCGCGCATCGCCTGTATCCTTTCAATTATTTCCTCTGCATCCAAGCCAGTGAGAAGGCCTATTACGAACGAAGAGGCTCGGATGGCAGGGAAGACCCCGGCCGTGTCGAGGCGGCTGCCCTATGGTGCGAACGCGGACTGGCCCTGAATCCCTACAACAGTCAGCTCCAGCGCATGAAAACGAGGCTGCTGGCGCGTACGGATCTGCGCGCCGCGCTCGATCATTGGCAAGCGTATGTGGACTGGTATTTTTGGGAACCCTATCATCACGCCGTCCTGGTGGATTTGCGGACGAAGCTCGGCGATGTGGTTGGCGCGCGCGATGCCCTGCGCTGGGTGAAAGGCTCGCCCCACTATGCGGCCGCCGAAGCCGCCGTGCGCGCCATCGAAGAGCCCGAAGACCTCGACGCGCTCGTGGACGGCATGATGGAAATGATGCGCTAGGCCCAAAGCAAGCGAGGTTTTCGTCGCGAGAGTGCGCAAACGTCTGCGGATGCGGGGCTTGAGGCGGGTCGCGCGATTCTCGCATATTGAAATATGGGTGAAATGCGCGACCCGCCTCAAGT
>SLKS01000040.1 GCA_007134465.1 Kiritimatiellia bacterium | reverse complement strand
GAGGGGGTGGTGGGTTTGGAATGCGCGAAGTCCTGGGGTTCCACCTGCCTGCGCCGAAGCGGCTTCGGCAGGCAGGCCCCAGGCTTTGTTGCGTCAGGCTTTCAGCCTGGAAGAGAAGAAAGATTTCGAACAAAGCCTCCGAGCCGATCTCCATGCAATGCAGAACCCGAAAAGCGAAATGGAGCGTGAAAGCCGCGACCTACTTCCTGCTCAGCAGCTTGCGGGGCCGACCGGCCTGTTCGACCAGGGCTCCGGCCTCGACGCTTTCCCGAAAACGCAGCACGTTGAGCATGAAAATTTCGATGTTGGCAATGACGCCGGGCGGCAACAGGTTGCCGTCGATCTCGACGGACAGCACTGGATAACGGCTTTCCCGCGCCCAGGGGGTATAGATGCCCTCGATAACCCGGCCGATCAGACAGGCGAACGGCGAAATGTTGACCACCCCGGAAAAACCGTCCATCATGGCCGTGGCCGCCACGCCGCTGGAAACGCTGATTTCCGACTCCAGCTCGTCGTGCACGAAATGACGATTCGCATTGTCCATAATCTCGTCCATGTTGTGCGGCGCATCGATCATCAGGCCGGACGGCGTCAGCGCCTTCTTGACGGCATGATCGACATGCCGCTTGTAGGCCAGCTCTATTCGCCAGCCGATGTTTTCGCGCATCGCCTTCGAAAACGGCCGACGCCAGCCGGGCAACAACCGCAATCGCTTGCGAATCTCGTTGCGCCGGACATGGTCGCAATAGTAAATCCATTCGCCCACTCCGGACACTTTGCCGATTATGCCGCGCGCCGTGAAATGCTGAATCATTTCGTCCACGGCGAAATCGTCGCGCCGCACGAAAATTTCTCCGACAATCAGAACCTTGGGGCAGTCGGCCGGATTGCGTTTCAGCGGAATTTTGGCGATTTCGGCGGCGATCTCGCGCAAGGCGGGCAATCCGCCGGCCAAATCCTTCTCGGCCACCGCCACCAGACGCTGCCACAGGCTGTCGTACACGCGCATGGCCTCTTCCGGATCCCGCGCGCAAGCGCGCAGCGAGGTCTCCACATCCTTCATATGGTCGCTGACCACCACGCTCCACCAGACCCGGCGCGAGAAATTCGGCCCCATCTCGTTGTAGGAATTGTCCGATTCGAGCGTGACAACCAGCACGTTTTCCAGCCGCAAATCGCGGAAAAGATTGCGATAGAACACGGAATACTGCCCCGTCCGGCAAGGTCCGGTGGTTGTCGGGACGAAGAGCAGATATATTTCGTCCTTGCGGTAGTGGCCGGACGCGAAATGGCGCAATGCCGCGCCCAGCACCAATTGCGAAGGCAAACATTCCTTGCCGCTGGTGTGCGCGCGGGCCATGCGCAGCACGTGCGGGTCGGGCAACGGCAACGCTTCGGCGCTGATGCCTGAAGACCGCAACGACGCGGCGGCCAGCTCCGTAGCCAGGCGCCCCATGTTGGCCAGCAGGAACTTGATGCGCGGATTGTTCGTTATCGGCATGCTCTCGCCAGTGCGCGCGTTGCGCACCACCATGCCGGACTTGGGATCGTAGGCGAAGCGCAAACCGTTATCGTAGCGTTCCTGCTCGGCGTCGGCCACCTCGCGCCGGGACCCTTCGATAATGTCGAGAAAGGCCTCGACCCGGGTGTCGATGCCCGCGTCGGCGGAATGGGAGTCGATCTCCAGAATCAGAAACGGCTTGGCGCCCATGGTCCATTTGAGATAATGCAGCATGAACGAATCGGGCGCGCAGGAGAAATTGGTGATATAGGTCGCGTACACGTTGGACTCGTTTTTCAGGAGACGGGCGGCCTTCATGTCCTGCTGACCGTAGTACCAATACATGTTGGAATCGATCGTCTCGTCCTCGAACGGCAGAATGTCGAACGGAATCACCGAGTATCCGCGCGAAGCGAACTTGCGCGGAATGCCCATGTTGGCGTCGCCGGTGAAGGCGTTGTAGGGCCGGCCCAGCAGCGCGATAACCGGCCGGTTCGCGGCGCGGGCGGCTTCAAGCGCCTCGCGACCGAGATCGGCGGCACGTCGGAAAAAATCGCGCTGACGTTTGAGCGCTTCGGCAAAGGCGCGACGCGTCTCGCGTTCGCTGAAACCCAGCCGCGCACCCGTCTCGACAAACGATTCGCGGGCCTTGGTCTCGCCGTACTTGAACGTAATCACCGGCGCCAGCGTCTTCTCGGCGGGCCATTCGGGAAACGCCCGGCGCAAATAGTAGGGCAAACTCTGGGTGATCGGGCAGAAACAGGCGTGCATGTCCTTTTCCAGGCTTTCCATGTCTCGGGCATGCGGCAGAAACAACCAGTCCACGCCGCGATCGATCAGCCCCTGCATGGCGCCATGCGCAATCTCGGCCGGGAAACAGTATCCGCTCTCCACACGGGCCATGCCCTCGGGGACCAAAGTGTCCGAAAGCACGGTTTCCACGCCCAACTCGTGAAAGAACCAGGCGTACAGCGGCCACAGAGTATAGGTCGAAAACACGCGCGGGACCCCGACCACGCCCTCGCGGCGCTTGCGCAAGGCGGCGGGATCGGGCGCGCATTCCTCGAACAGCAAACGCTGGCGCCGCTCGACATAGTTGAAGACCTCGCCCTCGGACCCGTCCTTTTTCTTGCGCAGATTGGCGTACTTGTTGCACCGTCCGCCGAAATTGTAACGATGATCGCCCACCTTCAAGACGCGGATGGGACAATAGTTTTCGCAAGACTTGCATGTGAATTCGCGCTCGTTCAGAATTTCGGAGGCCAAGATGCCGTCCAGCGACCAGCGGCCGGTTTCCAGAAGCCCGTCCCTCAGCTTGCGCCGGGCCAGCAGCCCCACCCCGAAACAGCCCATCAGTTCCGGATCGGGCGGCACGATCACATCCTTGCCCAAGTGCAACGCGAACGCCGCCGGGATCGCCTCGTTCTTGGCCACACCGCCCTGCAAAGCGATGCAGTTGCCGATGGTTCGGTTCCCGACCACACGGTTCAGATAGTTCGCGACGATCGAGGCCACCAGTCCGGCGGCAATATCTTCGCGCGTGGCGCCCTGCTGTATCGCCTTGCGAATGTCCGAATTGATGAACGCCGAACAGTGTTCCCCGAACTTGAGCGGACGATCCGCAGCCAGAGCGATCGCCCCGATCCGATCGGCGCGCTCGATGTTCAGGTCGCCGCGACAGGATTCTTCCAGAAAAGAGCCTGTCCCGGCCGAACAGGCCTCGTTCATGGCATAGTCGATCGGGACGCCGTTGCGCAGCAGCACATACTTCGCATCCTGTCCGCCGATTTCGAAAAGCGTATCGACCTCCGGCGCGAAATGCGTCACGCCCGCCGCATGGGCGATGATTTCGTTGTACACGGCCGGTGTCCCGAGGAAAACGCCCAGAATCTCGCGCGACGATCCGGTCGCCGACGCCAGCACGATGGACAGCGGCTCGTCGCCCAGCGCATCGCGCACCTGCTTCTTGACTTCGACGATGCACTGCTTCAGCGCGCGAACCGGATCGCCATGCGTACGTCCGTAATGCGCCGCGACAATCTCGTCGGTTTCCATATCGATCAGGCAAACCTTGGTGGTCGTCGATCCGCCGTCAACCCCCAGAATATAGTCCCGGCCCGGACGCACCCGGCCGCGACGCGACGGCATGATCGTCACGCGGTCGGACGCGCTGCGCAGATTGTCGAAGCGACTGAACTGCACGTCGTGAGCCGCGACAATCCCTTCGGCAGCCGGCAGCAAGCCGCCTGTTTCCCGCGCCAGCAGCGCCGCGCCCCACGCTTCGAAATACGGCGCCGATTCCGGAATGTCGAACTCGACATCCGGCAGCAAGGCGCGAAGCCGCTTGATCAGAAACCGATTGCGCGTCAGGCCGCCGGTCAACAGCACGCGCCCGGAAGCGACCCGGGCCTTCTTCAGGAATTCGGCCGCCTTGGCCGCCATGACATGACTGAGCGAGACCACGATATCGCCCTTGTCGGCCTCGCCCTTGTTCATCCGATGCGTGCAGTCGCTCTTCATGAACACCGAACAACGCGATGAAAGCTTCAGCACGCGACTGTCGTCGCTCACCTTGGCCACGTCCTCCAGGGTCATATCCATGCGGCCAAGCTGCTGACAAAAAAATTCGCCCGTGCCCGAGGCGCATTTGTTCCCGGAAAAACTTGAAACGATGTGCCCCTGCTGGTTCACCGTGTAAACCACCAGGGTCTCTCCGCCCATCGATACCACCGCATGGGCCGAACGCCCGGTCCCCTTCAGCGCGGCTTCGACGCACAGCGGCTCGATCATGCTCGGCACATTGACCAAATAGCGGCCTTCCGTACCGGTCGCCAGCGCGCGCGTGCCCGGCGGACATGTCCTGTCCGCCAGCATTCGCTTGAGCGTCTCGCTGAAATTTCCCTCGTGCGGCGCCACCGCGCTCCAGACAACCTCGTCGCCGTTCAACAAAACCAGCTTGAGGTTGGAAGACCCCACATTGATCCCAAGAGCATGCATAGCGTCCATTCTTTAATACATTCCTCATGAACATGAAAGCGGAAAAATACCAAATCCAAGCCGTGCTTGTCTACCCCATAAATCCAACGTCTTTTCAAATGTGAGAACCTTTCGGCGCAAAGCGAGCGAAACGGGACGAAAACGCGGTTTGGCACGAATAGTGCTTTGTAAAGTTATAGTTGAATTGTTTGTGAGTGTATGAGTCGAAACTCACATACTCCCAAACCCACATACCCACACACTGGGGTTGCGGGGCGACAGCCCGCCTTAAATACATGCCTATAAACAAGGAGGACGATCTCATGAACCTGCTAAAGGCACGAACGAAAGAATGCTCGGCACAATCGTTTGGTTCGGCAAACGAATACAGCCTTATAGAGGCGAACGACATGGAGCAACGTGTCCGCGCATGGGCCTTGACCTACGATGCGTACCAGGTCAGGGGCTATTCTCTGCCGGGCGGCGATTGCCTGTGGTACGGACTGCACGACGCGCTGCCGGAAACAACCACGTTTCTGGTCGAGCACGAAGGACGCGATGTGGCCGCGCTGACTTTAGCCATGGATCATCCGGTGCCGATCCCCGCCAACGCGCTGTACCGCGATCTTTTGGACGATTTGCGACGGGAAGGGCGCCGACCGGTGGAAATCGTATCGTTCTGCAACCTTGAAATGGAAGAAGAGCAGTGCATGGAGACGCTCAAGCATCTGTTGCGGGCGGCCATCCGGACGGCGCAACGCGCGATGAACGGAACGGATCTGATTATTCTGGTCAATCCGGCGCATGCGGCGGCTTATCGCAGAATATTTCGCTTCAAGTCTATGGGCGACATCCGCCGCAATGCGAGAATCGGCGGGGCGCCCGTGATCCCGATGCGGTTGGATCTGACAGCCACCGAAGCGGTTTACCGGGAGCAGTACGGAATGGCCGAAGGAAGCTTTTTCCGCTTCTTCTTCGGCTCCGATGAAAACGACTGCCTGGCGGGATCGGGACGCAGGCGCAACAGAAACCTGCCGCGCGAAGCGCTCTACGAATATTTCATGAAACGACGCCCCATCCTGGCTCGGGTTCCCGAAGCGCTGCTGCGCCATGTCATGGGCGGCGAAGACCCCGACATCGCGCCCCGCAAACCGGACGATCCGATACTCGCCGCGCATCCGCATCCCGCGTAAGTGCAAGAGCGCCTTCGGATATCGGGACTCTTTGCGAAAGAATTTTCTTGTTTTTTTCGGCAGGACAGCGTGATTAAGGCGCTAATATCCCAATATTCCGCATCCCGTGCTCGGTTGGACCCGCGAAAAAACCTCTTGCGTCGGGCGCACGCACGCGCTAGCCTTTTTCCATATGGAGCATTGTCGCATCCGTTTGAAATATGAAATATGATATTTCTGCGCGTACCCTAAGGAATGAGTTTATGAGTCTGCTTGCTTCCCTGTCCGACTGGCTGGCGAAACATATCACGAACATCTCGATCGCCATGGTGGCGGCGACGCTCTTCATCTACAGCGCTCCGATCAACCGCTTCATTCAACGTCAGTTGCGCCCTCTGAACTTCCTGGTACGGCTGGGCTTGTTCATCCTGATTTGCTCCGTCGGATTCGGACTGGCCATGGCGGGCGGCGTCGCCATGACGCGACATATCCTGCTCTCGATCGACCGGCCCCTGCTGGCCCCGGTCGTCGTCATGATCTTTGTCGGCATCGGATTTCTTGCCGAACGCAAACATCACATGTAACAAGACGAGGGGCGTTATGACGATACCATGCCGGACTTTTCATACCCGTATCCCGACCCGGCCCGGCAAGGCGACAGGTCGCCGGGTCTGCCTGGCGGTTGTATGCCTGTTCGCCACGCTGGCGGCCTCCGGCATGGACGAATTGAGAGTGAAACGTCAGGGCGTTTTCGAGTTCGACAAAACGCCGGTCGTTTCACGTCATGGCGACACCGTAACCGTTGTTTTCGCCAGCCGCGGATTCTGCGATGTCACGGTGGCCGTCGAAGACCCGCACGGAAGGATTGTGCGGCATCTGGTCAGCGGCGTGCTCGGGCCCGACGCCCCGCCTCCTCTGCAACGGGACAGCCTGGAACAAACGGTGGTCTGGGACGGCAAGGACGATCGCGGCCGCTATATCGACGACAAGGACGGGCTCTCTATTCGCGTCTCGCTGGGCCTGAACCCGGTCTTCGAGCGCGCGCTGCTGGCCTCGCCACATCGCCGCATTCAACGCGAACCGCCGCTGATCCATGCCGCCGAAGACGGCGTTTACGTCTATCAGGGCCGCGTCGCCGATCACGTCAAAGTCTTCGACCGGGACGGCGCCTATCTTCGGACCGTTTATCCCTTCCCGGCCCGTTTTCTGGAATCGTTCGACAATCTGCACTGGCATGCGTTTCCCCCGGACGGCCGACGCTATCCGCTGAAGGAAGGGTTTCATCAGGCCACCCTTCTGCGCTCGGGCGACAATGCGGGGTTCAACCGGTTCGGCGTGGACCGACACGGCACGAACCGGCTCTATCCGGAATCGCGAGCCGCCTCGTTCATGGCCGTCCACGCCGCGTCGGCCCCGCACACGCGCTCCTTCGTGGCGCTGGGCAAGCTGACCTTGAGCCGGTTCGGCACGGACGGCTCCGCAGGCGGCTTTTCGCTGGATGGCCCGTCCGCCACGGTAGCCCGGCCCGGCGGAGACGAAAACGATGCGCCGCTCTTCGCGCGCCGGGCGGCCTTGAGCCCGGACGGCAAAACGCTTTACCTGACCGCCTTTCGTTTGCCGCAAAAGACCGCGACGGATTCCGAGGCCGCCCGGCCCGACGCCGGCTGGCTGCCTGCCGTCTATCGAATGGATATGGTCAACGGCGGCGCGCCCGAACGTTTCGCAGGACAAACAGACCATGCCTCGCCTGCGACGTCCGGCAGCGCCTTGACCGCTCCGGTTTCCGTCGCCTGCGACAGCGCCGGCCGCGTCTACGTGGCCGATGCCGCCAACGCGCGTGTCGCCGTTTTTTCTCCGGATGGGACCTGGTTGAAAAACCTCGATGTTGAACGGCCCGCCCAGGTCATGGTGCATCGGAAAACGGGCGTCGTTTACGTGCTCTCCGCCCTTGTCCACCCAACCGATCCCGCGCAACACGGCACGGACATCCCCTGCCGTCTAATCGAATTCGCGCCCCTCGACGCAGGGGGCGTGCGCCGCGCGGAACACGCCTTTCCCGAGGCGTTCGCGGATCGGGTCGATCCGCACGACGGCGGATCGGGTTTGCCCTGGTTTATCGCGCTCGATTCCTGGTCGGACAAGCCCGTGTTCTGGATGGCGCGCGAATGGGCGCCGCAAGACCGCTGGGAATGGCGCGAAGGCTACGAGCGCCACAACATTCGGCTGCTCGCGATCGAAGCCGGCGCCTTGCGCGTCACACGCGATTTCTCCGACGATGTCCGGCAGTCGGTTCTGCGGGAGTCCAGTCCGCGCCTGTTCAGACGGCGCCTGCATGTCAACCCGGCCAACGGCCGCCTCTATGTGGCGGAAGGCGATTCCGGAGCAGGCAAATCCTTTCGCGAACTTCTGGACATCGACCCGGAAACCGGCGCCATGCGGCAGGTCCAGTTGCCGTTCGACGCCGAAGACATGACCTTCGACGCGGACGGCTACGCCTATCTGCGGACCGACCGAATCGTAGCGCGCTACCATTCGCGAAACTGGCAGGAAATTCCATGGGACTACGGCGAAGAGCGCGCCGCGGTCGGCGACGCGGGGGATCGGACGGGAAAGCAAGCGGCCCTCATATCCGGGCTGCCGCTGCCCTCCCGCGGCTTTTGGCATCATGGCGGACTGGCCGTGTCCTTCAGCGGCCACCTGCTGGCTTCCTGCTATGTCAGCCCGCGCTCGGCGCCCGGCTGGAGCGAGGACACCGGCGCCGAGGAAAAACTCTACCGTCCGACGCTTTATCCGGGCCGCGCCTATGGACCCCGCGCCGCCGTGCTGCATATATGGGACCGGCACGGACATCGGCGCCAGGAAGATGTCGTGCCGGGCCTCGGCGTCGTGCACGGCGTCGGACTAGGCAGGAACAACGCCGTTTACGTCCTGGCCTCCGCCACGCGCCTGTACGACGGACAACCCTATGTCAACCGCGCCACCGGCACGCTAATGAAATTCAAGCCGGGCCAAGGCCGCATCCTGAGCGAAGCCCCGTCCGTTCCCGAGCCGCTCGACGCGCGAACACGCCCGAATCGTCCGCCGGACATCTTCCACTCCGCAGGCGGCCCCGCATGGGCCGAAGGCGCCGAATGGATGTATGGCGGCGTGGGCTTCGCCGGCGACGTGGCCCCGGGCGCCAGCCAATGCTCGTGCGCCAACATGCGCTTCGCCCTGGATGCGTTCGACCGCGCCTTCGTGCCTGAAACATCGCGCTTCGGCATCGGCGTTCTGGATGCCAACGGCAACCTGATTCTGCGGCTCGGCCGCTACGGCAACAGCGACGACGGAACCGCGCGCGCGGCGGCAACAGCCGGAGATGCCCGCCGCAACGCGCTGGGCGGCGATGAAATCGCCCTGTTTCATCCCTGCTATCTGGCCACCCACACGGATCGCAGACTCTTCATCGCCGACGGCGGCAACGACCAGATTGTCAGCGTGCGACTCGGCTATCATGCCGAAGCCGCCGTTCGGCTGGACGGCATCCCCGACACGGCCGAAAAAAGATGAACGTGGAATGTGGGGAGGACTTTCAGTCCGCCCATCAAGTAGTGCCTTAATCACGCCGTCCTGCCGAAAAAAACAAGAAATTGGAGACGTGATTGTTTGTGAGTGTGTGGGTGCGTGAGTGTGTGGGTGAAAACTCACATACTCACAAACCCACATACCCACACACTTGGGTTGCGGGCGACAGCCCGCCGCAGGCTAGGATTCGGAATCCTGACGCTCTTGCGCCTGCGCGGACTTTTCGTCCACCGTTTCCAGCATTTGCTTGCAGTCCGGACAGGCGTGGCGATCAACGGAGACGGGATAATTTTCCATGAAATATTCCTCCACGTGCATCCATCGGCCCTGATCGGTCTTGACCCGATGGCAGTACAGGCAGGTCATCAGCAGTTTTTTGACCAGCGTCCGCTGCCGCTCGTAGGTATGCCCTACCGTAATGATCGCGGAAACGATCACCGCCGCCGTCAGAATGCACCCTCGCGCTAAGCTGAAGGAGGACGGAGCCGCGCCCAGAATAAGCCAGGCCAAATCGAACTGCTCGTTGACCCAGATCACGCTGATCAGAAGGATGAAAGACATGAACTGCCAAAACGCGATGCTGGCAAACGCGTCTCGCTTAACGGCGACGGGCGACGATTCATCTGTCTTGTCCATGAAACACACCCCTTTCGCATAGCATCCGTCCAGCGGGCGGACGCCGGATTAATCTGCAAAAAAACAAAGTCAATATAGCGCTCCGCCCGTAGAATGTCCAGCCGAAAGTCATTCGACATGGATATGAACGGTCTTGGCGGGCTCGAATCCGTTGAAGCGCGTCGAGGTCGCGTGCGCATAGGCGCCGATGTTGACGCTGTACACAAGCTCGTCCAAGTCCATATCCGGCAGCTCTTCGGCGAACCCGACCGTATCCAGCGCATCGCAGGTGGGCCCGAATACCGCGCAAATCTCGGACGCGCCCTTCTTGAACGCCTTGATCGGATAACGGCAGTGATCGAACAGCGTGCCCGAATAGGCGCCGTAAACCCCGTCGTCGATGTAATAGCATTTCTTTCCGTCCCGGATCGCCTTGCCGATCACGCGCGCGATCAGAGTCCCCGCCGTCGCCACAAGAAACCGGCCCGGCTCGGCAATGATTTCCACCGGCG
>SLKS01000118.1 GCA_007134465.1 Kiritimatiellia bacterium | reverse complement strand
GCAGGCCCCTGCCGCCAGATGGCGGTCCACCATTCGTTCAAGCGTAACCAAGCAAGGGTGGCGGTGAAGTGTACGCCTAAGAAGGCGATCAAGTGTTCGGAGCGCCGAAGGTGCTCTTACACTTACCCGTACACTTGCTCGCACTCTTCACCGCCACTCTTTAGCGGTTACGCTTCATCCACCCGCTTTGTCGTTCTTTATCTTCTCTCTGCGAACGTCAGCCCTGACCGGCTTCGGGTGACGCGCTCCGCGCGTTACCCGAAGTCGGGTCAAGGGCTTGGTTCGACAATCTTATACAGTACGCGAATCGAAGCCAAAACTGAGCAGCAGCAACCCCTGCTGCAAACCCGCACATAGAAAAAGCTAGTAGCATCAAAAACGGTTTGAGCCCGCCAATGATAAATGGCACAGAAAAAACCAGAAGCACAATTGCAGTTGGCGCAATAGCCCAGTTGCGAAGAATCGCACGATCCACGTCCCTTTCATGTTTCCATTTGAATCGGGAGATCAGAAGGAAAACGGATGCAAGAAGCGCTGATCCGGCAATAAGAATCAGTGCCGCAAGAGCCCCTTGCGCCTCTGCGCCTCCGCCGCTGGTCATTAGAGAGTATCCCGCTATCGCCATGAAAGGTAATGCCGCAATCAATGGCGTTGCAACTGCCGAAGCAAGGATTATGATTATCTTCATCATTTCCTGTCGAACGCCTGGAGTCACTCGCTTTTGGGAACCGCGTCCGCGCGGTTTTCAAAAGTCGAGTGCACTCCGTTGTTGGATTGTTCTTGTTTGAATTCGAGTATTAGATCCAAGTACACTTCGTCTAAGCTTCGGACTGACGATATCCAGTCTTGTTCCATTGTGTCAGCAACAACACTGGAACGAAGTAAGTCAGCGAGTATGATAGCGGGGAGTTTCAGCGGGACACCAGCGATTTCGGCAAGCCGTCGGATTTCACCTAGGGTGTAAATCCCCCACTCGTCTTCGAGCATGAGCAAGTCCCATCCGCTCGGCGCGTTTTCGATTGCGCCAGCGGCCATCCACGAATCGACTACATTGCATCTTCTTGCTTCAGCTATGGTTGTGAATGGATTTTTCATTCTTCAACCCAACGTCGCAAGTGACCGTTTTCAAAATGGCCGTCCGCGGCCATTTTGAAATACGTGTCGACTTGCTTGTTCTGCATTCTTATTTGTATTTTCGATAAATCCGATTTCTGTGTATCCATGCCCACAGAATAATGGGGGGACAGAGGATCGAGCCCCACATTGTCTTGCGAAACATCTTGTCGACGTTTGACCTGGCGCAGTCTTTACAGAACTTGCCCACAATTCCAAACTGGAAAACGATCGTGACAAGGAAGAGATACCACTGGTAATCAACAACATGAAGATCGCATCGCGATGCGCCGCACTGAGTGCACGAAGTGTCTTTGTTGTGAATTGCCTGCAGATCCATTCTGCGCTGTGCGACAGAGCCGGCGACTGCATGCAGAAGAAAGACCGCAAAGGCAGTAGCAACCATCAGGATAGGCATCATGATGGCGGCCACGGATTTGAACTCGGACACCTGAATGAAGACCCATGATATGACCCACAATGTGATGATAGGCCATATGACCAGATTCCAATTGGTCTTCACCTTAGTATCGTTTGCTTTGCCCATCTGTATTCTCTCTTGCAGAACATTTGTATTAGACGGCTTGACTTCGTGAATACATCGAATCGGTCATTTCATCCCTTTCGGAGGGAGGACATGGCTGGATCCGACGACGACTCGGACAATGTATCGCAGCGGTGGACCGGTTCGCAAGCTGAAAATGCGGGAGATTTGCGTCGGCTGGAGCGGATCGGGCTGGTTGTAGACAAACGAAGCCTTTGCCGGTGCGGAATCCGGATGCGGGGCAGGCGGGGAAACAGCCGATGGCGCTCAACTTGACGAGCGGCTATCCGCCGCGCGTGACGAATCGGCGCAAACCGAGGAAGCGGCCGACAATGTGTGTCTTCAGTAGTTGGCTAAATCCCGCCGGACCATCGGCGCCAGGCTCGCGGAAGGGCAGTTCCAAGGCTTCAACCGACGGCGGTTCGGCGAACAAGTTCAGCCCGGGCGGCTCGCGCAAGGGGGTGCTGTCGGAGGCGGCGGGCTCTTGTTCCTGAGCGCGGGCTCGCTGGTTCCGTTTCAGCGCGTCGAGCGGGCTTTCAAGATTGGCGGGAAGGGTGCAGCGGACATAGCGCATGGTTGTCCGTATGTCTTTGTGGCCAAGCGCTGTTTGCACGGCCCGCACCGAAACGCCGGATTCCAGACTGTGCACTGCGTAGGCATGCCGCAGGGACATGGCGGCGATTGGCTTGAGGATGTCGGCGGCGTTGCGGGCGCGGCGGACGGTCAGCTCGATCATGCGCAGGCTGAGCGCGGAACCCGCATAGCGGCCCTGAAAGACGAAGTCTTCTTCCGGACAGCGCGCTTTCCCGCAGGCCAGTATGGGAATCAGATCGGGAGGGATTTCCAAAGTTCTGCTTTGGCGACCGGCACGGATGCGCAGAACGCTTGCGTCCGGATCGATGTCCGCCCAGGTCAGGCGGACAAGCTGGCCGGGTTTCAGGCCGCAGCCGTAGAGCAGGCCGAGCAGAAGCTGGTCGCGCGGGGTCGCGGCGGCGGCGAGCAGGGAGCGGATTTCCTCGCGATTGAGTATTTCGGGCAGCGCGAAGCTGCGTTTGGGCGTGACCAGCCGGAGGGTGAAGGTCTTTCCGCACAATTTGTCGAACACGGTGCGCAATGCCGAGAGTGTCATGCCCATCCAATGCCAGGAGCATTGGGTTTCGGCAAGGTGTTCGAAATAGTCCCGGATCAGCGACGCGTCCACGCGGGCGGGGGAACAGCGGGCATAGCGGTAGAAATTTCGCAAAACGGAACGGTAGAAGGCGCGCGTGGAGTGGCTATAGCCGCGGCGGGCAAGCTCGTTGGCGATGCGGGTCCAGAACGTCGCCCAGCCGGTTTCCGAGCCGAGCGCGACCGGAACTCGGCTGCGCAAGGCAGGCGATGCCCGGTCATGTCCCGACTGGCCGCAGGCGGCGGCATAGGGACGTCCGTTGGCATAGCGGCGGATGGCGGATGCGCAGATCATGGCGCGCGCCTCCCGACAAGACTGGCGGCGAGCCAGAGCGCGGCCATGCCAACGCGTCTGAGCGGAATCAGCCACGGATTGACAGGCGGGACGGCGCGCAACGGTTCGGCGGGCGGGACGGCCGCAGGCGGCGGGCACGGGATTTGGGCCTGTGAGAGGGCCGGGCCGTCGCTTCGCATGGGCGTCTGCCGCTCGTTCTGAATCTTGCGCACCCGTGTCAGGGGGCTTTTGATGCCGCATGTGCTGTCCCGGGTCACATGCGTGTAGATCATGGTGGTTTTCAAGTCCGGTTCTTGCATAATCATGGGGGTAAAGTAGCATGGGACCTGTCTCATATAACGATACAGGTCTGAAAAAAATGAAAAAATATTCGCGTCCGCAAATGGCAAGGCATCGCCGTATTGTCGGCATGATCCGGCAGGGCATGCAATACGGAATTCAGGCGAACGCCAGCCTCTTTATGCGGGAATTCGCTGTTTCGCGTGCGACGGTTATGCGCGACTTGGACGCATTGCGCGATGAAGAAGTCGCGCCGATCGAGTATGACGCTTCGCGAAAAGGGTTCTTTCTGAGCGATCCGGGCTGGAGCCTGCCGCCGCTGCGCGTGAGCCGAAGGGAAGTGTTCGCCTTTTCGGTTGCGGCCAAGTTGCTGACAGCATTCCGCGGTACGCCGCTGGACATGGATGTGGAATCGCTGTTCGACAAGATGGAATGCTTGCGCAGTTCGCCTCTTGCATTGTCGAGGACGAGAGCGAGAACGACGACGAGGACGACAGGCCGGCAAATCGGGAACGCGTCGGCCGGTTCGTTCTGTCGGAGCGGCGGCTTGACAAGCGGCGGGCGGACGGGCTAGGATGGTCGTCTTGAATCCATGGAAAAGAGGCTTCGGCAAACCCCTTCGTTTGCGACGGCGGCATGGGCTGGCCGCCTATGCGGCGAGAGGGAGCGCAGAAGCATCGGGAAGCAGATGGGGGCCAGGGCCATGCACATACCGTTTTGGAAGATGCACGGGGCGGGGAACGATTTCGTGCTGGTGGACGATCGCGCGGAAACGTTTCCGGCCACGAACGAAGCCTGGCTGCGCGCGATCGCCGCGCGCAGGACGGGGGTCGGCGCCGACGGCGTGATTCTGATCCAGCGTTCGGCAACGGCCGATTTCCGCATGCGTTTTTTCAATCCGGACGGGCGCGAGGCGGACATGTGCGGCAACGGCGCGCGCTGCGTCGCGCGGCTGGCCCATGAAATCGGGGCGGCGCCGGCCGCGATGAGCATCGAGACGCCGGCCGGACTGGTTCGCGCGGAAATGGCAGGCGAACAGGTGCGTCTGCGGATGACCGATCCCAAGGACTGGCGCATGGCGCAAACGCTGACGGCGAACGGCCAGACGGTGACGTACGGGTTCGTGAACACGGGCGTGCCGCACGCGGTGGTCGAGACGGACGATCTCGACGCCTGCGACGTTCAGGGGCTTGGCGCGGCGTTGCGGCATCATGCCGCGTTCGCGCCGACCGGAACCAACGTCAATTTCATCCAGGTCTCGGGTCCGCAATCCGTGCGCGTGCGCACCTACGAGCGCGGGGTGGAAGCGGAGACGCTGGCCTGCGGGACCGGGATCGTTGCCTCGGCGCTCGTGGCGGCGGCGGCGGGCCGCGCGAGGCCGCCGGTGCAGGTGATTCCGACCGGCGGCGACGTGTTGACCGTGGATTTCGCGCTGGACGGGCTCATGGCGCGGGACACGACGCTGCTGGGGCCCGCCGCGCATGTGTTCCGGGGCGAGCTGGACCGGCCATGAGGATCGCCACGTTCAACGCCAATTCCGTGCGCTCGCGGCTGGCGGCCGTTCTGGCCTGGCTGACGGAGCAGCGGCCCGACATTCTTTGCCTGCAGGAGACGAAGGCGACGGACGCGGATTTTCCGGCGGCCGCCTTCGAGCAGGCGGGCTGGCATGCGGCGTTTCGCGGCGAGAAGTCGTACAACGGGGTGGCCGTGCTTTCGCGGGTTGCGCCCGACCGCGTGCGGTTCGGGTTCGACGATGGCGGGCCGGCCGACGAAACGCGGCTGATCCATGCCGAGTACGGCGCCTTGCACGTGGTGAACACGTACGTGCCGCAAGGGCGCGAGATCGAGCATGCGATGTATGCCTACAAGCTCGAATGGTTCCGGCGGCTGAAAGCGCTGTTCGCGCGGCGGTTCGCGCCGCGGACACGGGTCGTGTGGCTGGGCGACCTGAACGTGGCGCCGGAACCCATGGACGTGCACAATCCGGAACGGCAGGCCGGGCACGTGTGCTATCACGAGGCGGTGCGCGCCGCTTTCGCCGATACGGTCGGCTGGGGGTTTCAGGACGTGTTCCGCAAGCATTGCCCGCAGCCGGGCCTGTTCAGCTTCTTCGACTACCGCACGCGCGGCGCGGTGGCGCGCAAGATGGGGTGGCGCATAGACCACATCCTGGCGACGGCGCCGCAGGCGGATCTGTCCCGCGGGGCGGGCATAGACCTGGCGCCGCGCCTGCGCGAGAAACCGTCGGACCACACGTTCATGTTCGCGGACTTCACTGAGCCGGCGGCAGCTCGATGCGTTCGGTACGGGAATCCATGAATTTGGACAGGTATTCGGCCAAATCCCGTTCGTATTCCGTGTCCAAACCGGCGTGCACCAGTTGCCGGCCGATGATGAGCAGGCCGTCCGGTCCGATTTCGGCATCCTTGGCCGCCGCATAGCGACGGGCCGGGTCGGGATGGATGAATTTGCGCAGAATCGCCACCAGCTCCTCGTTGACCAGCACGTTCGACGGCAGCAGCGACGGCAGTTGCTCGTGCAAGTTCATTTTGACGGCCAGCAGGTCCTCTTCCGTTGTTTCGTCGTCGGGAATGAGGCGTTCGCCGCGCAACAGTTCGAGCCCGACCAGTCCGGCGCTGTAGAGGTCCGATTGGATGGTCGTTTCCTCGCGCCGATGCATTTCGGGAGCCATGTACATGGGCGAGCCCATGAGGAACGATTGGCGTTCGCCCAGCACGACGGCTCGGCCGAAGTCCACCAGTTTCACGTAGCCGAGCCGATCGATCATGATGTTGCCGGGCTTGACGTCGGAGTGCAGAAAATGTTCGCTGTGCAGGCATTCCAGTCCGCGCAGGATGCCGCGCAGGATATGCACGACGACGCCGGGTTGCACGCTCATGCGGTTGGGATTGACGTTGAAAATGTTCTGGGTGAACTTGTGCCATTCGCGCTGAGTGCAGCGGGATTTGGCGTAGTCGAGCATGTCGCGCGAGAGGAAGCGGCGCAGGTCCACGCCGTTGATGGCCTCCATTTGCGTGTAGCCGATGCCTTGCGCCTCGTCGTAGGCGTGGCTCATGACGATGTGCGGGCTACGCAGCCGTTGCAGGCGCGAAATCTGAAAGGCGATCCGGCCCATGTCCGTCCAGTACTCTTCCGACGAGCGGTACAGGTCCGGCGTCATGATTTTCACCGCATGCTCGGTGATGCAACCGCGCGCGCCCTGGCGCTGGCCGAGAAACACCTTGCCCTGGCGTCCTTCGCCCAGCAGTCGCGAGAACTGGTAGGCGACGGGATAATAGATGCCGCGCATGCGGACAATGGAATCGTAATTGGCCTTCAGCCTGCTCATCGGCATCTTCTGGGCCATGACCTCGAGCGGTTCGGCCATGCCGGCGGGCGACAGGACGGTCGCGTCGTTGTCGAATGTGCGTTTGCCCATCAGGTTGATCACGGGCAGTTTCTTGTCTGGATTCATGGTGTGCCCTTGCGCCTCCACGCGCGAACAGTTCGGAATGAACCCTACGGCAAACGGCGGGACATGACAACAGAATTGTGGTCAAATGTGCGGATGGCTTGGCCGTGCGCAGGAATCCGGTTGACGGGAGCGGGCGAGACGCCTAGTGTGCGTCCCGACAAACAACAGCAAGGAGGTTTCGCATGCCGGAACGATCGGTTTCGACGCGCCATTTGCCCGACTGGGAGAATTTTCGTTTGCCGCAGCGGCACGCGTTGCCGCCGCGCGCCTGGTTCACGTCCTATCCCACCGCGAATCTGGCGCGGGCGATGGGGCCGTCGCCGCATCGCGTGTGCCTGAACGGGCTGTGGAAGTTCTCCTTCCATGCCGCGCCGGCCGAAGCGCCGGCCGAGTTTTTCGCGCCCGGCTTCGACGACCGGTCCTGGGCGCGTTTGCCGGTTCCGTCGAACTGGCAGATGCACGGCTACGGCCGGCCCCATTACACCAACGTCAAGCTTCCTTTCCCCGACGCCTGGCCGCGGATTCCTTCGGAGAATCCCACCGGTTGCTATCGGCGGACGTTTAAGCTCGGCGTCCGCCCGCAGGGCACGCGTTGCCTTCTGCGCTTCGATGGTGTAGACTCGGCGTTCCACGTGTGGGTGAACGGCAAGGAAATCGGGTTCAGCAAGGGCAGTCGGCTGCCGGTCGAATTCGATGCGACACCCCATGTCAGGACAGGGGTCAACACGCTGGCCGTGCGTGTCGTGCAATGGTCGGACGGCAGCTATCTGGAGGATCAGGACATGTGGTGGCTGAGCGGCATTTTTCGCGATGTCACGCTGCTGATCCTGCCGCCGGCCCATCTCTGGGATTTGCGCGTGCGCACGGAATTCGACGGCGACTGGCGCGATGCGCGGCTCGATGTGCGCGCCATGGTACAGGGCGTCGCGCGCGCCGGACGCGGGGCCACGCTGGACGCGACGCTGTTCGATACGGCCGGCGCGGCGGTAGCGACGGCCACCGTCGCGGTTCCGGCGCGCGAGCGATCCGGGGCCGCCATCCTGAACCTGCGCCTGCCCGTGACGCGGCCGGCGCAGTGGACGGCGGAAACGCCGAACCTGTACACGCTGCTCCTGACCCTGAAAGACCGGAAGGGGCGGACGATCGAAGCGGTCCCGCAACGGGTGGGCTTCCGGCAGGTGGACATCCGCGACGGTGTCTTGCTCGTTAACGGAAAACCGGTGAAGCTGAAGGGGGTCAACCGGCACGATCACAATCCGGACCGCGGCAAGGCTGTTTCGCTGGACGACATGCTTAACGACATTCTGCTCATGAAGCGGCACAATGTGAACGCGGTGCGCACGTCGCATTATCCGAACGATCCGCGTTTCTACGATCTGTGCGACGCTTACGGGCTCTATGTCATGGACGAGTGCGATCTGGAAGCGCACGGCTGCGGCTACGATGCGCCGGACATTCCGGCCAAAACGCCTGCCTGGCGGCCGGCCTTTCTCGATCGCATGCGCCGCATGGTGGAGCGCGACAAGAACCATCCGTGCGTGATTCTGTGGTCGCTCGGCAACGAATCGGGGTATGGCGTCAACCATGCCGCCATGTATCGCTGGACGCGCCGGACCGATCCGACCCGGCCGGTGCATTACGAGGGCGACATGGCCGGACAAAGCAGCGACGTGTACAGTCTGATGTACGCGCCGGTGGAAGTGGCGCGCCATGCGGGCCAGGCCCGTCCGGAAACGAAGCGCATGCATTGGCGCTATCGGCCCAATCGGCCCGACTGCCTGGCCATGCCGGTTGTCTGGTGCGAGTATGCGCACGCGATGGGCAACGGACCCGGCGCGCTCAAGGATTACTGGGACGAGTTTTTCCGCTACCCGCGCCTGGCGGGCGGATTCGTTTGGGACTGGCTCGACCAGGGCATTCGCAAGAAGAAGGAACCGTCGGGCGAACCCCGCTCGGATCATCCGGCGCCGCGTCCGGCCGCGAACGGGAAGACGCCGCCGCTGGCGGACGACGAATACTGGGCCTATGGCGGCGATTTCAACGACGAACCCAACGACCGTTCGTTTCTGATCAACGGGCTGGTCTTTCCGGACGGCACGCCGTCGCCGGGCCTGATCGAGCACAAGACGGTGACGCAGCCGGTGGCGACCGAGGCCGTCAATCTGCGCGAAGGCCTGGTGCGCGTGCGGAACCGGTACGATTTTCTGGCGCTCGACCATCTCGTGCTGACGTGGACGCTGCATTGCGAGGGGCAAACGCTGCAGCGGGGCGCGCAAGCGCTGCCGCCGGTGGCGCCGGGCCGGCGCCGGACGATCGGGCTGCCGTATGTGCCGCCATCCGTTGCCGAGGGGGAATGCCGACTGGATGTCGGGTACGAGCTGCGGGCGTCGTGTTCGTGGGCGCGCAAAGGCCATCGCGTGGCGCAGGCGCAATTCCGGCTGCCCGTTCCGATCCGGCGCCCGGTTCCGGCTCCGGTCCGGCGGCCGCCGCGCGTTCGCGCGGAAGGCCCGTTCCGTTCGATTGTCGGCAAGGATTTCCGTTTGCTGTTCGATACGGTGCGCGGGCGCATCGCCACGATGGAGTATCGCGGTCGGCGCATTCTGGAACGCGGGCCGGTTCTGAATTTTTGGCGGGCGCCCACCGAGAACGAATCGCGCGACGGCCGGCGCGGCGCCGTGGCCCACACCTGGCGCGAACGGAATATGCACAGGCTGTCGCAGCGGACCGATGCGGTTTCGTTTTCGGCCGACAGCGAGGGGCGAACGGTTGTGCGGGTGCGCGCCCGTATCGCTCCGCCCGAGTTTCGCTACGGGTTCCAGTGCGAATATCGGTATGTCATTGCCGGGGACGGAACGATCGCGATCCGGTGCGCGGGCGTTCCGGAAGAGGACGTGCCGGGCATTTTGCCGCGTATCGGCCTGCAACTTCGGTTGCCGGCTTGGCAAGACCGGGCGGTCTGGTACGGGCTGGGCCCGCACGAAACCTATGCCGACAGCAGGCAGGCGGGTCTGGTGAACGTGTGGCGCGCGCGCGTGGACGAGCTGCTCACGCCCTACGTCCGTCCGCAGGAAAACGGCAACCGCATGGACACGCGCTGGGTCGCGCTGACCGACCGGCAGGGGCGGGGGTTGCGCGCGGAAGGCTGTCCGCTCGTGGAATTCAGCGCGCATCGCTTTTTGCCGCGCGATTTCGAGGAGGCCAAGCACCATGCCGATCTCAAGCCGCGCCCCTTCGTTGTTCTGAATCTCGACGGGCGGCAGCGGGGACTGGGCACGGCCTCGTGCGGGCCGGACGTGCGGCCGGCGTACGAGCTGCGTTCCGATCCGTTCGCGTTCGGGGTTGTGCTGCGACCGGTATGCTAGACCCAAAACAAGCGAGTTTTTCTGCTGCGAGCACGCCAACGCCAACGCCTGCGGGACTTGAGGCGGGCCGCGCATTTCACCCATATTTCAATATGCGAGAATCGCGCGACCCGCCTC
>SLKS01000184.1 GCA_007134465.1 Kiritimatiellia bacterium | reverse complement strand
ACTTGAGGCGGGGCGCGCATTTCACCCATATTTCAATATGCGAGAATCGCGCGCCCCGCCTCAAACGCCGCATCCGCAGACGTTTGCGCACTCTCGCGACGAAACCCTCGCTTATTCCAGGTCTAGCCCATAGTCCATAGTCCATTTTTCTTTTCAGGGGCGGGGCATGGGGAGGCGGGACCGGACGTCATCGAGCCGGGCGGGATCGAGAACAAACGGGATCGGCCCTTCGTCGCGCTCGTTTCCTTCGGCCAGCGTTTCGCCCCAAGGCCCGACGGCCAGACTGTGCCCGAAACTGACGACACCGGTTTCCGGGTGCGTCCCGCACTGGTTGGGCGCTGCGACAAAGCATTGGTTTTCGATGGCGCGCGCGCGCAGCAGCGCATGCCAATGCGCCCGGCCGGTTTCGCGCGTGAAATCGGACGGGACAAGCAAAAGATGGGCGCCCAGCGCGGCATAGCCACCGTACAAGGCGGGGAAACGCAGGTCGAAACAGATCGAAAGACCTGCGCTCCAGCCGTCCAGTTCGGCCAGCGTCGGAGAAGAACCCGGCGTGTACCATTCCGCTTCGCGGACACGGGCGCCGTCCTTGAGCCGTACCTCGAACAAATGGGTTTTGCGATAGGCGGCAACCAGGCGTCCGTCCCGTCCGAAAAGAGCCGATGTATTGTACGGCAAGCCGCCGGCGTTCTTCTCGGGAATGCTGCCGGCCAGCATCCACGTCCGATTCGCGCGCGCCAGCTCGCCGATGCTGCGCAACATGGGGCCGTCCAAAGGCTCGGCCAGAATGCGCATGCGATCCGGCCCGCAGCGGCAAGCGAACATTTCGGGCAAAAGGATCAGGTCTGCTGGCGAACAAGCGGCGACCCACTTCGCGACGCGCGAAAGATTCTCTTCCGGTTCCGGTCCGGCCGCCATCTGAATCATGACCGCCCGCAACGGATTCATGGCGTTTCTGCCAGGGCCGTGTCGGCCCGGTCGCGCATGGTGCGGATTTCCCCGGCCATATCCGAGGCCCGGTACAGGGATGTGCCCGCCACCAGCATGTTGGCGCCATGCCGGGCGCAGGCTTCGGCGGAAACCATGTCAATGCCGCCGTCGGCCATGATGTCCATCTCCTTGCGGCCAAGCGCGGTTGCCCGGTCGCGCAGCGCGCGGATCTTGGGCAGGACGGATTCGATGAACGCCTGCCCGCCATAGCCGGGGTGAACGGTCATGCACAGAATCTCGTCGGCCAGTCCGAACACTGGCTCGATCATGCCCGGCGGCGTATCGGGGTTGAGCGTGATGCCCGCGCGCGCGCCCAGTTCGCGGATGCGCTGGAGCGTGGCGGAGACGTCGCACGGCGCCTCGATATGGATTTGCACCGCATGCGCGCCCGCATCAATGAAACGATTCACGTACTGATCGGGCCGCGAGAGCATCAGGTGCACGCTCAGCGGAATGTTCACGCAACGGGCGCACAGTTCCACGACGCCGGGCCCGAAGCTCAGGTTCGGCACGAAATGCCCGTCCATGATGTCCAGGTGCAACGCGTCCGCGCCCGCCGCTTCCGCGCGGCAGGCCTCCTCTTCCAACCGTCCGTAATCGGCCGCCAGCAGCGACGGCAATATCTGCGCTTTCATAAGCTCTTCCCTGTCTGGCGCTCGCGAGCGCCTGGCCCTTGCCAATCCCCATGCTGTACCATGGCACGGCCAGCCGCGCAACCGTATTCGCACGGACGTCGTCGCCCGGGCGCATAGGATACGCGCCACAGGAACAGGCCGCGGGCTGGCGCGGTAGGCACGCGCGCCGTGCGTTCGCGCGAAGCGAGGATATCCGCCGCCGTCTCCGGCGCCACGGCGCCTTCGCCCGCTCGGATCAGAAATCCCGCCAGACTGCGCACCATTTTGTAGAGGAAGCCGTCCCCGCACGCGCGAATTTCGAGTTCCGGCCCCTTTTTCAGAACATCCAATGCGAAAACCGTGCGCACGCAGCTTTCCACTTCGCGACGGGGATTGGCCGAGAAGGCCGAAAAATCATGGCGCCCCGTCAGATGCCGCGCCGCGCAACGCATGGCCGCGATATCGAGCGGCGTTTTGACATGGCAGCGATAGCGCAACAGAAACGGGGGCAGCACCGGTCCGTTCCAAATGAAATACCTGTATTCCTTGGCCGTGGCGTCCCGGCGCGCATGGAAGCGTTGCGCGGCGCGCGCAAGAGCCGTTACCCGGATATCGGGTGGCAGCAGCGCATTTACGCCGCGCATCAGGACCGCCGGATCCCATGGCTTGCCAAGGTCGGCGTGCGCAATCTGTCGGCGCGCGTGCACGCCGCGATCCGTGCGTCCGCTGCCATGGGCCTTGCACGGCTCGCGCGCTATGGCCGCCAGCGCCGTCTCCAGCTTTTCCTGAACGGATACGCCGTTCGGCTGCACCTGCCAGCCGCTATAAGCCGTCCCGTCGTAGGCAAGAGTCAGCTTGTATCGAGGCATAGAATGTCACGTCCTGATTTCCGTTTGTCACCTCTTTGTCGCCAACCGTTGGCCAACTCGCTTCGCACAGGGCAATCGCCGAAGTTTACGGCAACGTTTACGGTGGAGTTAGTTCCGATGCAGTT
>SLKS01000408.1 GCA_007134465.1 Kiritimatiellia bacterium | reverse complement strand
TGCCGGACAGTTCAACCAATGGGATGCTGCCGATTCAACGCCGATTGAAGACATTAGTTCCGGCAAGATGCTTATGGCCTCCGTAACAGGATACAAACCAAACGTTCTTGTTCTGGGTGCCAATGTTTATGAATCGCTTCGCAACCATGACGATATCCTTGGCCGCATCGTATTTACACAGCGTGGATATGTCACAGCTGACATTCTTGCGCAGTTGTTTGATGTGGAGAAGATAGTTGTCGGGTGGGCGGTACGAAACGTAGCCAATAAACTTCCGGGCGACACTACCAATGAGGACACGAGCTTCCTGCTTGGCAACCATGCGTTGCTTGCATATGCTGCTCCGCGTCCGTCGCTTAAAATGCCTAGTGCAGGATATGTCTTTTCATGGACGGGATTGTTAGGCGCAGGCGCATACGGAAACGTGATGACACGAATACCTGCACCATTGCTTGGTAAGGGTGTAGAAAGAATTGAAGGCGAAATGGCGTTTGACGTTCAGATTGTGGCAAGCGATCTGGGAGTTTTCTATGCTGATGCTGTTTCATCATAAGGGGTGATTTAAATGGTCAAGACGCAGGAGTTAAACCCCCGCAGTTATAAAAGCATAGTCGCGGCCATGAAAAGCGGTAGATACAGGACTCGCGGGCAGTTGCTAAGGGCGATCGTGGAAGCATTCAGATCGCCTGCGTCTGCCCCGCCTGAGCCTGTGCAAGATGTTGAAGAACGTGAAGAGCCTGAATGGCTTGAAGATGTTGAAATACTTGAAGAACAGGACGAGACGGAAGGTGAGGTAAATGAGCTGGAATTATAGTGGTGATCCCGCCTCCAGTGATAAAGACGCTGTTCGTTTTGAGATAGGCGATACTGACCTGGCAGACCAGCTGCTTTCTGATGAGGAGATTAAGTTTTCCATCGAGTCAGAGGGTAATGCATTGAGTGCAAGCGCACGCTGTTGCGAAGCACTATCGCGAAAGTTTGCACGAAAAGCAGATTTTACTTTAGGCCCGCAATCGGTACGCGCCAGTCAGCGGTCAAAAGCATATGCTGAGCTGGGCAGAGAACTGCGAGAAAAAGCAGTTGCCTACTCGCAAGGGGCAGGCATGTATGTTGGTGGCGTTAATCCTGAAGATGCAAGAAAAGACGCCAACTTGATTCCTCCCTCGTTCAAACGTCGGTTAATGGATAATGAGTAGAAAGGGGTGAGATTATGGATTCACAGTTGAAGGATATTTTAAACAGCTCAGTTACTGTTGAAAAGGTTGATAATTCTGACGTAAGGGGAGGAACAACGTATCAAGATCCTGTGAATGTAGCCTGTTACATTGCTGGCGAACAAAAAATGGTTCGCGACTTGCAAGGACAGGAGGTAGTCTCTACCCTTTCTTTGTTTATTGCTGATAATGTTGCCACTAAAATAAAACTCAAACATACCGACAGGATAACCCTGCCCGACGGCAGGCAACCGCCTATTATTGCTATTACCCCGTATATTGATGAAAGGGGCAAGCTGTTTTCAATAGAGGTGAATCTATAATGCGTCTTTCAATTAACGTAAACATAAAACCTTTTATAGAGCGCCATCGGTTTATTGAGATGAAAGTGGCTAATGCGGGGCGGATAGGTCTGCAAAGAATAGGCAATGATATTTTACAGCAGAGTTTGTTCGAAGTGCCCATTGATACTGGAACACTTAGAACAACAGCATACATAACCGCTGCGGAGCTGATAGATAATGTGTTGAAGCTGGAGTTGGGATATGCCAGTCCGCAGACAGACCTGATGAATCCTGTAAACGAACTAATGGCGTCACAGTACGCAATAATCGTTCATGAGTCTGAAGACTATGATCACGCTCCACCCACCAAATGGCATTTTTTGTCAGACCCTGTTGAAGAGATGTCATCGAAGTTTCTTGAAACATTGGCCATAGAGATCAATCAGGCGCTTGGGGGAAAAGATTAAAATGAGCAATCTTTTAGACGATGTTGTGGACGTTTTAGTCGCAGAGGGAATAACAGATACTATTTACAAGGATACAATGCCCGATAAACCTGCTCAAGCAATTACGTTTTATGAAACACAAGGTAGCGGAATATTAAGAGGCGGTGTGGGTGCATCGCGAAACATACAAGTATCGGTTCGTACAGACAGAAGTAGTCCTGTATGGGCAATGGAAAAAGCGTGGCAAATATTCAATGTCTTGGCTGTCCCCGACAAGGTGATGGATACGCGTGAAGAAGAATACCCCGAAACGGATTTTTGGGGCGTAATCACAATGAAGCAAACGCCTTTTAAGATAGGCGTCGATAATGAAGGCAGAATTTATTACGGTTTTAACATGAATGTTATTACCAAAACAGATGACTAAAAAGGAGGTACACACATGAGTGGCACAAGAGGAGTACGCATAGGACTTAGAGACGTTCATTATGCATTGCTGATGACAGACGGCGAAAGCGCCGTTTCTTATGAAGCGCCAGTACGGATCACAGGCGCAATTTCCGCTAACGTAAACCCCAACCCGTCTCAGGAAACGCTTTTTGCTGATGACGGGCCGATGGAGGTGGCATCAACGCTTGGCGACATTGCTTTGGAG
>SLKS01000055.1 GCA_007134465.1 Kiritimatiellia bacterium | reverse complement strand
GCCAGGCTGGTGCGCGGGCGCTGGTTCAGCGCGGACAAGCGAGAGGCGCTGCTGTTGCTGAGCGCCGCCGTTCCGGCCACGGACGGGTTCGGGGCGCGGGCCTTGCTGGAGCATATCGAGGCCTGCGTGGCCCGCTCGCCGGTCCCGCTCGAAACAAGAACGGTGGCGGCGCACCGGCATACGGTGAGCAACGAGACGGTCATACGGCGCGATGTCATGCGCATCTTTTTTGCGGCCTCGCTCGGCTTTCTGGCTCTGGCGCTGCTATGCTTCCGGGACATACGAGCGCTCGTCCTGCTCGTGCTGCCGGCCTTCGCCATTTTGCTCTCGATCGCCTTGTCCTCGCTGCTGCTGGCCGAACTTTCCTATTTTATTGCCGGGATGAGCGCGGTTCTGGTCGGGATAGCGATCGACTACGCCATTCATGTGTATGTAGCCCAGCGCACCGGCGGCGCTACGGCGGTGGCGTCCGTGGCCAAGCCGGTCGCCGCCGGCGCCTTGACCACGATCAGCGTGTTCTTCGCCTTTTTCTTTTCGACCGTGCCCGGCTACACCCAGCTTGCTGTTTTTTCGATTGCGGGACTGGCCATCTGTCTCTGTCTTTCCCTCTTCTTCCTGCCCCACCTGGTCGCGAACCGCTGCGCCCGCTGGAATGCATGGACACCGCGCTTCGGAACCGCCCGGTCGCCGGCCGGCCGGCGGCTGCTGACCGGACTGTGGGCGGTCGGGCTGGGGCTGCTCGTCCTGTCGGCTAGCCGTTTGGATTTCGCAACCGACCTGGACCAGTTCGACGGGTCCGAACAAGCGGTGCGCGATGACGAAGCCTGGTTCCGTCGGGTTTGGGGCGGTCGCGGCGAGACGGGCATGCTTGTGGTCGAGGGCGACGCGCTCGAGCCCGTCCTGCGCCGCAACGACCGGATCGCCCGCCACGCACGCGAGCGCTTTGGCCCGGGAACACTGGCTACTTTCTCGGATCTGTGGCCGTCGCAGCAAACCCGCGCGCTCCGTCTGGAACGCTGGCGGCAGTTCTGGGCGGCGCAGGGACCCGGGATTGTCGCGGATCTGGAAGCCGCCGCCGCCCGGCAGGGCTTTGCGCAGGACGCGTTCCAGCCGTTCCTGGACTGGGCCGGGAACGGGGAAGCCAAGGCCGGTACGCCGGACACGCCGCTGCTGAACCGCATTCAGGAACGCTTCCTGCAACAAGAGGGCGAGACGGTGCGTGCGATCTCGTTCTTCGAGGATAGCGAAAGCCGCAGGCGCCAACTGACAAACCTGACGACGGAAGAGCCGCCGTCCGCCTACCTGGTGTCGCGACAGGCGCTCGGCGACGCGATCTCGGAAGCCATCTGGCGCGAATCGGTTCGGCTCTCGCTGCTGGCGGCCGCGCTGATCCTGGCCACCCTGTTCGCGCTCATGCGCAATCTGCGCCTGGCGCTGCTGGCGCTGGCGCCCATGGCAACCGGACTGGCCGCCATGCTCGGTCTGCCGCCGCTGCTGGGCATGTCGCTGAACGCGGCCTCGATCATAGCGGCCATGATTGTCATTGGGCTTTGCCTTGACTACGGCATCTTCATTGTGTACTGCGAGCATCGTCGTGCGCGCCATGGCACGCCGCTGTCCGTGACCCTTTCGGCGCTAACCACGCTGGTGGGCGCCGGCGCGCTGCTGGCGGCCTCGCACCCGGCAATGTTTTCGATTGGCGTGACCCTGATATGCGGAGTCGCGGCCGGCTGGCTGTGCGCGGTGGGGGTCGTTCCGGCCCTGTTCGCCATCACGGAGAGAAAGGAGCGTGGTTCGTCATGAATCGTTTTTGTATCGGCATTCTCTGTTGCGCGCTGCTGGGCGCGGGATGCGCGAGCCCGCCCCCGTTCGAGCCGGTGGCGCGTCCGGAGCTGGGCGACCAAACGCCGGCCGAAATCTACGAGCAGGTTCGCGCCACGCAGCCGCGAACATTCAAGGTTCTTTCCTCGGTGGTGTTCGAGTACCGCAGGCGTTCTTTGACTGCGCTAGGCGTCACGGAAATCGACACGGAGTCCCGCGCCTTTACAGTGGTGGCCCTGACCCCTGCCGGCATGAAGCTGTTCGAGCTGCAGGGGGACGAGTCCGGAACGGAGGCGGTTTTCGTGGAGCCGGAACTGACCCGGCATGGCGATCCGGTCGACACGATTGGCGAGGATATCCGGACCGTCTATTTCGATCGTCTGCCGCCGCATCCGGAGTCTGGCCGGATCCGGGGGAACACGGTCGTGTTCGAACAGGAAACGGACGCGGGCCGGCTGGAGCATGTGCTGGGCGGGGACCCGCCGGCGCTGCTCGAGAAACGTCTGCGTGATCGGCGCGGCGTGGTGTGGGAGGCGACCTACCACGAGTATCGGGAGCGGGACGGAAAACTGCATCCCGGCGGCATCCTGCTTCGGCATCGCCGATACGGATACCGGCTGATCCTGCGCCTGCAGGAAATCGTCCAGCCCCCCGCCCCGGCGGAACCGGAGGATCCAGCCACGCCATGAATCGAATGCAAAGGGAAATCCTGTCCTGTCTGACCAGTTTCGAGATCGCCGAAACTGGCGTGGTCGGCGCGACGTTTCGGTTCCCGCAATCGTT
>SLKS01000374.1 GCA_007134465.1 Kiritimatiellia bacterium | reverse complement strand
GCGCTTCGCCATGCGCTATCGGAATATTCCGCGCGGAGCGGACGCGCTCGTGACAGGGTCGTCATGCTGCGCCGTAGGCCTTGCGAAGGCGGGGCCCCGTCGCCGATCCTAATCGCACTCTCTCTGTCCCCAATCCCTGCGAAGCGCATTACCAGGCTGGAGGCGGGGTCAGGGGCCGCGCGCTGACGATAGCCGAAAAGAGCATGGCGGCCGGCAAACCGGCCCGAACGTAGATCAGGGCGCCCAGCGCCGTTGTGGCCATAATACCCGCCACAAACAACGGTGTGGCATCGTTTGTTCCCGATTGCGAAAACTGCAGCCCCGTCACGAGCAGCCGCACTCCCGTCGCACCGACAATGGCCACCCACTGGCGACGGCTCAGGCGCGCGAAGAAGGAGACGACACCGGCCAAAAAGAACATCGTTTCGAACCCGGCCACCCATAGAATCAATGCGACCGCGCCGAACATCGTGTCCGGATAGCGCAAAACAAACGTGGCGTCCTGTCCGCTCCGCGTCAAGGCGAATTTGTACACGGGGTCCAAGTAAACAATCCTGATCAGGAGCAACAAGGCGCCCAGCAGCGCCGCCACGGCCAAACCGGCCAGACATCGGCCGCGTTCCGGAAACATGCCGACCATGCCCCCGGAATGCTCCCACATCCTGGCGGAATGGGCAATCAGCGTCATGGCCATGAACGCCACGGCCACAGACGCGGCCACATCAAGCCCGCCGGCCATGATGCGCGGCACGGCCATCAGTGTAATCGCCGCACTCAAGGCGCCGGCCTTCAGAAGACGGTTCAACGAAAAATATCCCGACATGGTTCTCCTTCAATAGCATCCTTTTCTCTATCGCAAATCCGGCATGCGATCAAACCTAAAAAAATGTCTTTGCTTTTCACGCGCGTTTCATGGTTAATAGCGCGTGTTTGGAAATGGCGTGTTTTTCCATGTCATTCTTCCGCAGTTCCGAAAGGCACACACGATGAGCACATGTATTCCTGTTGACGGTGGCGTCACAGCGCCGCAAGGGTTCAAGGCGGCGGGCGTTCATGCCGGGCTCAAACAGTCCGGTCTGGATATGGCCATGATCGTTTCCGAACGGCCGGCCGCCATGGCCGGAGTCTTCACAACCAACAAGGTGCAAGGCGCCACGGTCAAGCTATGCCGGGAACGGCTGAACGGGCGCCGCGGCCAGGCGCTCGTGGTCAACAGCAAAAACGCCAACGCCTGCACCGGCGAACAGGGTCGGCGCGATGCCGAACAGATGGCGACGCTGACCGCCCAAGCGCTGAATCTGGATGCCGGTCTCGTGTTTGTCGCATCCACGGGCGTGATCGGCGTGCCGATGCCCATGGACAAAATCTCAGCCGGCATCGCGAAAGCGGCGGCATCCCTGAGCGCGCAGGGCGGCGCCGACGCCATGCGGGCCATTATGACCACCGACACTGCGGAAAAACAGGTCGCGATCGAGTTCGAAGCGGACGGTCGAACGGTGCGGCTTGGCGGCATGGCGAAAGGAGCCGGCATGATCGAGCCGAACATGGCCACTATGCTGGCCTTTCTGACCACCGACGCCGAGGTCGAGCCGGACGCGCTCCAAACCGCCTTGTCGCGGGCCGTAAGCCAAAGCTTCAACAAAATCACCGTGGATGGCGACCAGAGCTGCAACGATACCGTTCTGGTTATGGCCAACGGCATGGCCGGCAACCGCGCGCTGAACCCCGGACACCCGGACTGGCCCGTCTTCACGTCCGCGCTGAACCGGGCAACGCTGGACTTGGCGCTGATGATCGCGCGGGACGGCGAAGGCGCCACCAAATTCGTGACCGTGCGCGTATGCGGTGCGGCGTCGGACGCCGACGCGCGCCAGATCGCCCGCAGCGTCGCCAACTCGCTGCTGGTCAAAACCTCCTGGTTCGGCGAAGACCCGAACTGGGGCCGCATCATCGATGCCGCAGGCTATTCCGGCGCCGATCTGCGCGAAGACCTCGTCGACATTCGGTTCGACAATCTGACCTGCGTCCGAAACGGCTGCCTGGCGCCCGGCACGTCTCTGAAGGATCTCGAAGCCGTTTTGAAACAAAAAGAGTTTTCCGTAAATATCGATCTTAAGCTTGGCGACGGCGCCGATACCGTGTATACATGCGATTGCAGTTTGGATTATGTCAGGATCAACTCGGACTACACGACCTGAAAACGGCATATTGGAGAAAGACATGAAAGACGTTATTGAAAAGGCGGCCGTACTGATCGAATCCCTGCCTTATATTCAGAGCTTCCGCGGCGAGACCGTGGTGGTCAAGTTCGGCGGCAGCGCCATGGAAGAAAAGGATCTGTTCGACGGCATCCTTCAGGATGTCGTGTTCATGGAATGCATCGGCATTCGGCCGGTGATCGTGCATGGCGGCGGCAAGGCCATTACGCGCGGCATGAAGAATTCCGGCCTGCAAGCCAAATTCCTCAAGGGCTTGCGCATCACCTGCGAAAAAACAATCGAAGTCGTGACCCGCGTGTTTGGCAAGGAGGTCAACCCGCATATCGTTCAAACGCTCGAACGGATGGGCGGCAAGGCGCAAGGCCTGCCGGGCGAAACTATCTTCAGGGTCACCCGCATGACCGAAACGGACGCCGAAACCGGCGCGTTGCTCGACTGGGGCTATGTCGGCAATCCGATGGACATCGACATCAAGCCGGTCCAAGCGCTGCTGGAACAAAATTTTATTCCGGTCATCACTCCGCTCGGCAAGGATGTGGACGGAAAAATCCACAACATGAACGCCGATACCGCCGCCGCCGCCCTGGCCAAGGCGCTGCAAGCCCGCAAGCTGGTGTTTCTGACCAACGTGCCCGGTCTGCTGCGCGACAAGGACGACCCCGATTCGATCCTCACCACGCTCAAAGCGAACGATGTGGAAGAGCTGATCGCGCGCGATGTCATTGACGGCGGAATGCTTCCAAAAATCAAGAGCGGCGTGGAAGCTCTGCAAGGCGGTGTCCGCAAAGTGCATATGATCGACGGCCGCATGCCGCATTCGCTGCTGCTGGAAATTTTCACCGATCAGGGTGTCGGCACGGAAATCGTGACCGGCGAGATCTAAGCTGAGGAACGGAACCTATGAGCAAGCACGAAGAAATCAAACAGATGTTTCACCGCTATGTCATGCCGACATATGCCCCGAAACTCGCGCTGGTCCGCGGCCAGGGCACGCGCGTTTGGGATCCCGACGGCAAGACCTACCTGGATTTCATTGCCGGTATCGCCGTCCTCAACGTAGGACATTCGCATCCCCGCGTCGTAGACGCCATTCGCGAGCAGGCGGGCCGCCTGATTCACGTCTCGAACCTGTACTATACGGAAAACCAGGCCCGGCTCGCTCGCAAACTGTCCGATGTCGGGCTGGGCGGCAAATGCTTTTTCGGCAACTCCGGCGCCGAAGCCAACGAAGGGTTGATCAAACTGGCCCGACTGTGGGGGCATGCGGAAAACCGTTACGAAATCGTGTGCATGAAAAACTCCTTTCACGGCCGCACACTGGCCACGGCGGCCGCCACGGGGCAAAGCAAGGTCCAGAAAGGGTTTGACCCCATGCCCGAAGGCTTCCGCCATGCCGACTTCAACGATATCGGGTCCGTACGCGCCCTGGTGAACGAAAAGACTGTGGCCGTGCTGCTGGAAGCCGTGCAGGGCGAAGGCGGCATTCTGCCGGCCGACCCAGTCTTCATGCGGGACATTCGCGCGCTCTGCGACGAAAAGAACCTTCTCATGCTGTGCGACGAAGTGCAGTGCGGCATGGGCCGGACCGGTCGCTGGTTCGGCTATCAGGCCTACGATGCCGTGCCCGACGCCTTTTCGGTTGCCAAGGCGCTCGGCAGCGGCTATCCGATCGGCGCGCTGGTCGCCGGAGAAAAACTGTCGGACGTGTTTCAGCCCGGAAACCATGCCAGCACCTTCGGCGGTACGCCGCTGGCCTGCGCCGCCGCACTGGCCACCATGGAAACGATCGAGGAGGAAGGTCTGATCGAACGCGCGCGTACGGTTGGCGCAACATTCGCTAAACGGCTGCGCGGTTTGGCCGACGGTCGCGACCATGTCGTTGATGTGCGCGGACGCGGCTTCATGCTGGGCATCGTGCTGAACCGGCCCGCTCAGGATATTTGCGCCCGACTGGCCGAAAACGGCTTGCTGACGCTGGCTACGGCGGAAAACGTCGTGCGCATGCTCCCCCCGCTCAATGTCACGGACGAGGAACTGGACCAGGCCTTTGCCATCCTGGACCGATGGCTGTAGCGTCCCGGCGCAGACGAATTTGCAGCGAACAACTGCCCTGAAAAAAACAGCGCCCTTCCATAGGGATGCGGCATGAGGAATAATGGAATAGTGGAATGATAGATAGCGATGCAAATCAAATCATTATTCCAACCTTCCATCATTCCAGTGTTCCAAAGGTGACAGTGGGTTTGACAGAACGGTTCGACGAGAAAAGGATGACTCCATGACGATTCAAGACTTGAAAAACGAAAAAATCGGCTTGTGCGTATCGGGCGGATTGGACAGCCGAACACTGGCCCGCAAACTGAAGGATAGCGGCTTGGACGTGATATGCTTCACGGCCGATCTCGCGCAGCCGGACGAAACGGACATCGCCCATGTGGCCGTCAAGATGGCGCCGTGCGGCGTGGAAACGTTCATCGTGGACCTTAAGGAGGCCATGGCCGAGGCCTGTTTCGAGATGCTGGCCGCGCAAGCGATGTATGATGGCGGCTACTGGAACACGACCGGGATCGCGCGAGCGGTGACGGTAAGGGGCCTGATCGCCGAGATGAAGAAACGCGGCTGCACCGTTCTGGCTCACGGCGCCACAGGCCGAGGCAACGATCAGATGCGCTTCGAACGCTACACCAACGTGCTGGCGCCCGAGATGAAAGTCTATGCGCCCTGGCGCGATCCCGCCCTGCTCGACGAATTTCCCGGCCGAAAACAAATGGCCGAATACCTGAACCAATGCGGACTGGAAGCCGCGGCAGGCGGCGTCAAGCGCTATTCGACGGACGCCAACCTCGCGGGGCTTTCGCACGAGGCCGAAGACCTGGAAAGCCTACTGACCCCCTGCACGATCGTCAAGCCGCTCATGGGCGTCTGGCCGCAAGACGCCCCGGACAAAACCGAGGAATGCACCGTGCGTTTCGAACAAGGACGGGCTGTGGCGATTAACGGGAAGCCTGTCGCCCCGCTTCAGGCCATGCTGACAGCCAACACGGTGGGCGGTCGCAACGGAATCGGCATCAAGCACGCCCTGGAAAACCGTATTGTCGGGGCTAAAAGCCGCGGGGTTTACGAGGCGCCAGGCATGGATCTGCTCGGAGCCTGCCTGCGTTACGTCTATCAGGCCGTACTGGATCGGCGAGCGACAAAACTGTTCGCAACGCTTTCCGGACTGATCGCCGACCAGGTGTACGACGGACGCTACTACGATCCGGTCGCCACCGCCGCGCTGGCCGCCGTGCGCAGCCTGGCGCACTATGCCTCTGGCACGGTCACCGTCGGACTGTATCGAGGCAACATCCATTTTCTGAGTCTGCGCGACTGCCCGGCCTCCATCTACAACGAAGCCGACAGCTCCATGGAGGCGGCCAGCGACGGGCTCAACCCGGTCAGTTCGCAAGGCTTTGCCGAAATTCAGCGCGTGGAAGCGCTGGCATTGGCACGCGCCGGACAAATACGCAAGGAAATCGACTATGACTTGTCATAACAGTCCGCTTCACATAATTCTTGAACGCGCAGGAACAGGAAGACATGAATATCGGAAGACGAACAGGCTGGATGGCAGGGGCAGGGCTCGCGGCGTTCGCGCTGATCGGACTTTGGTTGCAAAACGCGCGACCGCGCATCGCGCGGACGGACGCGCCACCGACATCCGACGTTTCCGATCTCGTCGCATCTGCGCGCCTCCGGTCCCCAGCCGACACGGCGCCGCAGCAGGCGGAACCGGACGACGACTCGGCGTCGGCCGATACCCGCGTTCCAGATATTAGCCCCCCGCTCGACGATCCAACTCAAGCGGCCGAGCCCGGCTCCCCAGTCCCAGGCAAGCCCGATCCGTCCAGTCCTGTTCAGATTGCGGTGCGCGGCGAGTCGGCCGACCATGCCGCTTTGCTCGGTCATTTCGCGAACACATCCATTCCGCTTCGCCAAAGAACCGAGGACATTCGGCTTCTGGCCCAAGCCCGAAACGAAACATCGAAACAAGCGCTCATGGCGCTGGGCGACGCCCGTCTTTATCTCAACCGCAAAGCCGTCGAGGCGCTGGGCGCCTACCGCGACGCCGAGGTTCAGCGCTACCTGACGCTCAAGCTGCACGACGCGGACTCGCTTGTCGTCTGCGCCGCCATTCGCGCGCTGGCCCGGTCGACCGGCGCCGGCGCCGTTCGGGACTTGGCCGACGTCATACGGCGCAACCGCCGCCGGGACGACGGCCACGACGAGATGGTGCGCGAGGCCGCCGTTGAAACGCTCGGTCAGATCGGATCGTCGCAGGCCGTTCCTGTTCTGGCGGAAGAACTGGCCCGATCCGAAGAGCCGGGCTGGAGCATGGAATACGGGTCGGCGCTGACGACCGCCTTGCGCGCGATGCCCGGACCGGACAGCCGCGAAGCCATTGTCGCCTATGCCGACCGGCTCTCCGCCCGAATCCCCGACGATCCGCTCGCCCGAGCCTACTTCGAAACCAAAATCCGCGAAGCCCGCGAAGCGGCGGAAACCATGCAGACGCCCGTTAATGATACTTGAAAATGCACCAAAACGCGCGCAGGCCGTCGCGCCAGGTGATTTTCTTGCCTTCGTCGTATCCGCGTCCGTAATAGGAAATAGGGACTTCGTAAATCCGCCAGCGCTTGCCGCGCGCGATTTTAGCGGTGATTTCCACCTCGAACCCGAACCGGTTCTCCTGAATCTCTATGCCATCGAGAACTTCCTTGCGAAAAAGCTTGTAGCAGACTTCCATGTCCGACAAATTCAGGTCGGTCATCATGTTGGATAGCGTGGTCAAGACGCGGTTGCCGACCGAATGCCAGAAAAACAACACGCGATGCGCGCCGCCGCCAATGAAACGCGAGCCGTAAACCACATCCGCATGGCCGTCCAGAACAGGACGCAACAACGCGCGATAATCCCGCGGATCGTATTCGAGATCCGCATCCTGAATCAAGACCGCGTCGCCCGTCGCCATTGCGAAACCGGTTCGCAACGCGGCGCCCTTGCCTCGATTGACCTCGTGATACGCCACCTTCCAGTCGGGATGCCTTTCGGAAAGACGCCGCAAAACGTCCTGCGTGCCATCCGTCGAGCAATCGTCGACAACCACCAGATCCAGCGCAACGCCGGGCTCCGACGCCAACACCCTGTTCAGCAGCGTTTCCAGCGTATTCCGCTCGTTGTAAACGGGAACAACCACACTCAATTTCACGATCCGCTCTCCTCTTGCAAATGATCGGCGGACTCTACGTCATCTTGAGCCAACCGTCAATTCAAAGAGCCGTGCGCTCGGCCATTCTAATTAGTTCCTGTTGCGGGAAGGGCCGTTTGGACGTAACTCCGCCCGAAAGCACAGCCCTTCCGGGCTTGACTGCGAACGCTTGTAGTTGACGCCGTAAGGCGTGTTGCAAGATTCGGACTTTCCGCAACAGGAAACAAGGCGGGCTGACGCCCGCAACCCAAGTGTGTGGGTATGTGGGTTTGTGAGTATGTGAGTTTTCACCCACGCACTCACGCACCCACACACGCACAAACAATCACGCCTCCAATGTCTTGTTTTTTTCGGCAGAACAGTTTGATTAAGGCACTAAAGGCATGTTCTGGAACAAAACGCCGTCAGGATTAGAATGGCTGCCGTGCGCTACGCGCAGGCAGCCACGCTCCGTATTTCGGGCTCCGCCTCGCCGGCCGCGCGCATGCGCCGCTTGAGCGTTTGCGCCAACTCGCGCCGAACCTCGGCCAGGCCCGGATCCGACACAAGATTGATCTGCTCATGCGGATCGGCAACCAGATCATAGAGACAATCCTCGACATAAACGTCGCTGGACGGAACATGGCCCTCGCCCCCCGGTGCGCGCACGCTGTATTTCCAGCGCCGCGTACGAATAGCGCGTCCGCACTGGCTCTCGCTGATTTGCAAAAACACCGCGTCGGGCCAAGACGCCGTTTCGTCTTCGACCAACGCCTGCAAGGGCCGTCCACGCATGGCGGCGGGCGGCGGCGCCCCTGCCGCCGTCAGGACGGTCGGCGGCAGATCGATCAGACTGACAAGATTCGATGGCGTAGCGCCGCCTTTGAAACCGGGACCGCGCGCGATCAACGGAATGCGAATGCACCCGTCGTGACACGAACGCTTGTATTCGCTGTTGCGGGTACGGAAATGCGACCCGTGATCGCTCGTGTAGATTACCAGCGTATTGTCCGCCATGCCCAGCGCTTCGAGCCGGTCGAACAACCGTCCGACATTCTCGTCCAGACTGCGACAACAACCCAGGTAGTCGGGATACTCCGCCTGCCAATCGCCTTCCAAATCGACCAGATCCTTGGGCGGATCGAAATCGGCAAAGCGCTCGCGCGATCCGCGCGGCCCCTCGAAATGGCGATGATCGTTCTGGTGATGCGGCTCGATCCAGGACAGGAACAGAAAGAAAGGCTTCGCGCTGTCGCGCCGCGTGTCCAAATATTCGATGGACCAATCGGTCAACACATCCGCGCGAAAACGTCCTTCGGGAAAATCCCGACGTCGGCCTTCTGCGTCGAACATATATCCGTCGTAGCTATGGGATGTAGATTCGAGCGTATCGGCGGCCAGCCAGTAATCGTAGCCGCCCCGCCGTTCCGGGGGCACGGGCCGCATTCTGAAATCATTCGCCCCTCCGCGCGGCCCGAACGACGCCAGATGCCATTTCCCGATATAGGCGGTATCGTACCCGGCTTCCGAAAGCATACGGGCCAGCGTTGGTTCATCCGTCGGCAAAAGGCGATGATTTGTATGGCAGCCGACTTCGGTGGCGTACTTGCCTGTCTGAAGACAGGCGCGCGCCGGCCCGCATACCGGCTGACAAGTAAAGGCATGCTCGAAACGAACGCCTTCCCTCGCCATGCGGTCCAGATTCGGAGTTACGTTCAAACGTTGCCCGTAACACCCGCAGGTATCCCAGCGCTGCTGGTCGCTAAACAGAAAAACAATGTTTGGAGTCACGATAAGGGCCCCTTTCCGACAAGACGCCTAGCGAACTACCCCTGTCCCGCCGAATCGAGCACGGCGAGCGGCTTGCGTCCGACGACCAGTTTGCCGTCGTCCACATAGCCTTCTTCGCGGCCTGTCAGCGACGCGATCAGCCGCGTGCGCCAGTAGGCGACCCGTTCGGACCGCGTCGCGGCCAAATTGCGGGTGTTGCTTAAATCGGTCCGCAAATCGAAAAGCTGTTCCTCGCCCGTTTGCGAATGCCAGATGTACATCTCCTTGCCATCCGTCATCCAGTGATTCGATGTCTCGCCGCGGCTGTGTTCGCCATGCAGCGCGTCGCGCCATTCCGTCTGTTCGCCCCGACACAGCGGCAGCACGCTGCGGCCTTCGATCCCGTTTGGAATCTCGACGCCGGCCGCATCGAGCAAGGTGGGCATGACATCCCGCAATTCAACAGGCGCATCCGCGATCGTGCCCTGTCCGAACAGATGGTCGAGATTGGGTGTTTCGACTGCCGGATGCCCCTGCAAGCCCAGACAGTCGCCTCGCCACTGATCCGTCACAATCAACACGATATTCGGTCGATCCGCATTCGATTCAGGCATATCGACATTCCTTTTCTTAAACCCCGAGAAAGGCTGCATTTCTTATGAGAAGTAAATACCGAAGCTTTCTCGGAATCGCAAGCAAAGAATCCGCTATTCTCATTATGACCTGGGACAGCCCGCCTTGTTGCCTTAATCTGCCGCCCATGTTATACAAAGGGCTCTTACGCGGAATCTATGGGTAGGGAATGGCATCGATGTAGACGAGAATGGCTATGGACACGGGGAAATGGTTGTTTTTTTCGGATTATTTTCTCATAGTATGAAGATTATCGGGTTGACAGGCGTCTTACAGGCAAGGATCGGTCGGATCGAGGGTCGTCTTATGGACGGAACAACGCAGGAACAGGCTGTCGGCGAAGCAAGTCGCGCCGACCTAATGGAGGCGATCGTGAACGAACACGAAAGCGCATTGTTGCGTTACGCAACCCGCATGCTGCACAATCCGCATGCCGCGCAGGACGCGGTTCAGAATGTCTTCATTCGCCTGTTCCAAGCCTGGCAGGATGGATGGCGGCCATCCGGTCGGATCAAAAGCTGGCTCTACCGCGCCACCCATAACGAGGCGGT
>SLKS01000114.1 GCA_007134465.1 Kiritimatiellia bacterium | reverse complement strand
GCATTCAATGCTACGCCTGCACGTCCAAATGTCCGCAGAACGTGAAGTTCCGTGAAATCATGCGCGCCTTGCGCGAGATGGCCGTGGCGGAAGGCAAGGCGGACGCTTCGCTGCTCCAGGCCACGCTCGATGCGGGCCGTTTGACGCTCGAATGCCGGAACAGAATGATGGACGAGCTCGTATCCGGCCGCAGCACGATCGAAGACTGGCAGAAAAAGCTGAGCGCGGAATAGTGGAATATTGGAATACTGGAAACTTGAAACTGGGAGCGGAGAACAGTTGAGACGGGCTGCGCCGGCCGCCCATAAAGATTTGAACAGAAGGTAACGAAGAGAACAAAGAAGGGCGGACACAGTCCGCCTTAATTATCTCCAGCGAAGCGGGGGGTAATAAGAAACGTGCAAACCATGGCAGCGAAACGGAACAAGCCCGAAAAGATCGGAGCGGCGCTGGTGATTGGCGGTGGCATTGCCGGCATTCAGGCGTCGCTCGATTTGGCGGAATCGGGTCAGAAAGTGTATTTGCTCGAGCATTCGCCCGCCATAGGCGGGCACATGGCCCGGCTGGACAAGACGTTCCCGACGAACGATTGTTCGATGTGCATTCTCTCCCCGAAAATCGTCGAGTGCGGCCGGCATTTGAACATCGAGACGATCACGTGGGCCGATCTCGAAGGAGTATCCGGCGAGGCCGGAAATTTCACGGTGGCCATTCGCAAGCGCGCCCGTTTCGTGGACGTGACGAAATGCACCGGCTGCGGGGAATGCGCCGAGGCGTGCCCGATCCGGACGGCCAACGAGTTCGACGGCGGAATCGGCGAGCGCAAAGCCGTGTTCCGGCCTTGCCCGCAAGCCTATCCCAATGCGTTTGTCATTGACAAGCACGGCCGGAGCCCATGCCGGGTGGGCTGTCCGGCGGGTATCAACATCAATGCGTATGTCGCGCTGACGGCGGCCGGCCGGTACGACGAGGCGCTCGATGCGGTGCTGGACGCGGCCCCGCTGCCGGGCGTTCTGGGCCGGGTCTGCCACCATCCGTGCGAAACCGAATGCCATCTGAGCCGGTTCGGAGATGCGGTGTCCATTTGCGCCATCAAGCGGTTTCTGGCGGACAGGCGCCGGATCGGCGGCGGCGCGCGGGCCGCGTCCAAACCCGAGCAGGCGCGCGAGAAAGTGGCCATTGTCGGCAGCGGACCGGCCGGGCTGGCGGCCGCCCGTTCCCTGGCGCGGCAAGGCTATCGGCCCACGATTTTCGAGGCGGCCACGCGGGCCGGCGGCATGCTGGCGTGGGGCATTCCCGACTATCGTCTGCCGCCGGACGTGCTGGAAGCCGATATCCGGGATGTCTTGGAAGAAGGCGTGGAACTCCGGCTCGGCGTCCGGTTCGGAAGCGATGTCACGTGGGCGGCCTTGCGCGAGCAGGGGTTCAAAGCGCTGATCATGGCGGTCGGCGCGCAGGCCGGCGCGGGGCTGGGAGTCGAGGTCGAGGCCCTCGACGGCGTCACCGATGCCATCGCCTTTTTGCGCGGCGTGAATTCGGGCGAGATCGCGCGCGTCGGCCGGTACGTGACGGTGATTGGCGGCGGCAATTCGGCCATTGATTCCGCGCGCACGGCATTGCGGCTCGGGGCCGAACGCGTGACGGTGGTCTATCGCCGGTCGCGCGCCGAAATGCCGGCGATCCCGTTCGAAATCCTGGCCGCCGAGCAGGAAGGCGTTCAGTTCCATTTCCTCGCCGCGCCGGTTCGTTTCCATGGCGCCGACGGCAAGCTTTCCGGCATGACCTGCCTTCGCATGAGACTGGGCGAACCCGACGCCAGCGGACGGCGCCGGCCGGAAACCGTTCCGGGTTCCGAGTTCGAGATCGAGACCGACATGGCCATCGCCGCCATCGGCCAGAAGGTGGAGATGCCCGAGGATGCCGGGCTGGCCGATACGGCCTTGACCCGCTGGGGCACATTCGACGCGGACGGACAAACCGGCGCGGCCGGCGCGCCCGGCGTGTTCGCGGCCGGCGACGCGGTCACCGGGCCCGGCTCCGTGATCGGCGCCATCGCCGAAGGCAAGAAGGCAGCGCAGGCCGTGGACAGCTTTTTGCGCGGCGCTCCGTTCGAGCCGCCCGAGCGGGTCGCGCGCGAGTCGGTGGCCTCCGACTTGCCCGCGCCCGACGGAGCGCATCCCGTCGCACCCCGTCAGCATGGGCCGGAACTGTCCCTCGAAACGCGGCTGCGCGGATTCGGCGAGGTGGAAGGCGCGCTGACGGAGGAACAGGCGATCGCGGAAGCGAAACGCTGCCTGCACTGCGCCATGTGTTCCGAGTGCATGGCCTGCGTCGAAGCGTGCAAGGCGCAGGCGATCCTGCACGATCAGCAAGACGAGATTGTCCACGTCAAGGTCGGCGCCATTGTCGCCGTGCCCGGCTTCGAGGACTATCCGGCGGCGCGCGAATACGATTTCGGCTACAGCCGCTTCCCCGACGTGGTCTCCAGCATCGAGTTCGAGCGCATCCTCTCCGCTTCGGGTCCGTTTTCCGGCCATGTGCGCCGCCTGTCGGACGGGTCGGACCCGAAGAGAATCGCCTTTCTGCAATGCGTCGGCTCGCGGGACGTATCGTGCCGCCACCGCTACTGCTCCTCGGTCTGCTGCATGTACGCCATCAAGGAGGCGGTCATTGCCAAGGAACACATGAACGGCGTCGAGGTCACCGTGTTTTTCATGGACCTGCGCGCGTTCGGCAAGGATTTCGACAAGTATTGCGAACGGGCTCAGTCGGAGTATGGCGTCCGGTTCGTGCGCGCGCGGCCCGGCTCGGTATCGAAAGACGACCGTACCGGCCGGCTCGTGGTGCGCTATGCGCCGGAGGCCGGGCCGGTGACGGACGAATCGTTCGACATGGTGGTCCTCTCGGCCGGACTCGAACCGCCCGCGCGCGCGCGGCGCCTGGCCGAACGGCTCGGCATACGGACCGATGCGGACGGGTTCTTCGCCGCCGACCCCTTGCACACGCAGCGAACATCACGGCCGGGCGTATTTGCGGGCGGCGCCGCGGCGGGCCCGAAAGACATTCCGGAAACGGTGGTACAGGCCAGCGCCGCCGCCTGCGAAGCCGGGCGGCTGCTGCACGAAGCGCGCGGCACGCTCACGCAGGAACGCGAATACCCGCCGGAACGCGATGTGGCGCTCGAGCCCGTGCGGACCGGCGTGTTCGTTTGCCAATGCGGCATCAATATCGGCGGGGTCGTCCATGTGCCGTCCGTTGCGGAATTCGCGCGCGCCTTGCCGTCGGTCGTCTATGCGGAAGACAATCTCTACACCTGTTCCCAGGATACGCAGGATCATATTCGCGAGACGATTCTGGAGCATCGCCTGAACCGGGTGGTCGTCGCCTCCTGTTCGCCGCGCACCCACGAGGCGCTCTTTCAGGAAACCTTGCGGCAGGCCGGACTCAACCCGCACCTGTTCGCCATGGCCAACATTCGCGATCAATGTTCCTGGGTGCATCAGAACGAACCGGACGCCGCCACGGCCAAAGCCAAGGATCTGGTGCGCATGGCCGCAGCCAAGGCGCGCCTGGCGGAACCGTTGTCGGCCGTGGTCCTGCCGCTGAACAAGCGCGCGCTGGTCGTTGGCGGAGGCTTCGCCGGCCTGACCGGCGCGCTGGCCGTGGCCGACCAGGGCTTCGAGGTCTGCCTGGTGGAGCGCGACCGCGCGCTGGGCGGCCGCCTGCGCGGACGCCGATCGCTGCCGGGCCTGCCGAACATCCGGGAACGCCTGGCCGCGCTGACGAAAGCGGTCCTCGCCCATCCGCGCATCGAAGTCCGCCTAAACACGACGGTACGCGAGATCCGCGGATTCGTCGGCAACTACGAAACCGCGCTGTCCGACAATACTGTCTGCGAACATGGCGCCATTCTCGTGGCTACCGGCGCCGACGAGATCCGGCCCGCGCACCGCTACGGGCACGGACAAAGCAAAAGAATCGTCACCCAGACCCAGTTCGACGACATCCTCGATGCCGGGCTCGATGCCGGAACGAAAACGGTCGTGATGATTCAATGCGTCGGCTCGCGCGAGGAGCCGCGCAATTATTGCAGCCGCGTCTGCTGCGCGCGCGCCGTGCGCAACGCGATCCGCGTCAAGGAACGGAACCCCGACGCCAACGTCATCGTGCTGTACAGGGACATCCGCACGTACGGCCGGCGCGAGCTGGACTATGCCGACGCCCGCGACAAGGGCGTGCTGTTCGTGCGCTTCGATCCCGATACCCGGCCGGAAGTGACAGTCGCGAACGGCTCGAAACGCTCGCGCGCGATCCCGACCGTCGCGTTCAACGATCCGCTGCTGGAACGCCGCGTCGAAATGCCGGCCGACTATCTCGTGCTCTCCACGGGCATGGCGGCCGATCGCGACGCGAACGACGCGCTCGCCAAACAGCTTAAGGTGCCGATCAACCAGGACGGTTTTTTCATGGAAGCTCACGCCAAGCTGCGTCCGGTCGAGTTCGCCACGGAAGGCGTCTATCTCGCCGGGCTGGCGCACGGCCCGAAGGCGACGGAGGAATCCGCCGCGCAGGCGCTGGCGGCCGCGTCGCGGATGTGCGCGTTGCTTTCGCAAGAGGCGCTGGCGGCGCATGGAACCGTCAGCGCGGTCAATGCCGAGCGCTGCGCGGCGTGCGGGCTGTGCGAGACGATGTGCGCGTTCCAGGCGATCGGCATGGAGATGCAGCGCGTCGGCAGGGAAGAGCGGCTGCTCCCGAAGGTCAACCTTGCGCTCTGCAAAGGGTGCGGCGTCTGCGCCGCCAGTTGCCGGTGCGGGGCCATGGCGCTGAGAGGAAGCACGGACGAACAGGTGGTGGCGGAGATCATGGCGCTATGAACGAAACCCCGGCCCAATGGGAGCCCAAAATCCTCGCGTTCCTCTGCACCTGGTGCTCGTATGCCGGCGCGGACCTGGCCGGCGTGAGCCGCTACCAGTACCCGCCGAACATCCGGATTGTCAAGGTGCCCTGCTCCGGCCGCGTGAACCCGGCCTATATCCTGAAAGCGCTCTGCCAGGGCTACGACGGCGTGCTTGTCTCCGGCTGCCATCCCGGCGACTGCCATTACCTGACCGGCAACTACCATGCGCGGCGCAAGTTTCATCTGCTGGACCGGCTGCTCGATTTCGCGGGCATCGAGGAAGGCCGCGTGCGGTTCTCCTGGATCTCGGCCGCCGAAGGCGCCCGCTTCGCCGAGATCATGAAGCAGACGACCGAAGCGATCGCGAAACTGGGACCCAACACGCAAATGGCGAAAACGACGGTGCGCTATGACTGAACGAGCCGACCTGCGAACAATCGCGGCGAAATTGCTGGCCGACGGCACAGTGGATGTCCTGATCGGCTGGCAGCCCGGCTCGTCGCCGCTGAGCGCCGCGCCGCTCATCCTGCATGCCGGCAGCGCCGGCTCCGAGCCGGGACAAGCCGGGCCCGAAGCCCTCGTGTTCGACGCGCGCTGCGCGATGAACCTGGTCAATCTTCTGCACAAGTTCAAGGGCAAAAAAGTCGCCATTGTCGTCAAAGGCTGCGATGCGCGCGCGCTGGCGGGGCTGGTTCAGGAACGACAATTCGACCGGAACGATCTCGTCGTGCTCGGGGCGCCGTGCGCCGGCGTGATTTCGCCGCGCGCGCTGGCCCGCGCGCTGAACAGCGATTCGCCCGACAGCGCCACGCTGAAGAACGACCGCATCCACGCCGTGTGCGGCGGTGTCGAAACTGTCGTGCCGTTGAGCGATGCGCTCGATCCCGGCTGCCGGCGCTGCGCCATGCGCAATCCGCAGATCGCCGACTGGCTCGTGGCCGACCCCGTCGCGCAGACGGACGCGTCGGAACCGGCGGAGAACGTCGAGGAAGCCTGGCGCATGACGCGCGCCGAACGCTGGCGCAAGTTTCGGCAGGAGATGGCGCGCTGCATTCTCTGCCATGCCTGCCGCCAGGTGTGTCCCGCCTGCTATTGCGGCGAATGTTTCGCGGACCAGTCCCGGCCCAGGCTGGCCGGCCGCACCGACGATCCGGCCGACGCCATGTTCTTCCATCTGCTCCGCTGGACGCATCTGGCCGGCCGCTGCACCGGCTGCGGCGCCTGCGAGCGCGCCTGCCCCATGGGCGTGGATTTGCGGCTCTACAACGATTTCCTGCGCGAATTCGCCCGCACGGAATACGGATACGAAGCCGGCGCGGACGCGCAGGCCCCGCCGCTGATCGGCGGGTTCAAACCGGACGATCCGAACCGCTTCACCTTGTGACAAGCCTTATGGAAACAAGAATCGTTCCGCAAACCGAAATGGCCGCCTTTGTCGGCGAGCTGATGAAAACGGCCCGGGTCATGGCGCCGGTCCGCCGCGACGGCGTGGGCTATTTCGAGTGGCTGGAGTCGGCCGACCAGCTCGATGCGACGTGCGTCGTTCCTCGCTCTTCGCCCAAGGCGGCGCTGCTGCCCCGTTGCGAAACGCTGTTCGGCTGGCGCCTGGAAAAGGGCGAGCAGCGAATCGTGCCGCCGCCCGAGCCCATTCCGCAAATTCTGTTCGGGCTGCATCCCTGCGATGTCAGGGCGATCGCAACGCTCGACGCCGTGTTCGCGTCCGACCCCTCGCCCGACCGCCTGTACCTCGCGCGGCGCGCCGTCACGACCGTGATCGGGCGCGGCTCGCTCGCCGACCCGGCCACCGCCTTCTTCCGCGAGCTGGGCGTGGATCCGATGGACAACGGCGGATGCGACCTGTTTCTGGCGCCGCTCGACCCAGACCGGCATGTCCTGGAAATTATCAGCGACAAAGGCCGCGCCCTGCTGCCCGCCTGCGAACGGTTCCCCAAAGCAGACGACCGGGCCCTTGCGCTTTTGGCCGACCTGCGCAAGAGTTCCGCCGCGAAAACGGAAGCGAATCCCGGCCTTGAGCAGCTTGCCGCGAAACTCGCCGGCATGTTCGAGTCGGACCTGTGGAGCCGCATCCATGAACACTGCGCCGGTTGCGGCGTGTGCGCCTTTCTCTGTCCCACCTGCCATTGCTTCGACATCCAGGAAGAACAGCGCGGGGACCGGGGCGCCCGCGTGCGCGTGTGGGACACCTGCCAGTTCGGGCTGTTCACCCGTCACGCGTCCGGCCACAATCCGCGCACCTCCCAGAAGGAGCGTCTGCGCCAGCGGATCATGCACAAATTCTCCTACGGCATCGAAAAGTTCAAGGTCCCGTTCTGTGTCGGCTGCGGACGCTGTGTCGGCTGCTGCCCCGCGAACAACGACCTGCGCGCCATCTTGAGAACCATCCGGGAGACGCCGAGTGAATAATCCGTACATTCCCTATCCCGTCGAAATCGAGAAGATCGAGGTCGAAAACGAGAGCCGCGACATTCGCACCTTCCGGTTCGCGTTCGCGAATCCCGCCGACCGGGCCGCCTTCGATTTCACGGCGGGCCAGTTCGCCGAACTGTCCGTGCTGGGCGCGGGCGAATCGCCGGTGGGCATCGCCTCCTCGCCGCTGGACCGCGACTATGTGGAGTTCACGGTCAAGCGCTATGCTTCCGGCGTGGTGACCACCGCCCTGCACAATCTGCAGCCCGGCGACCGCATGGGCATACGCGGCCCCATGGGCAACGGGTATCCGGTCGAACGGCTCGCCGGCAGGAACGCGGTCGTGATCAGCGGCGGATTCGCCGTCACCACCTTGCGAGCCTTGATCCGCTATCTGCTGCATCCCGACATACGCCCGACGGTCGGCGACATTACCGTGATCTACGGCGCGCGCAGTCCGGGCGAGCTGTGCTACAAGAACGAATTTCTGGACTGGTCGAAACGTTCGGACATCGAAGTCCATCTCACGGTGGACAAGGGCGACCCCTCGTGGAAAGGCCGGGTCGGCTTCGTGCCGGCGGCGGTGGCCGAGATCGCGCCGTCGGCGCGAAACGCGCTCTGCTTCATCTGCGGCCCGCCCGTCATGCTGAAGTACACCGTCCCGGAGCTGACCCGGCTCGATTTCGCGCCCGAAGACACCTTTCTCTCGTTCGAGATGCGCATGAAATGCGGCATTGGCAAGTGCGGCCGATGCAACATCGGCCCGCATTACGTCTGCGTGGACGGCCCCGTCTTTTCGCTTGCCGAGACGCGCGACATGCCGCTCGAATACTGATTGCGTTGAGATGCCCCGCTCTGGCCGACGGGCGTCGGTCGGTCTATGCGCGCGCCAGGTAGCGGGCTTCCCGGGTGTCCACTCGGATGCGTTCGCCGGGCGCAAGGTATTCGGGAATCTGGACCACCAGACCGGTGCTGAGTGTCGCCGCCTTGGTCCGCGCCGTAGCCGAGGCGCCGCGCATGGACGGCGCCGTCTCCGCGATGTCGAGTTCCACGGCCGACGGCACTTCAAGCCCCAGCACCCGGTCGTCGGCAATCAAAGCCAGAATGCCTTCCAGGTCTTCCGTCAGATAGAGCAGCACATCGCCGATGGTTTCCGCTTCGAGCGTGAATTGACTGTAGTCCGTCAAGTCCATGAACGTGCAGGCGTCGCCCTGTCGGAAGAGAAACTGCACTTCGCGCCGCTGAAAGTCGATGTCGCCAAACATGTCGTCGCCCTTGCAGGCACGGTCGGTTTTTTGCTTGTCGACCAGATTGCGGAAACGGATCTTGTAGAGCGTTGCGCCGCCGCGGGCGGACGGCGTCTGGACCTGAATCCGTTCGACGGCATGCGGCTGGCCGTTCACCTGCACAACGCTGCCGTTTTTCAGTTCCGATGCTGTGGGCATGGCATAGCTCTTTCCTTAAAAATCTTATGGAATTATGGAATAGTGGAAGATTAGAATAGTGGAATGCTTTGACAGCCAGCGGACGGCGCTTTGTCTTTCTTCTGCCTTTCGCGCAGTGCGTTGCAGAATTTTCGACAGAGGCAATCACCGTTTCGGCTTGCTATCATTATTCCAACATTCCCCCATTCCATTATTCCGCGGGATGACAGTGACCTGTTTTCCCCAAACTCGGGTTGCGGGCGACAGCCCGCCTTAAAGCCTCTGCGCCAGCATGGCGCGCATGGGTTCCCATTGCCGCTTGAAATTCAGCATGGACACGTAAATGCCGTAATCGGGATAGATGCCGAGCAGTTCGGCCAGCGAGGCCATTGGATCGAAACGGTCGGCCGGCGCCAGCTCGTAGCCGATGCACTCCGACAGCAGGTCGATCCGTTTCGACATCCATGCGCCCACCGTTACCGGCAGACCGAATGTCGCCAGTTTTTCCGCCGGTTCGGACCGGCCGATGATGGGCTGCGTAATGATGTACTCGGCGCCGGCGTCGATTTTGCGCGCTATCTTTTCCATCTCGTGATCCTGCGGCTCGTAAGGGTTGAACGCCGCGCCCGTGCGAAATCGGCCTGGATAAGCATTGTGGATGTAGCGCAGCAGCTCGACAGAGGTGGCCGACTGCGTATCGGCCCCGATGGAGGCCGGATCGAGCTTGGCCAGCCGTTCACTGCCGTCGCCGGTGACGACAAGCAGATAGCGCACCTTCATGGCGTCGGCTTGCGCAAGAATGTCGTCCATATCTTCCTTGGTATGGAAGGTGTTGATGTGCAGCAGGAAGCATTCGGGATCGATGGTCAGGCCCATCTCCTTGACAACTTCCATGACCTTGAAGCGCGGATGTCCCATAGGGTTGTCGGGTACGCTCAGGATGAATTTGCTGTTCTGAACCAGCGCGTGCCGCATTGCGTAGCGGTCCAGTACGGCGTCCAGATCCTCGGCGTCCATACGCGGGGTAAGCGCCTCGACAATGTTCTGCTTTTTCATGCGGCGGGTCTCCTGTCCACGCTTAATGTTTGCCCAAAGCGGCCTGCGGCCGCAATCAAAGTGATCAGTAATCAGTAGCCCATAGGCGTTAGTGCCTTAATCAAACCGTTCTGCTGTAAAAAACAAGAAAATTTAGCGAGGCATTTCACGGTAATCCAGGCCAAGAGGTCAGAGGTCAGTTTCTTAATTTCTGACTTCTGACATCTGTCCTCCGACCTCTGGGTTGCGGGCGACAGCCCGCCTTAGTGCCTTAATCACCGCCATCCTGTAAAAAAACAAGAAAAAAGGCATTCGTTTTTGGGTGTATCTTTCGGAATGCGCACCATGAAGAGCATGAAGGACATGAAGGGCCGTCGCATACAGATATTCTTCCGCGTCTTCCGCGTTTTCCGTGGTTGAAAAAGAAAAATTGGGTTGCGGGCGTCAGCCCGCCTTGTGCCCTTATGGGCGGCAACTGAACAATGGATTGTCTACTTATGTCCGCAGCCGTTCATTGATGGCGGCGGCGGCGCGGCGGCCCTGGCCCATGGCCAGAATGACGGTAGCGGCGCCGAGCACGATGTCGCCGCCGGCATAGACTTTGTCCATGGACGTCTTGTTG
>SLKS01000323.1 GCA_007134465.1 Kiritimatiellia bacterium | reverse complement strand
GCGCGATTCTCGCATATTGAAATATGGGTGAAATGCGCGCCCCGCCTCAAGTGCCGCAGGCGTTGGCGTTGGCGTGCTCGCAGCAGAAAAACTCGCTTATTTTAGGACCAGTTGCCAGTAATCAGTAATCGGTGATCAGTTTCGCAAAAAGAGTGAAGGAAGGCGGGACAATCGTTCTCGACCTCGTTCTCGACAAACCAGACGGGAGAAAGCGAGGACGAGAACGACGACGAGTTCGAGAGGGCCAGAAAAAGGTGTTCGCAGAGGAATATGAAGATCGATGAAGCGGGTCGTTTAAGCGTAACCGACAAAGAGCGGGGGTCAAGTGTACGGTTAAGTGTAAGAGCGCCTTCGGCGAACAAAACACTTGATCGCTTTCTTAAGCGTACACTTCAACGCCACCCTTACCCGGATACACCTACGCGATCCACTTGAACGAACGGTAGCGAAAACAATCCGGCGATTGCCACCGTCAAGCGGAATGATGCGAGCGCCTGAACCAAGGGCTCGCCCTTCGGGTCCCGTTAGGCGCAGCATTGAACGACCCAACAAGGAGAAGACGGCTTGTCCGCGACCGAAGAACAGCATGAGGCAGAGCTGCGGCCGAACGGGCGTTCGGCCGGGAAGGCGATCCGCGGCGGATCGGCCCTGCTGTGGGCGGCGACGCTGACCGCCGCCGCGCTGCTGAGCGTCATGAATCTTTGGCGCGGCGCGCTGAACCAGGACGAAGGCTGGTACCTCTACGCCGCGCGGCTGGTGGCGGAAGGCCGACATCCATACGTGGATTTCGCGACCACGCAGGGGCCGGTCATGCCCCATGTCTACGCGTTGGCAAACCCTTTGATTGCGCGCTGGGGCGTGGCGGGCGGACGCGCCTTCACAGCCGTGCTCGGGCTGCTGGCCGCCGCGACGGCGTCGCTGCTGGCTTGGCGCATCGCCCCGCCGAACCGTCGCGACAGCGCCGCGTTTCTGGCTTTCGCGCTGGCCGCTGTGAACGTGTATCAAAGCTACTTCACGACCATTGTCAAAACCTACGCCCTGGCCGGCTTGTTCCTGACCGCCGCGTTCGCGCTCCTCTCGTGCTGGCCATTGCGCCGGGGTCGCATGGCCGCGTTCGGCGCAGGAATCCTGCTGGCGCTGGCCGCCGGTACGCGGCTGTCCGCCGGCGCCGCGCTGCCGGCCGCCGGCGCCGCGCTGGTATGGGCGGCCTTTCGCGCGCGCGGTCGGGCCCTGACGAAGAGTCCGGCTTTCCATGCCGCGCTCGCGCTCGGCGCCGGTTTCGCGCTGGCGGCGCTGGCCCTGTTTCTTCCTTTCGCCTTGCGCGCGCCCCAGGCCCTGTGGTTCGCGCTGGCGGAATACCATGCCGGCCGCCAGGCCGGCGGCGGGCTTGTCGCTCTTGCCTACAAGGCCGGCTTTGCCTCGCGCGTTGTCCAAGCCTATTTCGTCGCGCTGGCGCTGGGCGCGGCCGCCATCGTCTGGGGCTGGCGGACGCGGCGAAACCGGCCGGCCGGCCTTCCCGAAGATCATGCGGAGTCGGAACCGGCAGCGCGCCATGCCGTTGCGCTGGCCATCGTCGCCATCACCGTTCTCCATGCCGCCGCGCCTTTCCCCTACGACGACTACCAGGCGATGGCCTTCCCCTTGCTCGCGGCCTGGGTTGCCTGCGCTCTGGTCCGCGCCATGGCCGTTGGCGGCACGGCCGCCGCGCCCGCCGCCGAGCTCAAGCTGCGCGCGTTCGTGCTGGCGCTCTGTCTGGCCTCGTCCTTCTCCTCGCCGATCAACCAGGACTGGTTCCTCGCGAGGCGCGACAGAATCTGGTGGCCGCTGCGGACGGAAACGCCCCTGCGCCGCTTGCGCAACGCCGGCCGCCTGGTCCGCAGCCTGGCCGCCGCCAGACCAGGCGAAACTTTGCTCACGCAAGACCCCTACCTGGCGGTGGAAAGCGGGCTTCGGCTGCCCGACGGCATGGCCCTGGGCCCCTTCTGCTATTTCCCCGACTGGCCCCGCGAAAAAGCCGAACGCCGCCATGTCCTGAACCGGGACATGCTGCTGGAAACCATCGCCTCCGGCCAGGCGCCGGTCGCGGCGTTCAGCGGGTACGGACTGGCCATACGCGCGCCCGACATCGCGCCGCTTTCCGAAGCGGAACAGGCCGAGCTGCAAGCCGCCGTCCGGCGCGTCTATCGGCTCGCCGCCGTCGTGAACGATTTCGGCCAGGCCGACACCGTCCTGCGCATCTACGTGCGCCGGGACGATGCGGACAAACGACCGTAAACGTTCGGCTTGGGCGCATCCGCGATCCGGTCAAGCAGGGCCACCGCTATGGGGCATAGGTGTCAATCTAAGCGCAACTCATTATCCAACAGCCAAGTGATGGCAGGTCAAATTTATTGGCATGGTTCAATACATGGCGGTATGGGATAACAGTTTGTCATTCCGAGCGCAGCGAGGAATATCGGCCGCAGGCCGCTTCGCGGGCGGGAATCGTCCAGTTCATCCTGGAAAGAGCAGATAACCGCAAAGAACACAGAGAACACAAAGATGGAGAACAGCTTGCAGAGATGCGCCCTAACACCCGATTGGTGTGGCCATAAAACTGCACAACTGTCTTTC
>SLKS01000086.1 GCA_007134465.1 Kiritimatiellia bacterium | reverse complement strand
CGGATGCATGCGCTCGAACAAATGGTCAGCGGGGTCGCGCACAATTTCAACAATGTCCTGATGCCGATCATGGGGCTAACGGACTTGCTGCTGAGCGATCCGGACATTCTGAACGACCGGGAAGAAACCGAATCCATACTGAAAACGATCCTTTCGTCGGCGCGCAATGCGCGCGAGATCGTGCAGCGGTTGCGGGAGTTCTACCGTGTCGAACGCCGCGAGGAGATTTGTCCCGTCTCATTGCGCGCCGTGGCGCTGAAAGCCGTGGCGCTCACGCAACCGGCCTGGAAGATTCAGGCGCAGGCGGAAGGCAGAACCATACGCGTGGAAACGGATTTCGGGAAGACCCCGAAAGTTTCGGGCAACGAGGCGCAGTTGCGCGAGGTGTTTTGCGCACTGTTGCTGAATGCGGCCGCTGCGATCCGGCGGGAAGGCGCCATTCGCGTTCGCGTGGCGCGCGAGGACGACTGGGCGCGCGCCGAAATCGAAGACACAGGCGCCGGCATGGCGCCGGAAGTCGCGCTGCGCTGTTTCGAGCCCTTTTTCACGACCCGCAACGGGCAAGGCAGCGGCCTGGGCCTTTCGCTTTGCCGCGGCATTGTCCGGCAGCACGGGGGCGACATCGCGGTGAACAGCAAGCCCGGCGAGGGCACAACCGTAACCGTGCGGCTGCCTTTGGCGCAGTGCGGAAAAGGACGCGGACAACGCCCGGGCAAGCAAGCCGTCCCGCGCGAACTGTGCGCACTGGTGGTGGACGACGAAGACGGCTCCCGACATTCGATTTCCAAATTCCTGACGCTGGACGGCCATGTGACGACCGAAGCGAAAGACGGGCGCGAAGCGCTGGACGCCATTGGCAAACATCCCTTCGACCTGGTCGTTCTCGATCTGGCCATGCCGTCGCCCAACGGCCTGGAACTTGCCCGGCAGATCAAAGCCACGGCGCCCGCGACACGGGTCATGCTGCTGACCGGCATGAACATCGTCTCCCGAGGCGAGCCAACGCCCGTCGTGGATGCCATGCTGGAGAAACCGGTGACGCGGGACGAATTCCGACATGCGCTCGGCGAGATGTTCGCCGACGGGGAGCCCGCTCATGAAGCATGAAGCCGGCGCCCATGCGATCCGCATTGCGATTGTCGAGGATTATGCCGAAGCGGCGCAAACCATGGCGCGCTACCTGCGCAAAACGCCGGACTGTTCCGCCAGGATATTCCCGCGCTCTTCGGAGTTCCTGCGCGCGCTCGAGCCGGATCAGTTCGACATTGTGATCACGGACTTGCGCATGCCGGAAGCCGACGGCCTTGCGGTGCTGAAACACGTTCGCAAGGTCTCGCCCGATACCGATGTCGTGATCGTATCCGGTCATGCCGAAAAACAGGATGCGATCGCCGCCTTGAAGCATGGCGCCTACGATTTTCTGGAAAAGCCCGTTGTGCAGGCGGAACTGGTGGCGACCATTCAGCGAACCATACGCTACCGTGCGCTGGAGCGGGAACGTAACGACTTGGCCCGTCAGGTTAAGACGCTCTCCCGCCGCGAAACCGAACGCTGGGGCATCGAGACGCTGATCGGGCGCTCGAAAGCCATGCGCAGGGTGATTCGGGACATACGCTCGCTGCAAAAGGCGTACGCGACACCGGTCTTCATTTGCGGCGAAAGCGGAACCGGCAAGGAACTGGTGGCGCGCGCCATTCATTACGGGGGCGTACGCGGCAAGGGCATGTTCGTGCCGGTCAACTGCGCGGCCATCCCCCCCGAACTGGCCGAATCGGCTTTGTTCGGACACTGCAAAGGGGCCTTCACCGGCGCGGCGACCGACAGCAAAGGCGCCTTCGAGCATGCCGACAAGGGCACGCTTTTTCTCGATGAAATCGGCGACATGCCCCTGCCCGTTCAGGCCAAGCTGTTGCGGGTGCTGGAAGACGGCATCGTTGTGCCGGTGGGCGCCGTGAACAAGGGCCGCAAAGTGGACGTGCGGGTCTTGTCGGCCACCAACGCCGACATCGCCGCCAAAATACGCAACCGGACCTTTCGCGCCGACCTGTACTACCGCCTGACCGGTTTCCGAATCCAACTGCCAGTCTTGCGCGCCCGAAGGGAAGACATTCCGGATTTAACCGACCATTTCTGCCGTTTGCTAGCCAAGGAGATGGGGCGGCCCATACCAACCATCGCGCCCGCCGCCATGGCCCGCTTGCAAGACCATGCGTATCCCGGCAACGCGCGGGAACTGAAAAACCTGCTGGAACGAGCCATGCTCGAATCGGATAGCGACGAAATTCACGAGGGACATCTGCATTTTCTGGAGACGCCCGACGAACCGCACGAAGAGACGGCCGGCCATTCCGAGCCGAACCGGCCCCTGACGGAAGCGACATTGCCGCTCAACATGGCGCGCGCCGAAGAAGCCGTGATCCGCAACGCGATGGCGCAAGCCGACGGCAACATCTCGGCCGCCGCCCGGCTGCTGGGCATGACCCGCTCCAAGCTCTACCGCAAGCTGGAACGCATGAAACCGTAGCGGCCTTCGCTCAGCTCGCGCACAGCATCATGTGGCGGCTTTCCAGCGCAGCATGCACCACGCCCAGCAGTTTATCCATGCGACAGGGCTT
>SLKS01000208.1 GCA_007134465.1 Kiritimatiellia bacterium | reverse complement strand
TCGATGCGGTTGACGGAACAGTTTACGGAACAGACGAAATTGCCACGCCTCTTCCTCCAACGCAAACTGCCTCGTAAACACCGCCGATTCTAACTCCGTCGTCACCTTTGCCGTAAACTTCAGCGACACTGGTCTGTCACTGATCACCGATCACTGGTCACTTCTCCCTCTCTGCTCCACCTGGTATTACCCGTTTGTACGAAAGATTTCTCTTTTTCTTTGGTTTTATGGTCGGATCCGCCTCCATATCCACTGTAATGATCGGCTTCGCTGGCGTTAAACAGGGCGGCATCCACAGGTAGATGTTTCAAGGCGGGAAACCTTACAGGGGAGGGTGGGATTTTTTTCGTCTGGATTCGGCCATTCATCCGCTGCGAAAAGCGCGGAGGGGGAGGGCGGGAATGGCTCTTAGGGTTAGCGCAGAATGGCGCTTAGTTAGACTCTGTTGCGGAAAGTCTGTTTTTCACATCGGACGACACGGAGGTCGTCCCTCCATCGTTACAAACAAAGCGTTTCTTACGATGCTGGAGGGTCGGGCTCCGTCCCGACCGCTTTACGCAACAGAAACTAGTTAACGACGTTTTAGGACAAGCAACAAGCCTTGGGACCGCGCCATTAATGACGAATGACGAAACACCCAAGCCCGAAGGAAATCCTAAGTCCGATTGGGTTGCTGGCGTCAGTCGGCCTTGTCCCATTGAAATCCGAATCGGATCGGGTTGAGCAAGAAGACCGGGTCGGCTTACGGCTGCGGGGTCGGCGCCACAGCGTGGCGGGCGGCCTCTTCAATTTCCGCCGGGGTCAGCGCCCGCCCGTAGATGGCCAGCATGAAGATGTCGCCGCGCCATTCGCGTCTTGCGTCGTCATGATCGAAGTGGTCCACAGGAACGGGAGCGAATCGCATTTCCGTCGGCGGATTTCTGGAGAGGGCCATCTTGCCGAGTTCGGTTCTCGCATTTAATCGGCCGTCGTGATAGAATAAACTTTCAACCTGTCTGTCTTTCTCCAGCAATACGAATATTGTTCGATTGACCGATTCCCTGTACGTCGCAGCATTGGGATCGGTTTTGCGGGTGGTCTGGGTCCACGTTTGGCGCCAACGACCTATGTGCGCGACCATGAACAATCCCCGTTCCCCTTCTTCCACAAATCGCAATTGTATCTGCGCATCTATGCTGAGACCGCGATTGTCTCGGATAGCCTGGTTCAGTTTGTCCGGGCGGCCCTTGAATGCGATGTTCGCCGCGCCCAGGACGCGCAAACGGTCGGGCAGCCACTCGACATTGGCCGGGTTCCCAATGGTCAAGTTCATCGGCTCGCCGATGCCCGACACATCGTATAGGGTCGAGCCAGCGCCTTCGTTGAAAAGGTAGAGAGCCAGCAGTCCGTCGGTTGCTGCCAGCCGGAATGCGACCGGCGGCCCGCGCGGAGAGGCCACCGCCGCATGCCCGGTTTCGACCGAAACGGCGGCGCCCGATACCAGATCGGCAAAGTCCACCGCGCCCTCCTCGACGGCCACCCGAGTCAGGTCCGCCGCCGTCACCAGCTCGAATCGTGTCCCCGCCACGGTCGTTCGCGCGTTATGCGTCGTAAACGCCAAGGAGCGGTCTCCATCCGATGGCGCCAGAACCTCGATTCTTCCAGACCCCAGATGCCAGAGCCCGTCCCTGGCTTTCATCGTCAACACCGTATCGGCCGCCAAACCGATGCGCATGCCGGTATCCGAATCCGTCAGCGTCGCGGCGGCATCGGCGCCTGTGTTCACTCGGTCGCCCGGCTTCAGCCGCATGCCGATCGCGCCTGCCAGCGCCTTGTCGCCCCGAAAGACGGTTGTTTCACCCTTCAGCTCGGACAAGGCCACGGCCGTTGGCAGCGCTGGGGAGCCTACCCTGTCCGACAACAGCCAAAACGCGCCCAGCGCCGTCAGCAAAACTGCGGCGGCCGCCGCCATGCCTCTGAATGCGAGACGCCCGCGCGCCCGGCGCATGGGTAGCACGTTGTCACGCCTGATGTTAACAACTCTGTCCAAAGCGGAATGCACAATGGATATTTCCGCGAAACGTTTGCAATGCAAAGGATTGTCGCGCAGGGTTTCCCGCAGCTCCGCCTCTTCCGACGGCGCCAGGCGCCGGTCGAAATAGCGCCAGGCCAAGCGCTCGAAGGTTTCATGTTCGGCTTCGTTCACGATTCGCACTCCTGTCCGGAGATCATGCTTTTGATGCACAGTTCCAGTCGCTGGCGCACTCGGTAGAGCGCCACATCCACGGCGCGCACGCTCAAATGGAAAACGCGCCCGATCTCTTCGCTCGATTTCCGATCCTTGTAGCGCAAGTCAATCATGCGCCGCGACTTGCCGACGAGACGGCGCAGGCAGAACTGCAAGCTGTCGAGCAAGCCGTTCTCGCGGTACGTGTCCTCGACCTGCTCGTAGCCATTGGACAGTTTCTCGAGAATGTCCGGCTCGCAGAGCACGGCTTGACGCTTGCGTTCCCGCACATGGTTCATGGCCACCCGATACAAAATGGAACGGGCCCAGGCCCCGAACGAGGCGGACTCGTCGTACTGTTCGTGTTTTTGCCACAGGATCACCGAAGTGTTCTGCACAATTTCCTCGGCATCCTGATGGTTGCGGGCCAAGGAATAGGCGAACGCGTACAGCGTTCGCGTCTGGCCGCTCAGCAGCGCGACGAATTTCTCTTGATCTTTCATGGGATTCCCCAGCCGGTATTCACAGGTATATGTTCTTCGTCGGCAAATCTTACAGCAACAAACCTTTTTTCTTTACTTGGCTTGATCTTCGCAAACGCCTTTCGTTGTCAGCGCCTGACATAAGGCGCAGCATTTGGCATTGTTTTGCTGGAATTGCCGGCGCAATCGTCAGTGGATGGGCGCAAGTCGTTATATGTAGAACGACGTGCGCCCTCCGGGCTCAGTGGACAACGAGAAGGCCGACAAGCAGGCCCGCCGTCAGGCCGGCGTTCGCCATGTGGCTGTGCATGCCGCTCGCTTGCGGGATCAACTCGTCCTGGACGATATAGATCATGGCGCCCGCCGCGAAAGCCAGCGAGCCGGCGACAAGCGCTTCCGACAAGCCGAACACGAGCAGTCCGAGCGCCGTTCCTATTGGTGTCATCAGTCCGGCGCCCAGCGTAAAGAGCAGGGCTTTCCAGACCGACAGCCCGCCCGCCCGGAGCGGGCCCGCCACGGCCAGGCCTTCCGGGATATTGTGCAATGCGATGGCCAGCGCAATGGACAGGCCCAGTTCCGGGCTCGATTCCAGTCCGGCGCCGATGGCCAGGCCTTCGGGAATGTTGTGCAGCGCTATGCCGGCGAAAACCAGGTAGCCTGTGCGCCGAATGCCGCCGACGCCATGGAGCCGCTCGGCATTTTCCACCGTCAGATGGCGGCTTTCTGACAAGTGCGCATGCGGCATGAACAGGTCCAGCAAATACATCATGCCGCAGCCCAGCAGGAATCCGACGATAAGGACTGGCATCGAACCAAGTTCCAGCGCCTCGGGCATCAGCTCGAACACCGAAACCGCTATCATGATCCCGCCCGCGAATCCGAGCAAAGCGGCCATGGCACGCTTGCCCGGCGCCCCGAAAAACACGAGAATCAGCGCGCCCAGCGCCGTGGACGTCCCGGCCAGCAAACTGTAGAGCATACCCTGCATCGTTCCATTTCCGTTTCAGCGGGCAACGAATGGCCTGTGAAACCATCAACCATCAACCATTCCCCCCAAAAAATGCCAGAGCGGCCATCGAAAAGCAAGTCTGGAAAAAGCAGGAAACAATTCGTCGCTTGCTCCGATGGGCAGTCTTTGCTATGCAGTTTCCCATGACAAGCAACGAATCCTCTCTGGAACTGACCATTGAAAGCGTCGCCTACCGCGGCAAGGGTATCGCGCGGCACGATGGGCTGGTCGTGTTTGTGCCGGAAACGCTGCCAGGCGAACGCGTAGTCGCGGAGATTGTTGCGCGCCGCAAACGCCATGCGGAAGCGCGAGCGCTGCGCGTGACGAAAGCGTCGCCGGATCGCGCAGTGCCGGACTGTCCGCTGTTCGGATCCTGTCCCGGCTGCGTCTATCAGCATGCGCGCTACGGCGAGGAAGTTCGCATCAAGCAGGATCAGCTTGCGAACTTTCTGCGAAGAACGGCCGCTTGGCAAGAGGATGCCACGGTGGGCGAGCCGGTCCCGTCTCCGCTCGAGACGGGCTACCGCAACAAGATTGTGCTTCATAGCGCCGTCCATGTCGGCGCCGCGCCGGTTTTGGGGTATGTCGGCGAGGACAATCGCACGGTTGTGGATGTCTCGCATTGCCCGTTGGCTCGGCCGGAGATCGGTCAACGTCTTGCCGAGTTGCGTTCGCAGCCTTCCTTCTTGAACAGTTTGCCGGATGGCGAGGATATTACGCTGCGGCATACGGTCGCGGACGGGACGCTGGTCTGGGTTGGCGAAAGCAGTCCGGGCAAGGAGCGGCTCGAGGAAGAGTCGCCCTGGGGGCCGTTGCGTGTTCCGCGGCTCGGTTTTTTCCAGGTGAATCCGGCGCTGATCCCCGCCGTGACCGAAGCCATTCAAGCGGAACTGGCCGCGCTCGGCAGCGATACGGTTTTAGACCTCTATTGCGGGTGCGGGCTGCTGTCGCTGGCCGCGACGCATGCCGGGGCCAAGCGCGTGATCGGAGTGGACAGCGATGCCAAGGCGATCCGTTTCGCGCAAGCCAACGTTCGCAAGCTGGGCACAGCCGCCGAATCGGTTTTCATTGCCGGCCGCTGCCGCGACCTTTTGCCGAACGCGTTGCGCGACATCGCGCCCGCTCGCACCGCCATCGTTGCCGATCCGCCGCGCCGCGGCCTGGAACCGGCCGTCCTGGACATGATCGGCCGTTCCGCCGTTCCCGCCCTGCTGTACGTTTCCTGCGCGGCGGATACGCTGGCTCGCGATCTGAACCGGCTCGCGGGGTTCGGATTCCGTTTGCGCGCCGCGCGCCTGTTCGACATGTTTCCGCGCACGCCTTATTTCGAATCGCTGGCCGTGCTCGCGAGGTAGAGACTTTCCGGCATCGGCTATCCGGCCTCTGCGCAAAGGAGAAAGCCATGACAGCGAACCGTTCGGGAATCCAGCACGAGAACAGGCGCGTTCTGGTCGTTGGCGCCAGCAACGAGACCGGCCCGGCCGTGGCCCGCGCTTTCGCGGCGCAGGGCGCCCGGCTCGCCCTGTCCTATTGCACGGACCGTGCCGCGGCCGAAACCGTAGCTGGCGAATGCCGCGCGCTGGGCGCGCCTGAAGCGCACGTGTTTCCGCTCGATCTGCTTGACGCCGACCAATGCGAATGCTTTGTCGGCGGCGTTCAGGAGGCGCTGGGCGGGCTCGACATCCTGATTGCCGTGGCCGGAGCTGGCGGCAGCTATCGGCCTTTGCTCGAGACGTCGGCCCGGGAAATGCGCGAGGCGTTTCAGGGACAGGTCTGCGGCAATTTCACGATCGCCCGCGATGCGGCCCGGCTCATGCCCGACGACGGTTCAGGGCGCATTGTCTTCATTTCCGCCACCAGTTCGCACAAGTACAGCCATGCCACCTACGGCTATGCCAAGGCGGCGCTGAACCAACTCACGCCGTTCCTGGCCTACGAGCTGGCCGCGCGCAAGATCACCGTCAATACCCTGATCCCGCAACTGATTGATCTGCCGTCCGTTGCCCCGGCCATGCGCGAGAAACGCAAGCAGTTCACTCCGCTCGGCCTTATTCCGAGCCCCGAACTCATTGCCGAGCATTGTCTCGCGCTCTGTTCGCCAGCTTTCGCCATTGTCACCGGCGAATGCTATCATCTCGACGGCGGCTACCGGCTCCGCCCGCCGGAGGACCGGTAAACCATTTTCGGACAGGTTATTAAGTGCTTCGGTAGAGTCGAAAGAATCGGATGATTCGATAACGGGGACAGGCCTACTCCATGTTTCGAAGGCCTGTGCACGACGGATAGTCTGTGCAGCCCCAGAAGGCTTTGCCGCTATTCTGGCCGCTTCTGGCCTTTCGCCGGGCCATGGGCTTGCCGCAATCGGGACAGTCCGGCGCATTCTCCTGTTTCGCTCTGGCCTCCACCCGAATGTCGGTCTCCGTTTCGCGAGAGGTCGCCTTGCGAGACGAGCCTTCGACATTGTTGGCGCAGCCCGAACGGGCTGCCTGGGTCATCTGGTCGTATTGTCGTCCGCAGGGGTCGTTCCGGCGGTTGAGAAACAGAGCCCGCAGAACTCCTGCGTGCCAAGCTGCACAATGTTGGCCATGACCCACGAATCGAGCCAGAAATAGCTTCCCGTACCGCCAAACATACACGTCTCCCTTCTTCCTCGCCATCCTCGGCCCATATCGAATTCTTCGATTCTCCCGAATCTTCCGATTCGTTCGATCGCTTTCTTTTCTTCCTCGCAAAACACACCATGCCATAAACTGTCCGGGCAGGCAAGGGTGGGGGGCACAACACGGGTGCATCTCACGTTATGTTGCGCGCAACATAACTCGCCAAACGATTTGCGCCCCACAACACCCTTGCCCGGACAAGCGAAATGTGCTTGCCTGCTCCGAATGCATCACGAGCTATCCGACGAAGAACTCATGCGCCGCGTGCGGGATGAAACCGATGAAGCGGCCTTGCAAGCGCTGACAGACCGCTACGCGGGACCGGCGCTCCTGCTTGCCGATTCTCGACTGAAGCATACCGGTCTCTCGGACGAGGCCGTGCAGGATGCGTTTTTGAAAATCTATCGCGAACGGCGGCGCTACGACGAGCGGCGTCCGTTCGCCCCCTGGTTCTACGCCATCCTGCGCAATGCCTGCGCCGATCATTGGCGTCGGGAAACCCGCTACCGCGACAAGCTGGAAGACGCCAAGACGAGCCCGACCCCGAATCCGCCGACGGCGGCGCTCGACGCCATCGGCGAAGGACTCGCCGCGCTGAGCGATCCCGACCGGGAAATCCTGATTCTTCGTCTTGTGCAAGGCCTTGAATTCCAGGAAATTGGTTGCGCCATTGGCTGCACGGAAGACGCGGCCAAGAAACGCGGGCAGCGCGCGTTGAAAAAATTACGAAGTCTTGTCCCTTTTACCCGTCGGCAAACGTAACGTTAATAAGATGAATCCCTGCGAACAGATACACGGTCAAATGGATGCCTATGCGCTCGGCGCGCTTGAAGCGGGCGAACGGGCCGAGGTCGAAGCGCATGCGGCCGCGTGTCCGGCCTGCCGCGAGACGCTGGCGGAACTGGATCGGATTAAAGACGCCTTGCGCGCGGGGGCGGTCGCCCGCGCGGTCGGCGCGAGCGACCGGCTGATGGAAGCGGTTCGCCGCGACAGGCGTTCCGCCCGCATTTCCCCGTTCGGTTCGCATTGGTTCTGGAACCGAGCGTTGCTTCCGCTCGCCGCGAGCTTGCTGATTGCGCTGACGGGAATCGGCCTTTGGCGCCGGCGCGCATCGGCGCCAACGGCCGCCGCGCGCATCGAATGGGCGCGGGACGGCATCTACTGGACTTCCGCGCACGCTTTCCGCTACCCGCTGGTAGCGGGGCCGCGCCTGTTCGCGCTCAGGCAGGACGGAACGGCCACTCGCCTCGCGGCGTTCGACAAGGCCACGGGACGAGCGCTCTGGGAAACCGAGGCGGCCATAAGCGGTCCTCTGGTTGCCGACGAGCAACGTGTCTACGGCTGGCAACGGAATCCGGAGTCTGTCGGCGTTCGCGCGCTCGTCGCGTTGGACGCGGCCGCGGGCGCCGAACTTTGGCGCAGGGAACGGCCGCTTCCCGCCCGCGCGCGCGACGACCGGCTCTCGGTGTTGCTGTCCGGTAGCGATCTGTTTCTGGCCGACGGCTTCGATCTGATGCGGCTCGACAGCGCAACGGGCGAACCGGCATGGAGCCTTCCTGCCGGCGACCGGCCCGCGCTGGCCCTTGCCGGCGCCGACAGCCATGGACAACTGATCGCCGTCTTGACCGACGCGTTGCGCTCGCTGGATCCGCGCGACGGGACCATCCTTTGGACAACGCCGCTCCGCCGCGCGCTTCCTTCCTATACGGCGCCGCTTGTCGCGATGGGCGACGGCGCTGTCGTGCTGGCGCATCGCGATTTCCCGGCCCTGGGCCGTTTGGCCGGTTACGATGCGCAGACCGGCGCAGAACTCTGGGAACAGGCCATCGGCGCGCCATCGGCCCTGCAAGCGTATCGCGAACAGGTCTTTGTGAACGCGGGCGATACGAGGGTATTCGTCGCCCGAACCGGGGCGCGCCTCTGGGCGACGGATCTGGACGGATGCGGACCGGTCGCCGCCGAGGGGAACACGGTCTATCTGGTAGGCGGCATTCGTCGTCAAACCGTGATGGCGCTCGACCGGCGCGATGGCTCGCCCGTCTGGACGCTCGACCTGACCGGTTCCTGCAGCGGCCTGGTGGTGGACCGGGGACACGCCTTCCTGAGCGGCCACAACGGCGCGCTGTACGCGCTCGCGCTGGGAGAGGAAGGATAATGAACCGACGCACAAGAACAGCGATGTCTTTCCTGGTTCTGCTTGCGGCTCTGGCGACGGCGCATGAAGCGCGAATCGCCCCCGAGTACGCCCCAGCCCTCGAGCGCGCTGCCGCGCGCATGAACGCATCGGCCCAAGACCGATTGGCGCCAGTCTATCCAGCCATGGCGGACTGGGTCGTAGAACGCTACGGCTTGGCCGAGATGGCGGGTATCGGCATTGACCTGGGCGGCGGGCCCGGCGACCTGATCGTCGAGCTGGCGACGCGTACGCCCGCCTTGTATTGGATCAACGCCGACATCAACACGCACAACTTTCCGTATCTGTACAGAAAAGCGGAATCGTCCAAGATCGCCCATCGGATCGGCGCCGTGTTCGCCGACGCGCACGCTCTGCCGTTCAAAGAGAACTATGCGGATATTGTCGTTTCGCGCGGCACGTTCCAGTTCTGGCAGGAAAAACCGACGGCATTCGGCGAAATCTATCGGATACTCAAGCCCGGCGCCGTCGCTCTGATCGGACGCGGCTATACGGAAAACCTCGAGCCCGCCGTCGCGCAAGCCATTCGGGATAAGCAGGGCGATGGCGGCCCGAAATACGAAATCGAGGAAACCGCCGCCGAGCTGAGAGCCATCATGAAGAAGCTCGGCATCGAACCCTATCGTATTCTTGTCCCGGAGCACGAACGGCAGCCCGGTGTCAAATACGGCATTTGGCTCGAGATTCGCAAGCCGCACAAGCCCGCGTATGCCAAGGAATCCAAGAGAACGGATTGACGACTACGGCGACGACTGCGAATTAGGTACTGTCAAAAGTCTTATATAAACTATGAGAAGGGAGATCGGTGAACGAGAGCGGCGACGAGAGCGGCTAACGAGTAGGAAATTCCTCAATCGTCCACCAATCTCGCATGCCCGCCGTAGCATCCGCGCGAAGGCTGGTCGCCGCTCTCGTTGACCGAAATGGACAGGAAAAACGGGGGAGAAAGCCGAGAAATGGCTAACGCCTTGAAAAAAGGACAGTTGCGCAGAAAAGGGCACTGTGAAGTTTGACAGAACGGGCGGAACAGCGAGGGGGAAGGCATGACGATGACGGCGAAAGCAAGGTGGCAGGCAGGGTTGGCGGCGTGCATGGCGACCGTGGCGGCAGGCGCATGGGCGCAAGCCGAAGGAACCGAACATCGGCTGACCGATCTTGTGGTGCAGCCCGAACGCAATCTTCTGCTGGAACCAGCCGGCGAATCCGCCGCGCTCGACGTGGCGCGCACGGAATGGACGCTGACCGACTTGAAAACTGTGCAGCCGGCCTCGGCCAGCGATGCGCTCAAGGCCGCGCCGGGCATTCATACGGAGACCCGCGGGCGCAAATACAAGCAGTTCCATTCCTTCCGCGGCCAAATCTATCCCTATCCCGACGTGCTGGTTGACGGCATGTGGCAGCGCGATGCGCGCGAACTGTTCTATGTCTTTCCGGGCGCGGCGATCGAGAGCGTGGAAATTTCCCGGTCGGCCTCCATGCTCTTTTCCGGGCTGGCCGACGTGGTGGGCGTCATCAATATCGTGCCGCACCGGCCGCGCCTCGATCCGGCCGCGCCGCGCTTGTTCGAAGTCGGCGCGGAGGCCGGCTCGTACGGGACGGTACGCGCCTACGGGCTTCGCGAGTTTCGGCCGGATCCCGCCTTGTCCGCCATGGCAGGCGCGCAGCATTACCGGACCGACGGGCGTTCCGGCCGCAATGCCGCCGAGGAATTCACCAGCGCATTCGCCACGTTCGTTTATCAGACGCATCCCGACCATCGTCTCCAGCTCGGCACATGGGCGCTGCACGGATTCCGCGAACTGGAGATGCCCGATCCGGACGGCCCGGCAGCGGGCGGTTTCAAGAACCGAAAGGAACGTTACGATCCGCTAACCTACAGCCATCTCAATCTG
>SLKS01000221.1 GCA_007134465.1 Kiritimatiellia bacterium | reverse complement strand
TGCATCGCATCGCGATTCGCTCTGTCCGCCCCGAAGAGTTTCCCGACGTGTCGGTCTTCCGGCAGGCGATAGACGATTTGCCGGAATCGAAACGCAAGGGCTCCTGGACAGGCCCCGATCTGCGGCCGGACAAAACGGACCGAACAGCGCGCTGGGTCTTTCAAAACCGACCATCCAAAATGTCGCCGTTCGACTACGCGTCTTGGCAGCCGCCGGATCTGCCCATGGACTACAGTTGGGACTTCAGTGAACCGGCCGATCCTGAATTGTTCAAGGTGTTCAACGGCGCCTGGCGGCACAATCCCGAGAAACAGTGCATGGAGGCGGACGCCGGCAACTTCGATGCGCTGATCAATCTGCCCTTGCACGGGCTGCCGATCCTGATCGAATACGAGATGTCTTCATTCGCCGATCCCAACCGCTTGGACGACGAAGGACTTGCCATCACGCATTTTGGCAACATCAATTTTGACCGGGTGGACTTAAACGAAATCGTAACGCATCTGCATAGCCGTCCCGTAACCACGCTTCGCAGCCGCCGTCCCAAGTGGGCGCCACCAGCGGTGTCGCGCTTCTATGTTTCGTCATCCTACTATCTCCGGACCGACGAGCAAAACAATCTGGAGGAGGTCTTCTTCTCCCAACCAGGCTCAAGGAACAACCGGCTGGTGTTTTCCATGGGGCATGGCCCCAATCGCCTGCATTGGTTGAGAATTCGCTCCGTCCGGCCTGAAGAGGTTCCCGACGTGTCGGTCTTCCGGCAGGCGATAGACGCTTTGCCGGAAGCGAAACGCAAGGGCTCCTGGTTCGGGCCGGATCCGCGGCCGGGCAAATCGGATCGTCAGGTGAAATACGCTTTCGGAAAATACAAGCCTTCGCCGTTCGACTATGCGCCCCGGCAGTCCGTGGACTATAGCTGGGATTTCCGCGAGCCGGCCGATCCCGCCATTTTTAAAGTGTACCAGGGCGCCTGGCGACACAATCCCGAGAAGCAATGCATGGAGGCGGAAGACGGCAGCACCGGCGTCTTTCTCGATCTGCCCGTGCACGGCCAGCCCTGGATGATCGAAGCGGACATGTCGTCGCGCGTGGGCCGCGCCATGAAGTACAGTCTGGGCAATCTCTATTTCGACCGCCAGCATCGCATTGCCGGCGCGCTCGATCTAAGCGAACGACCGGAGCGCATCATTCTGAGCGGAACCCAATGGACGCCTTTGGCGACCACCCGCTTCTTCGTGGATGGGACGACCATCATCGTGGCCGACGAACGAAACCGGATCGAGCAGGTCGGCTTCTACGACGAGACCAGCCGCGGCTCGCGGCTGGTCTTCCTGCCGGGCCACGAGAAGACCCGGTCGTTTCGTCTCCACCGGTTCGCCATCCGTTCCGTGCGGCCCGAGGACGTTCCCGACGTGTCCCTGTTCCGGCAGACCTTGGATGCCATGCCAGAATCCAAGCGCCGGGGCGCTTGGCATGGACCCGACCCGCGTCCGGACCAGGCGAATCGGAAAGTGCGGTGGGCCTTTCAAAATCATCCGCACAAGATGACCCCGTTCGACTATGTCGCTTCGGGCCCGCCCGGGGGCAGTGACCAGTGACCAGTAAACAGTGATCAGTAAACAGTGATCCGTAAACAGTGATCCGTAAACAGTGTCGCGTGTCGAATCTGATCGTCGTCCCGATCGTCGTCCCGATCCTTCTCGTCATCCCCCTTAAGAAATGGCGCGAGGGAATCGTGATCCGTTCGGGACAATGACGAACGCCATCACGGATCGCGGCTTGCCTTCTTTTCGGGCGGGGGTAGCCGTTCGACGGTATCGGCGATGCGATTGACGCCGAAGGCGAAGGTGGCTTCTTCGGTGCGAAACACGATGCGGAATCGGCGATCGTTGCAAGCCCGCAATCCGCAAGCGCCCCTCCTTGTTCGTTGTTCTTTGTTCTTCGTTTCGGAGTGTTTCTTTGTCGCGAGAATCGTCCTCGTCCTTGGCGAGCGGAGCGAATGGCGCTCGTTCTCGTCCTCGACAAAGCTGACGGGAGAAATCGAGGACGAGAACGGCGACGAGAACGATAGGTCGGCAAATCAGGGCGCCCGATCCGTACGCGACGCCCGAATAGCCTTGCCGATCTTGCCGGTCTTCCTGTAGACATTCCTGTTCGATGGTGGCAGGCGAGAACGGCGCTCCATTAGACGGCATCCGAAAAGGGTCTGCCTGTAGAGAGCGGTTAAGCGGGTGGTTTAAGCGTAAGCAAGCAAGTGCGAGACGAAGCGTGGGAGCAAGTGGGCGATGAAGTGTTGGGAATAGAGGCGTGGAGAGCATGGCGCAACTGTTTGTCGCAGCCCATGACTCTTAGTCTCACACTTCATCGCACACTTGAACTCACTCTTACGTGGTTACGCCTAAACGACCTGCTTCGTCGGTCTTGAACAGGGAAAGGATCACAATGCACCCACAGATTTTTTTGAAGGAGAAGACACGATGAAGATCCTGACATGCAACATACGAACCAGCCATGCCAACGCCAAGGACGGCGAGGACGCCTGGCCGCGGCGCAAGGATTTGTGTGTGACGGTCGTGAAAGGGCAGGATCCGGACATCGTGTGCTTTCAGGAAATGAACGAGGACCAGTTCCGCGACATGACGGAAGGATTGCCCGGCTTCCGCTTCTACGGCATGGCCGACCATGCGGACAGCAGGAGTCCGGTCAATTCGATCTTTTGGCGGGCCGACGCCTTCGACCTTGTGACGGCCGGCGGATACTGGCTTTCCGAACAGCCGCATGTGCCCGGCAGCAAGTCGTGGGACAGCGCCTGCGTCCGACTGGCCAACTGGGTGCGGCTGACCGAGCGCGCGACCGGCGCCGAGTTCCGGGTGGTCAACACGCACCTGGATCATATCAGTCGGGCGGCTCAACGGAAGCAGGCCGAATTGATCGTGGAAGATGCCGCCGCCTATCCGGACGGCTATCCGCAACTGCTGACCGGGGACATGAACGTGGATGCGACCTATCCGGCGCTGGCCGCGTTCCGGGCCGGGGGCTGGGCCGACACCTACGCGCAGGCGCACGGGCCGGCCGATCCCGGCTACACCTATCATGCGTTCGCCGGCGCCGCATTCGACCCGAACAGCCATCGGCCGTTCGAAGGCAAGCCGCCGCTTGGAAAGATGGATTGGATTCTCATGCGCGGCGCCTGGACCGTTGCCGAGGCGGCCGTGCTGAAAGACCATGACCACGGCCGCTATCCGAGCGATCATTATTTCGTCAGCGCTACCGTGCAGGCGGGCCGGTAGAGCCATTTGGGAAAAGAGACACGTTTTTGCGTGTATAATATCCGTAAACAGAAGGGGTCTTTACGATGAGGCGCAGCGACCCGAGGCCAGGCGAGTGCGAACAACAGGCCCCAAGGCGGCATCATCGTCCGCGTGTTTGTTATTTGGCAAGTGTTCGCATCCTCGTCGCCGCATGGCTTTGCGCTGTCGCGCCGTGGACCGCTCCGGTTCGGGCTGTCGAGATTGGAGACACTCGCGATGCCGTCGCCGGAATGGCAACGGCAAGCGATTCGTTCGAATCCGCCCGTCAAGCCGCCGTCGCCGGCGAGGCGGCGGTACTGCGTTCATGGCTGCAAAAGGACGCCCGATTGGCAGCCGGCACAGACGCGCACGGACGACAGCTTCTGCATGTGGCCATCCACGCGCCCACGCCGAATCGGGCTTGGGCCGTTGTTCAAACCCTGCTGGAATTCCAAGCCGACATCAACGCGCAGGATAGCGAAGGCCGTACGCCTCTCTACGTTGCCGCTCTGGCAAGTTCGCCCGAACTGGTGCGGAAGCTTCTGGAACAGGGCGCCGATTCGACCGTGGCCGCCCAGGGCGGACAAACGCCTTTGCACGCGGCTGTCGAGGCCGGCCGCACCGCCGTTGTCGCGGTTCTGGCTCGGCATGGCAAGGGGGTAGACCTGAAGAACGAGGCCGGCTTCACCCCTCTTCAGGTCGCCGAATTGCTGAACGATCAGGACTCGGCATCCGCCCTGAGAACGGCGGCGGGCCAAGCCCCATCAAGCAAATTCGACAGACTGGCTCTTCAGCTTACCCACCCCGATTTCCGCACCCGAAAAGAGGTTCAGGACCAGCTTGTCGCTCAAGGCGAAGCTGCCGGTCCGGCTGTGCTGGCCGTGTTCGAGAATACGGATTTCCCGGAGGCTGTCCGCGTTTCAGCGCTCCAGACGCTTACCGCCTTGCATTTCAAGGGCGCGGCGCCCGCTGTGAGCGCGGAAGCGACAGATCCCTCTTCGGAATTGCGTATGCGATCGGTTCGGGCCTTGGGCGAAATCGGGTGCACGAACGCCGTGCCCGCGCTGGCGGAACTGCTCGCCTGCGCGCAGGCTTCGCCAGGAATGCAAATGGCGATATGCGATTCGCTCGGCGCTATCGGCGACCCCCGCTGTATGCCACAACTGGTTTCGTTGTATCAGGAGACGACGCATCCGCGTGTCAAAAGAAGCGCTGGCTATGCCATAGACGCCATCGCAGGCGTTTCTTTCGGCGAAAACTGGCTGGGCCGACAGCAGTGGATTCATCAAAACAAACCGGAATGGCTGGGCGCGGAATCCGGCTCGTTCAATGTGTGGCAATGGATCGGCGCCATACGGGTTGTCGGATTGCTGTTGATGATCGGACTGGCTTTTGTAGCCTGGAGGAACCGAGCATGAATCGTCTTCGCTTTTCCGCCTCTTTGGCGCTGGCCACGATCGCTTTTGCAGGAGCGCTTGTCGGGACCGCCGCCGCGAATCCGCCTGCGCCGGGCACATCCCGCGCCGAGGTCGTCGCGACATTGGGCCGCCCGATGGGAGCCGCGCGGCAGGGAAACCGCGAAACACTGCTGTATTCGGACGGCCGCTCGGTTCTGCTCGAAGACGGCCGCGTCGTTTCCGCGCAGGGGTTTGCGTCGCCGCGCGAAACGGGGCCCGCACCCGAACCCGTTCCGCCAGCCAAGCCGACCCCTCGTCCGCGCATGCGGCCAAGCTCGCCGCCGCGGACAGTCCGTCCGCCGTCGGCAGAGCCATCCGTTCCGGCCCGGGAGCCTGCTATCGGCCCGCACACGGTATGGTTTCAGTCGGCGCAAATTGGCGACACGCAAACCGTGGCCGTGCTTATGAAAGAGATCGGCATTGACTTTCGCGACGAAGACGGCAACACGGTCTTGCATCATGCGGTAGCCGGCCGCCCGCGCGCGATGGCGCATCCCGGAACGGATACCATCCGTTTTCTGCTGAACGTCGGCGCCGACAAGGACGCGACAAACCGATGGGGCCGAACACCGCTGCAACTGGCGGCCATGCTCCACCGACCGAACGAGGAAAAACAGCTTCTGCTGGCAGGCGCCCGTACCGACATGGCCGGGCGCGACCAACGGACCTATGCCGACATCCTTCGCGAACGCCGCCAATGGGTGCATCGGGACAACCGCTATTCCCTGGCGGTCGCCTTTGGCAACAACATGTTTGTGGCGGTCGGGGAGGGCATCGTCACCTCGCTGGACGGAGTCCGCTGGACCCGCCGCCGCAAGAGCGAACGGCCCGGTTTCCGTTCGGTAGATTTCTTGGACGGCTTCTTCTATGTCGGAACGGCCCGTGGCGATGTATTGCGAAGCGCGGACGGCATCGAGTGGGCGAGAATCAGACCGCTGGAAAAGGGCGCTTTCGCCAATCCCATCGCCGAAATCGCCGGCCATAGCCATGTTTTGATCGCCAGAGAACGGCCGGGCGGCCTTCTGCGCGCGATAAATCTGTATCAGTGGGAACGGGTCCGCGCCCGCATTCCCCGCACCATATCCGGCCTTGTCTGGACAGGAAGCCGGTTTGCGATCGCCGATGCGCGCGGCGCGATGTTCGTCTCGGCCGATGGCGAAACATGGACGCCCGGCGCGTCTCCCGCGTGGAATGCGGACCGGCTTCTGCGCATGCGCTTCCTGAACAACGAGTTTTTCGTCATGGGTCGCGAGGGAACCATGTTGCGGTCGGCGGACGGAACGGTTTTTACGGAATGCCGCGTCGAACTGGATACGGACATTGCCGATGCCGCCTATGGCGCGGGACGCTATGTGGCTGTGGGTTCCCGGGGCGCTCTGCTTTTCTCCGCGGACGGCGCCGCATGGCACGGCCAGCATATTCGGCGCGAACAGACGGTAGGCGGCGATCTGATGGCTGTCGCCTACGGCAACAACGCCTTTGTCGCCGCCGGCCGCAACGGTTTGTGGTCCCGGCACGGCGACTAGCCCTAAAATAAGCGAGTTTTTCTGCTACGAGCACGCCAACGCCAACGCCTGCGGCACTTGAGGCGGGGCGCGCATTTCACCCATATTTCAATATGCGAGAATCGCGCGCCCCGTCTCAAGCGCCCCATCCGCAGACGTTTGCGCACTCTCGCGACGAAACCCTCGCTTATTCCAGGACTAGCGGATCATAATCAGCAGCATTTTGAACCGGCGCTCCGCTTGCACATCGTGCGGCACGTTGGCAGGCATGATCGCCAGTTGTCCGGTCGGAACCTTGACCGTTTCCCCGCCGATCTTGAGGGTGGCCTCGCCGTCCAGCACGAACACCGTCGCGTCGTAGGGCGAAGTGTGTTCGCTGAGGCCCTGGCCGGCGTCGAAGGAGAACAGCGTGAGCGTGCCCGTCTTCTTGTTGAGCAGGGTTTTGCTGACTACCGCCCCGTCGGCGTAGCCTACCATGGCCGCCAGGTCGAGCGCCTGGCCGCGTATGTCCTGTTCCGTTGTCATCTATTTGCCCTCCAAGCATGCGGCCAGATCCTTGTCCGGATCCGCGACCGGCATGATATTGAATTTCTCGGCCAGCACGGCCAGGGCCGGCGGCGTAACGAAAGCGGGCAGGCTCGGACCCAGCCGAATGTTGCGGATGCCCAGGTGCAGCAGCGTGAGCAGAATGCAGACGGCTTTCTGCTCGTACCAGGACAGCACGAACGACAGCGGCAGCCCGTTGACATCGGTATCGAACGCCTCGGCCAGGGCGCCGGCAATGCGGATGGCGGAATAGGCGTCGTTGCACTGTCCGCAGTCCAGCAGGCGCGGGATGCCGCCGATGTCGCCGAAATCGAGCTTGTTGAACCGGAATTTGCCGCAGGCGAGCGTGAGAATGACGCAATCCTTCGGCACGGCTTCGGCGAAGCGCGTGTAGTAATTGCGCCCGCTCTTCGCGCCGTCGCAACCGCCGATCAGGAAGAAGCGGCGGATCTGTCCGGCTTTCACGGCTTCGACTACTTTATCGGCCACCCCGAGCACGGCATTGTGCGCGAAGCCCGCGAGGATGGTCTTGTCCGTTCCGTCCTCGGCGAAACCGTCCGCATCGCGCGCGGCACGGATGACCGGGCCGAAATCGCGGTCGGCAATATGCGGGATGCCCGGCCAGGCGACGAGTCCGCTGGTGAACAAGCGCCCTTTGTAGGAATCGCGCGGGCGCTGAATACAGTTGGTGGTCATCAGAATGGCGCCCGGGAAGGCGTCGAACTCCTTTTGCTGATCCTGCCAGGCGCCTCCGTAATTGCCGGCCAAATGCGGATATTTGCGGAGCCCGGGATAGCCGTGCGCCGGCAGCATTTCGCCATGCGTATACACGTTGATGCCCTGGCCTTCGGTCTGGCGCAGCAGTTCCTCGAGGTCCTTCAAATCGTGTCCGGAAACCAGGATGGCTTTGCCCTTGCGCGGTTCGATGCGTACCGGCGCGGGCGTCGGATGGCCGTAGGTTTCGGCGTGGGCAGTATCGAGCAGGGCCATGGCCGTCAGGTTCACTTCGCCGCAGCGCAGCGCCATGGCCAGACAGGCGTCGGCCGACGGGTTTTCGCGGGTCAGAAAGTTCAGCGCTTCATGGAAAAACGCGAACACGGCAGGGTCTTTCTTGCCGAGAATCAGTGCGTGATCGGCATAGGCGGCCATGCCTTTCAGGCCGTACAGGATCAGTTCCTGCAAGCCGACCGTATCGGCATTCTGCCGGTCCGTGCGCGCGGCAATGCCAACGGTGCGCCCTTCGGCAAGCAGGCCGGCGTGGTCGTCGGCCGGTTGCCATTGCGCCGGCCCGTCGAGCGTGGCCGGAAGATTGCCCGCCTTCGCGCAGGCGTCGGCATACAGTTTGCGGGCATGGTCCCGGATGCGCGCGGCGTCGCGCAGCATCGTTTCGAGCCGATTGGGATCGAAATCCACGTTGGTCACGGTCGAAAACAGCGCCTCCACCACGAACCGGTCCACCGCCTCGTCGCGACTGCCCAGTTGCGCGGCACGATGCGCGTACATGGCCACGCCCTTGGTCGCGTGCACCAGCAAATCCTGCAAAGCCGCCACGTCCGGGTCCTTGCCGCAGGTTCCGAATTGAGTGCAACCCGTTCCCTTGGCCGCCTGCTCGCACTGATAGCAAAACATACTCATATCCATCTCCTTCACTGCTCACTGTTTACTGTTTACTGGTCACTGCTCACAGCTTCCCCCGCCTCACACCCATTCTTCGCTGATCACGCCGCCCTGCACGCCGACCACGGCGCACTTGATCGGGACTTTGCGCTGCGCGGCTTGCGCCGCGCGCTTCGCCAGCGCCAGCAGTCCGGAGCAGCAAGGCACTTCCATGATCATGACCGTGAGCGTATTGATCTTGGCATCGTCAATCAAGGCTCGAATTTTTTCGACATACACCTCCTGGCCCGTATCCAGTTTCGGGCAGGCGATCAGCAGCGCCTTGCCTTTCAGCCAATCCTTATGAAAATCGCCGAGCGCGTACCCCACGCAATCGGCCGAAAGCAGCACGTCTGCACTTTGATACTGGGTTGCGCGCGGCGATGCCAAGTGAAGCTGCACCGGCCAATGCGTCAGCCGCGACGGACGCTGCCCATCCTCGCCCGCATCCGATTCCGTATCTTTCGGCGCGGCCGCGAACGTCATGGCGCGCGAACCCGGGCAGCCTCCGCCGCCATGCGCCGCCGCGCCTGCCTTGGCGTTCATCTCGGCCAACATCGGGTTTTCGACGCCATTCTCCCGCAGCCACTCCGCCGCCTGACGCAGATATTCCATTTCGCCGTGTTCCTTGAGATGCTTCATATGCGCCTTGATCACATTGGGCCCCTGGCCGACCATGTTCGCCATCACCTTGCGCTCGTCGTAGGGCTCGGCCTCGCGCTCCTCCAGCGTGATGGCGTCTTCCGGGCAGTGGCCCAGGCAAGCGCCCAGTCCGTCGCAGAACAGGTCGCTGATCAGCCGGGCCTTGCCGTCAATGATCTGCAGCGCGCCTTCCGCGCAATTCGGAATGCAGAGTCCGCAACCGGTGCATTTGTCCTCGTCAATGTTCACGACCTTCCTTTTCATGGCCTCGTCTCCTTTCGTTTGCCGAACGGGTTTCGTTCCATTTGCCGATACAGTAGCGCCAAGCGGAAAAACGGGCTTTGACTTATGTCAAGAAATCCGCGAATAGTCGCGAGGTGGGCAACCGCCCGGAAACAATGTTTGTGGGGAGGGCATCCGAGTGAAAACCATACCGTGCGACGATCTGCTGAAGCGCGGCATGCTGCAAACCGCGCGCGGCTTCGGCCAACTGGCCGAACCGGAACAGCGGGCGCTGGCCAGGATTGCCGAAGTCCGCGAGTATGCTCCGGGAGAGACGCTGTTTCTGGCCGGCGAAAAGGCGACCGGCCTGTTCATCGTGGCGCAGGGCGCCATAGTCGTCTCGCGCTGCGGCATGGACGGCCGCCGCCAGATCCTGCATGTGTTCGACGAAGCCGGCGATGTGTGCGGCGAAGCGCCGGTCTTCGAAGGGGGCTCCTATCCGGCGGACGCCGAAGCGGAACGAACAAGCCGAACGCTCTATCTGCGGCGCGCCGATTTCCTGGAAACGGCGCGCCGACATCCGGATATTCTCCTGACCATGCTGGCGGCATTGTCCCGGCGCCTGATGCGGTTCGTGGATCTGATCGAAGACCTGTCCCTCAAGGATGTGACCGCGCGCCTGGCCAAGCGGCTGATCGAGCTGTCGGAAAAAGACGGTTGCCGCGATACGATCTCGCTTGCCTCCAGCAAAACCGCCTTGGCCGAACAGCTCGGAACCATACCCGAAACCGTCAGCCGCACCTTGCGCAAACTGCAAAATCAGGGACTGATCGCCGTGGACGGCCGCTCCGTTTCCCTGCTGGACAGGGCTGGACTGAAAGCTGTTGCAAACAATTCCGCTGTCGGCTGACGAACGCAAGCCGATGATGAAGCCATCGCCATTGCCCGCAAAAAAGGGTTGTTTTATCAGTCGCATACGCGCCAAAAAGTCATTGTCAGCGTTCGCAGAGGAAAACAAAAAGCAAAAAAGGATTGCCAGAGACAAGATTTGGAGTGCGGCGACCTGGCGCCGCTTTGATCGGCGGGACCTGGCCCGCCAACCGGATTGCCGCGCGCCGGGTCGCG
>SLKS01000074.1 GCA_007134465.1 Kiritimatiellia bacterium | reverse complement strand
TCTGGAACGCGCGGCCGCGCAACAGCGCGCGAAGACCATGGGCAAGGGCGCGGCTCTCGCAAGTCACGAAACGAGCGACATGCCCGACGGCGGCCGCGAAAGCGTGGCCGTGTACACGATTCCGGATGTCGAGGACCTGCGCCTGCCCAACCCGTTCCTGCAGGACGGCGATCCGGCCCCGATGGTGCGCTTCCAGTTCGGGCGCGCCGGGCGTCCGCCCAGGGGCTGGTCCCATCCCGTGCTTCACGTTCGCCTGCTGCCGGCGGGCGACACGCCGCGCCCCGAAGAGAAGGATTCGGCGCTGCCGCCCTCGGCCACGCCGCTCGACCGGCAAACCTACCGGGACCTGCAGCCGATCTTCGCGGATCTGCTGCGCGATTTTCATCTGCGCGTTACGCTGACCGCGCCCGACCAGCCGCGGGTCGGAACCTCGCCCGCCGGCGACCGGACCTTGACGCTGCTGGACATAAACGACCGGCACGCCGACCGCCACGCGGAGCTGTTCTTCCAGAACGAGGAAGCCATGCTTTCACTGCTCCAGTTTCGCGTGAACGACGAAACGGTCACCGGCCATACCCGGCATTTCCCGGCCAACCCCCAGGTGCCCGTACTGCGCGGACGCAGGCTGCCCTACCATTCCAGCACGGTGCATATCCGGCCAACCAAGGCGCTGCACAGGAAATACATTGCCGGCCAGTCCAAAAAAGATTGACGCAAGCCGCGGGGCGCAACCTGCGGTATTCCTGGCTGCGCATTTGACAATGATCGCGCATAGCGCTATTCATTCTTTTTTGGCATTTCGTCATGGCCCTATACGGCCGACTGTCTGGAGCGGCATTTGTGCGCGATTATCTTTACCAGTGGCTGAATTCGATGCAGGCTGGCGCCGGAGCGCTGGCTACGCCGTTGATTGTTCTGGCAATTCTGGGCTTGGCTGCCGCCGTTTATCTTTTTGCGGATCGTTTTGTTGCGCGTGGTGTCGCGAAGCTGGCAGCCCGTACGCGCGTGGCGTGGGACGCGACGCTTGTGAAGCGAGGGGTGTTTCACAGGCTCGCTGCCTTGACACCCGCCTTGGCTGTTCGTGCGCTTACGGGATGGTGGCTGTCTGCCGACAGCGTCGCGCTTGCGGTCCTGCATGTTGCCGCTCATTTGTGGGCTCTGATGACAGGCGTGCTGATCCTGTACGCGTTTCTCGATGCGCTGATGGAGATGTACAACGCCAAGCCTTACGCGCGCCAAATGCCGATTCGCGGGTTCGTTCAAGGCGTCAAGCTTGTGATCCTGATCGGCGCGCTGATTGTGGCTCTGGCCATGCTGATGGGCAAATCGCCCGCTTTGCTGGTGAGCGGGCTCGGCGCCATGACCGCCGTGATGATGCTCGTCTTCAAAGACCCTATTCTGGGTTTCGTGGCGGGCATACAGCTTTCCGCCAACCGCATGCTGGCCGTGGGAGATTGGCTGGAAATGCCGAAATATCAGGCGGACGGCGATGTGATCGAGATCACGCTGACCACCGTCAAGGTGCGCAACTGGGACCAAACGGTCACGACGATTCCGACATACGCTCTCATTGCGGATTCATTCAAGAATTGGCGAGGCATGCAAGAGATCGGCGGCCGCCGCATCATGCGCAACGTCAACATTGACATGCACAGCATACGCTTTCTTTCCGATGCGGATGTGGAACGATTGCGCAAGGCGCAGCTGATTTCTGGCTATATCGAAAACAAGCTGGCGGATATTGAACACTACAACCGCGAACATGGCGTGGATTCCTCGTCGCCGGTCAATGGCCGGCACTTGACGAATGTCGGAACGTTTCGCGCCTACCTGACAGCCTATCTCAAAGCGCATCCGGGCATTCATCGGGAGCTGATCATGATGGTGCGCCAGCTGCAGCCGACGTCCGAGGGGTTGCCGATCCAGCTCTACGCTTTCACCAGCGATACCGCCTGGGTTGCGCACGAAGGCGTGCAGGCCGATATTTTCGACCATATCCTTGCTGTCGTGCCCGAATTCGGGCTGCGCGTGTTTCAGGCGCCGTCCGGCAGCGATGTGCGCGATCTGGCGCGAGGCGGACGCAGCCAGCTTTAGCCTTTCCGGATGATGAAACTACGAAACACGCGAAAAGCGCGAAAGGCACATGCAACAGAACTTTTCGCGTATTTAGCGCCTTTCGTAGTTGCAAAACAATTGGGTTGCGGGCGAAGCCCGCATTAGGAGAGTTCCCTATGAAATCCTATCGCAAGGAACTGTGGTTCCATGCTTCCCGGCGTCGGCAACTGATGCATATCACGCCCGAGATTGAAGCATGTCTACGGGAAAGCGGCATTCGCGAAGGCTTGATTCTGATCAACGCCATGCACATTACCGCCTCGGTATTCGTCAACGACAACGAAACGGGGCTGCATGCGGATTTCGAGGCCTGGCTCGAAAAGCTGGCTCCGGAAAAACCATATGCTCAGTATGCGCATAACGTCGCAGAAGACAATGCCGACGCGCATCTGAAACGGACAATCATGGGCCGCGAAGCCGTAATCGCCATAACGGACGGCAAACTGGATTTGGGCCCGTGGGAACGCGTCTTTTACGGCGAATTCGACGGCAAGCGCAAGAAAAGGGTTTTGGTCAAGATCATTGGCGAATGACGGAGGAACCATGAACGGCAAGAAAACGGAAAAGAAGGCGGATTGCCCCTGCACGTGGCCATGCGAACGGCATGGGGATTGCGACGCCTGCAAAGCCTATCACCACGGGCAAGGCCAGAAAACGGCGTGCGAAAAGCTGAACCGTGACTGACCCGAACAGCGAAACCGTTACGCGCCGCGCCGCTTGGCCGCCGGTTTGCGTGCGCTTCTAGCGGAAACTTTCCGGACGTTTTTCTTCCTGGAAACGCTGGCGAGGCGCTTGGCGGCATGCGATTTCGGCGCGCGACCATTGCTTTTCCAGAATTTTTCCACGCTTTTCAGATCGTCGGCGCCAATGACCACGTAGCAACTGCAGCCGTGCGTTCCGCCGCAACTGCAGCCGGTGGCATAGATGTAATTGACCACGACTCCGCCTTTGGCCAGTTGCGAAACGACGCGGGAAAGCGATCCGGGTACATGCTGCAAGGTGATGACGCTGACGTCCTGAACAGTGAGCGGCACGCCTTCCTGTTCGAGCAGCGCGCGCGCCTTGGCCGGATTGCTGGGCACTAGTTGCACCAACGCGACATCCGTGCTTTCGGAAACGGAGATGCCTTCGACGTTGATTTTGTTGGCAGCCAGTTTCTTCATAATGTTTGAAAGACTGCCAGGCTTGTTTTCAAGGTACAGCGTGAATTGCTTCTTGATCATAACGAAACTCCTATTTGATCTCTGGCATTGCACTGTATCAGGCCGGCGCGGCATTGCAAGTGAATTTTTCTCTTGCGCGGCCGAAACGCAACTCGCGCTTTCGGTCTGGACGGAACACCGGTCGGAACGTTCCGCGCCGCGTTCGTTTTCACCGTACGCGACTCGAAGAAAAAAAGTGGCGCTGCGAAAGGAATGTGATAGTGTCCGTCTCATGTTGAAACCGTTCCGACATGCATGGGTCGCGCTCGGGCTTGCCGCCGCATTCGCATCCGGCAGGACCGCTGCGGCCAGCGGCCGCTTCGATTTCCGGTTGCCGGAGCCGGCGCCCGAAACGCGATCGCAGTCTGAGTCGGCCGACGTTGCGGAGTCGCGCGACGAATCGCAAGCGTTGGCTTTGCTGAAACAGGCGCAGGAAGCGATGGGACGTGCCGACCGGGCGCGTGCCGACGGGCGAGATTCCGACGCCGCTCGCTCCTATGAGACCGCGCTCCTTCTTTACAACCGTCTCGCCGAAGAGTTTCCCGGCTGGCAGAGCGGTCTGGTCAAGTTTCGTCAGGCATTTTGCGTGGCCATGATCGAAGAATCGAGCGGGCGCGAGGGGATCGGCATCGCGTGGGAGGCTGGCGCCTGGCAAATCGGTCCGCCAGAGCCTTCCCCGGAAGAAAGGGATGCGGCTCTTTCTTCCGCCGAGGAAGCCGGGAACAAGGATTTGGCCGCCGAAAACCGTTTGCAAAGCCTGATATCGCAGGCGCGCCAGCTTATTGAAACCGGTCGGTCGGAAGAGGCGATTCTTCCGCTGGTGGACGCTTTGCGCCTCAATCCCTCTCATGTTCACGTACGTTTGCTGATTGGCGTCGCTCAGTGCCAGTCCGGCAAGCACGAGGATGCTCTTTTCATCTTGAACCCACTGGTTCAGGAGCATCCGCGCCATGCGCATGCGCATGTGGCGATCGGTACGGCATGTTTCGGACTGGGAAGATTCGACGAGGCGCGTGCGGCATTGGAACAGGCTTTGGCCATAGACCCGGGGCTTCATGCCGCGCATTACAACTTGGCGCAGCTTCTCCTGCGCATGAAGCCGCCCGATCGCGAAGCGGCCCGTCGCCATTATCGCGAAGCGCTGCGTCTTGGCGGCGAACGCGACAAAGACCTGGAAAAGCATCTGTAGATCCGGGTTCCACGCCGGCCGTATGGGCAAGAGCCTCTTGCGCAAGCCGAACTTCGGCTTGCGTGCATGGGCGTCCCGCCCATGGAATATTTCATGAATACACGGGCAAGACCTGCCCGCAGCGCTACAGCGTTGCAGGCGGGCTCCTGTCACTCGTAATCCGTATTCGTCGCCGTAGTCGTCCACCGAATCCTCTTGTTTTTTGACGCAGCAATGCGGGAATAAGGCGCTGAATAAGCGCCAACCCATTTTTCGATGAGATCAGGATGCGGGCGCGTTTTCGGCGAGCAAGACATTGTCCCCGTAGTCGGGAACGGAGGCAGGCCACCCTTTGCGTGCGCGAATCAGCTCGGCGAACGCTTCGGCGGCATGGATTTCGCCGTGAACGACGAAGACATGGCGCGGCGGCGGAGAAATGTCGCCCATCCATTCCAGAAGCTCTTCGCGATCGGCATGGGCGGAAAATCCGTGGATGCGCTCGATACAGGCTTTGACCGGAAAATGCTCGCCATGAATGCGCACTTCCTTTTCGCCATCCAGAATCAGACGGCCCAGCGTGCCCTGTGCCTGGTAGCCGACGAAGAGCACAATGCTTTCGGGGCGGGCGATGCCGTTCGCCAAATGATGCTTGATGCGACCGCCTGTGCACATGCCCGAGCCGGCGATGATCATGTGCGTTCCGGTTTGCGTGTTGACCGCCTTGGATTCGTCCACGGTACGGCATAGTCGCAGCCCCGGGAAATCGCACGGGTGGCGTCCGTCGGCGATCAGTTGCCGGCTGTTGTCGTCGAATAGTTCCGGATGGCGGCGGAACACTTCCGTAACGCGCACGGCCATGGGGCTGTCCAGGTAGACGGGCAGGTCGGGAATGGCCTTGCGTTCTTTCAGACGTCCGATATGAAACAGCAGTTCCTGGGCGCGCTCGACAGCGAAGCAGGGGACAATGATTCTGCCCTGTTGCTCCGAGGCGCACGCGATAACTTCGGCCAGACGCGCGGGAATGTCGCTGTTGTTTTCGTGCGTACGATCGCCATAGGTGGATTCCACGGCCAGGTAATCGGCGCGGTCCGGAACAGCCGGATCCTGAAGGATCGGGCTGTTGCGCCGGCCGACATCGCAGGAAAACAGCATCGTTCGCTCGCCGGCAGGCGTTTGCACGGAGAACGAGGCCATGCCCGACCCGAGAATGTGGCCGGCGTTGCGCAGGGTCAGTCGCACGGTGTCGGAAAGCGCGTGTTCCGTTTCATAGGGCAGGGGTTGGAATTGCGATAGCGCAGCGGCCACGTCGGATTCGTCATACAGCGGTTCGTAGGGGTGGGGGCTTTTCCGGCCCTGACGCCGATGCCGTTTCTGTTTGTACGCGGTATCTTCCTGTTGCAGACGCGCGGCGTCCATGAGAACGATTTCCGCTATTTCCGCTGTTGCCTGCGTACAGTAGACCGGCCCCTTGAACCCCTGTTTCACCAGGCGTGGCAACAGGCCGCAATGGTCCACATGCGCATGCGTGAGCACAACGGCGTCCAGCGTGGCCGGATCGGTAAGAAACGGTTTCCAGTTCCGATCCTGGAACGAGCGTTCCTGGAACAGTCCGCAATCCACAAGCACGCGCGTGTCGCCCGCCTTAAGCAGCGTGCGCGAGCCTGTTACGTTTCCTGCCGCGCCGCGAAATCCGATTTCCAGACTCATGATGGTCTCCCGAAGCCTATGCAAGATATCGGCAAGCTACACGGAAAAGGGAATCCGATGCAACGGAAAACATTTAGGTCATGCTTCGCCCGAACCCCTAAGAAATTTACAGAAGGCAACGAAGGGAACAAAGAAGGGCGAGCGATCTTCGTTCCTTTCGTTACCTTGAGCAAAGCGGGTGTTCAATAAACCCAGAGACAAATGATGCGCGCAAAAAAGCGTGTCATCGCCGAAATGGCTCTATGGCTCCTCGTCCGGCATGTCGAGCTTTTCGTTCGCCGACGGCATGGGCGGATAGTCGGGCAGGCCGATATCGGGAACAAGGTCGTCAATACGCACGGGCTTTTCGGTTTCCATGGAACGGTTGGCGGCTATGCCGGTAAGAATGGAATAGGCGCCGGCTCTCTGATCGGCCGCGCGCAAATACGGGTCGTGCGGTTGGCGGTCGCGGTCGAACAGGTATTTGACAATGACAGGGTCCGCGCCGCCATGGCCTCCCTTGGCCTGCCAGACGTCTAACTGATAGGCCGGTTTCCAGTGGGGGAATACACGGACCGTCGTGCCTTCCTTTTTCAGGGCGCCGGGCACCGTGCCATCCGCATTGATGTACACGGTCTCCTGGCATGTGTGTTCAAGTCTTCCGCGTGTCCCGTTCACGGTAACCGCATATCCTTCCCAGGGCGAAAAGGCATTCAGAGAATAGGTCATGTTCACGCCGTTGGCGTAGGAAACCAGAACGCTCATGGTGTCTTCGATGTCCATGTCGGGGCTGAACACGCAACGGTCCCGAAAATAGCCGTCATGGTTTTCGCAATCGAGGTAGAGCTCCTTGAGTTTCGGCTTGGCGGCCAAATCGAGACGGAATCGGCAGCGCTCGGCTTCCGGGCAGTCGTGGCAGCGTTCGCCGCGGCGCGCAAGTCCGTATCGCTCGGCTGTCTCGGGGAGGTAGAAGCGACGGGCGCCGCGCGCGTAGACAGAGACGGGCACGGAAGAGAGCCACCAGTTGACCAGATCGAAATGATGGGTGGCTTTGTGAACCATGAGCCCGCCCGAGTTCTCCTTGCGCCGATGCCAGCGCCGGAAATAGTCGGCGCCGTGTGTCGTGTCCAGCAGCCAATGGAAATCGAGGGAGAGGACCTCGCCGACAATGCCGTTCATAAGCAAATCCTTGATTTGCGTTCGTGGAGGCGAGTAGCGATAGTTGAAGGCCACGTCGCAACGCCGACCGGTCTTTCGTTGGGTGTCGAGAATCCGGCGGCATTTGAATTCGTCGGTCGTCATTGGCTTTTCGGTGATCACATCGCACCCGGCCTCCATGGCGCGACACATGTACTCGTCGTGATGGGCGTCCCTGGTGGTCACAATGACCGTGTCGGGTCGGGTTTCGCGAAGCATGTGGTCGAAATCCTCGGCGGGAAAGCCTGGAATATCCTCGCCGAATTGTTCCTGTACCTGCCGACGCGACAGGGCAAGCCGCCCAGGGTTGCTGTCGCACAGCGCAACCATCTCAGACACATCCTTGCTTGACGAGACGACGCCGTCCCGAAACATGACGTGCCGTCCGCCCAACCCGACTTGCGCATAGCGTTTGCGTTGACTCATGACTGTCTCCCTTCCTCCGCCCTGCGGCGGATTGTTCTGTTACGATGTTTCATGCCGACTCCCGCGCAATCAGCCGTGTCGACAATGTGACCGTCCATCCCTGTGCCGGCGGTTTTTCGCCGGCGATCTGCCGTAGCAGCAATGTGCCGGCCGCCTCGCCTATGTCGCGACCCGGCTGCGCCACCGTGGTCAAGGGCGGATGTGCGAGCGATGCGAACGCACGGTTGTCGAAACCAACAACGGCTACTTCGTCGGGAATGCGCGCGCCCAGAGCATGCAGCGTTCGCAGCAACGTCATGGCCAGCGTGTCGGAATAGGCTTGCATGGCGTCGGGAGACGGCGTTGCGCGCATCAGATGTCGCACGGCGTTCTCGATTTCGTTCGCACCCGACGATCCCGCCGGTGTCTCCGCTACGATGGAAGGCATTCCGAACGCCGCGAGCGCGCGTTCATAGCCGGCCAGCCGGGAACGGTCCGCAATTGGCCCGACATAGGCGATGTGCCTCCGCCCTTGCGCCGCCAGATGCCGCACCGCTTCTTCTACGCCCTGCGCTCGGTCGATCCGCACGGCGTTCACGCCCTCCAGACGCGTATCCAGCACGACATACGGAAGCTTTTGTTTTAGAATCAGCGAAAGCATACTCTGCAAACGGTTGGAAGGGGCGGGGAACAATATCGCGCCTGCCGGCCGGCGCGTGAGCATGGCCTCCGCCACATGGCTCTCTTCGGTTTCCGAGAGTGCGAACAGAACGAGAACGGAAAAACCGGCCGCTCTCAAGACGGATTCGATACCCAGAAGCTTGTCCATGTGCAACTCGTCTGTCGAGTGCATCAGGACAACAATTTCGCTGCTGGCTCCTGTTTTCAGCGAACGGGCGGCTAAATTGGGCCGATATTCCAGGCGACGAGCCGCGGCACGAACACGCCGCCCCGTCTCTTCGCTTACAGGGCCCGTTTGCGACAACGCCCGCTTGACTGTGCGGATCGAAACCCCGGCCACTTGTGCTATCTCCTTTAGCCCCGGCATGCCGATTCTCCTTGCGCCTGATATATGCCAACGTTGGCAATAGAGGAAAATCAAAGAATTATGTCAAGAGGGAAATTAATATTTCTTTTCGTATTCGCCTTTGCCGAGGCGCTGGAATTTATGGAATCCGGCCGATTTCGCGCGGCTGTCGAAGGTGCTTTTCGATGCGCCGATAGCCGGGGGGGTGAGGATTTTGGCGAGTTCGCTTCCGCAGGCCGGGCAGGCGGTTAGCGGAGGATCGGAAAGACTGCGCCGCATCTCGAATTCGGCGCGGCATTGATCGCATCCGCGTTCGGGCTGGCGTGCCTGATAGACATATAGGGGCATGCAAGGTCCTCCTTGGGAGCCAATCTCTCCTTTACACTGGAATCGTATTGATCTATTGTCAACGGGAAATTGACAGGTAGCGTCTGTTGTGCAGTGGCCAGCCATACGCGGCCGGTTGCCAGCAACCTACGGTCGCCGATTACCGGGTACTGGCGCACGCTTCACCGCTACCTTTGCTTGGCTATGAACGACTCGCATAGACGAACGGCCTCCATTCATTCGGCGGCAGGGGTCTGCCGCCCTCCAGGCCGGTTCACGAGACTGGAGGGCGACGGGCCTCCGTCGCCGTTTCATGACGATGACGGTCGGGGCTGCGAAAGCAAGCCGGTGGCGCCAGCAAACGGAAAACGGAAAGCATGCGAACGAGCAATTTGAAAAGGAGGGATCGCATGACCGATCAGGAAACGCCCTCGGGGCCGCAGAGGTTCGAGGATCAGATCAGGGAGATGATGAAGAAGGCGAACCTATCCTTTTTAATGGGCGACGAGTCGCCCAAGGATGAGAAGCCGTCTTCCGCCGGGCGGGCTGCCGAGCCAGACGGCAAGGAGCAGCGATTGAAGGCCATTCGCGAATTCCGTTTGAAACCGCAGGAAATCAAGAGCTACCTGGACCGTTTCGTGATTCGGCAGGACGAGGCGAAGAAGGTGCTTTCTGTGGCGATTTGCGACCATTACAACCATGTGCGCCGCTGTCTGGAGGACCCCGAGCTTGAGCGGCGGGAATACATGAAGCACAACATCATGTTGCTGGGACCGACCGGTGTGGGTAAAACCTATTTGATCCGTTGTGTCGCCAAGCTTATTGGCGTGCCGTTTGTGAAGGCCGACGCCACGAAATTTTCCGAAACGGGTTATGTCGGGCACGATGCGGAGGATATGGTTCGCGATTTGGTCAAGGCAGCCGACGGGGATTCTGACCTGGCTCGGTTCGGGATTATTTTCGTGGACGAGATAGACAAGATCGCCGCGCAGACATCCGGAGGCGGGCGTGATGTGTCGGGACGCGGGGTGCAGGTCAACCTGCTCAAGCTGATGGAGGAGACGGATGCGAGTTTGTTCAGTCAGACGGATTTGATCGGGCAGATGCAGGCGGTGATGGAGATGCAGCGGGGGAAAGGGGCGGCAAGCCGAACGATCAACACCCGTCACATTCTGATGATTGTGAGCGGCGCCTTCGACAAACTGGACGAACAGGTCCGACGTCGAGTCCATGCGGGACAGATCGGCTTTCATCGTCATGGCGAGGGCGAGCGTACGGAAACCGACTATTTCCGTTTGGCGCAAACGCGCGATTTCATCGAATACGGGTTCGAACCTGAATTTGTTGGCCGCCTACCCGTGCGCGTCGTGTGCGATCCGTTGGACGCGAACGATCTTGAAGCCGTGCTGGTCCGGTCCGAAGGCAGCATTTTGCGTCAGTACGAGGAGGATTTCGCCGGTTACGGAATCGAGGCGCGCATGGCGCCCGAAGCGATTCGGGCCGTAGCTCGCATGGCAGAGAAGGAAAAAACCGGCGCGCGCGGCCTGGCTACGGTATTGGAAAGGGTGTTTCGCAACTACAAGTTCGAGTTGCCATCGTCGGGCGTTCAGTGTTTCGATGTGGACGAGGAGGCGGTACGGCATGCGGGCTCTGTTATCGAGCGATTGCGGCTTGCCGGACGATCCGACCGTGCCAAACGCGCGCGAGAGGGATTGCGTACGGCTGCCGACCGCTTTCGGGAGGCGCACGGGTTCCGGCTCGTGTTCGGGCGGCCGGCCACCGATCGGCTCGTTGAATTGTGTCTGGAATCCGACCGTTCGGCGGAAGACGTGTTTTCCGAACGGTTTCGCGATGTGGAGTACGGCTTGAGGCTGATCGCCGACAACACCGGCCAACGCGTCTTTCGCATCACGAAAAAAATGGCGGAACGGCCTCAGGAGGAGCTTTCGAAGATGATATCGGCCAGTTACGGCAAAAAGCGCGGCCGCATTAAAAACCGGGAACGGTGACTCGAACGGCACTTAGATAAGGCGCTTTTTCGCAAGCAAAACCGTTTTGGCGTGCCGTTCAATGACGAAACACCCAAGCGCCCAAGCACGAAGGAAGCCCGAAACACTTAAGGCGGGCTGTTGGATGTTCCTCTTATGTCACTCGTAATCCGTAGTCGTCGCCGTAGTCGTCCACCGAATCATCTTGTTATTTGACGCAGCAATGCGGGAATAAGGCCCTACGCCATTCAACGGTGACCCCATGAAAAAAACATCGGCAAAGAAAGACAAGAAGATCGAAACGCCCTGTTTCGTGGTCGCGATCGGAGCTTCGGCCGGCGGGCTAGCCGCCTTCGAGTCCTTCTTCCGCGCTTTAGCCAAGAAGGACGGCTCCTCCATGGCTTTTATCGTGGTTCAGCATATGGCGCCCGATAGCAAGAGCTGGCTGCGCGACATGATCGCCAAGCGCACGGCCCTGAAAACGGTTGAAATCGAAAACGGCATGGAAATTCAGGCAGGGCGAGTGCATGTGCTTCCGCCGAACCGGGAAGCGACTGTGCGCCGGAACCGCCTATGGCTTGCCGAGCCGACCGTGCCGCGAGGGCGCTGGCATCCGATAGATGCGCTTTTACGGTCGCTTGCCGTTGATCGGCGCGAACGGTCGGTCGGTATTGTCATGTCCGGATGCGGCATGGACGGGACCATGGGGCTCGAAGCGATCAAAAGTGTTGGCGGTTTGACCATGGCTCAGGACCTCGGGTCTGCCGAACAGACGTCCATGCCCTTGCACGCGGCAACGACAGGGCTAGTGGACTTCATGCTGCCGCCCGAGGACATGCCCGCTCGCCTGGCCGCCTACGTTCGCTTGGCATCCGCACGCAGCGCCGAATCGTCGGCGGCCCTTGTGCGGTCTGACGAAAGCCTGCTGGCGAAGATATTCATTCCGATCCGAAAGCAGACCGGCTACGATTTCGTTCACTACAAGAAGAGCGCGGTGTATCGGCGAATCGAACGGCGCATGGCCATACGGCAGATCCGTCGCATGGACAAATACATTCGGCTGTTGCTGCAAACGCCGGAAGAAATCGAAGCGCTTGTTCAAGATTTGCTGATCGGCGTAACCGGCTTCTTCCGCGATCCAGACGCCTTCGAGGCGCTGCGCGGGGAAATGGCCGAGATGCTGAAGGGCAAACGGGATGGCGATGGCCTGCGTGTCTGGGCGCCGGGCTGCGCAACCGGCGAAGAAGCCTATTCGCTAGCGCTGCTGCTGCAGGAGGAAATGGAACGATGCGGCAAGAATCTGCGTGTGCAGATATTCGCCACCGACATAGACGCTCAGGCCATCTTGCGCGCGCGTACGGGCGTTTATAGCGCCGCGCAGATCGAGAGCGTTTCCCCAGAGCATCTTGCACGCTTTTTCGTGCCGGATCCGGCAGGCGGATCTTATCGGATTCAGCGTCAGATTCGCGACATGCTTGTGTTTTCCATCCACGACTTGACCAAGGATCCGCCGTTCTCGAAGCTGGACATGATCAGTTGCCGCAATGTCCTGATCTACATGGATCGCTCCATGCAACGGCGCATCTTGGCCATTCTGCATTACGCGCTCAATTCCGGCGGCGTGCTGTTTCTGGGCGGATCGGAAAGCCTGGGCGACATGGCCGACAGTTTCGTCACTAGAAACCGTTTGCGAAAAATCTATCGCAAAAAGGAAGGCGCGCACAGAGGCCTTCTCCCGTATCCGGGTCGGCCGGATTCTCGCGAGAATCCACCCGTTCCGTTCGATCGGCAGCAGGAAACGCCGTCTCTGGCGGAATGGCCGCCTTCGTATCGCCGCAGGGCCGAGCGGGAACTGCTTGCGCATTTCGCTCCCGCCAGCGCCTTGGTAACCCGGAGCGGCGACATTCTCTATATTTACGGGCGAACAGGAAGGTATCTTGAACCGTGCGAAGGCGAGGCGAATGTCAACATTGTGCGCATGGCGCGCGAAGGGCTGCGGCAAAGGCTGGGCACCGCTTTGCACAGGGCGGCGACCCACCGCAAGACGGTACGCCATGCGGGCTTGCGCGTGAAAACCAATGGCGACTGCGCTCTTGTGGATCTTTCCGTGTTTCCGCTCTCCCATTCGGCGGATTTCGCCGGCGCTTCTTCCGACCTCTTGCTGGTCGCGTTCGACGAGACGAAGCCTCCGCGCCCGAAAAAGAACGTTTGCAAATCCGATCCGCATGCCGCTCCCGCCAAAGCGACGGCAGGGCAACGCGCGCGCATCGCTGGCCTGGAGGACGAATTGCGCGCCAAGGAAGACCAGCTTCGGTCCGCCCTCGAAGATTGCGAGGCTGCCAACAAGGATATGCGCGCCATTGCCAACGCCATGCAGTCCTCTCACGAGGAAATGCAATCGGCCAACGAGGAATTGGAAACGTCCAAGGAAGAATTGCAGGTTATCAACGAGGAGCTGACCACGGTCAACACGGAATTGCAACGGAAGGTCGAAGAATTGTCGCGCGCCGAGAACGACATGAACAACATTCTGGCCTGTACCGGGGTCGGCGTGATCTTTGTGGATCACGACATGAACATACTCCGCTTTACCCCGGCTGCAACCGAAGTTATCCACCTGATTCCTGGCGATATCGGACGGCCAATCGGGGATGTGGCGGGCCATTTCATGAATTACGACCGTCTGGCGGACGACGTTCAGGACGTGCTGTACAGTTTGACAACCAAAGAAATCGAAGTGCTGGACAAGGTTGGCGTTTGGCGTCTTCTGCGCATCACGCCCTACCGCACCCTGGAAAATGTGATCGAGGGCGCCGCCATTACGTTCATCGAGATTACCGACAGAAAGAGCATGGAAGACCGGGAAAGACGCCTCAAGCAAGCGGTACAGGCCGTGAGGCGCGTCAACCGCCTGATCGTAAACGAGAGCGATCCGGAACGTCTGATAGGAGAGGCATGCCGCATACTTGCCGAATCGCTGGACTACCGCTGCGCTTGGGTGGTGTTGACGGAGCCGAATACGACCAAGGTGCGAAGCGTGGCGTCGGCAAAAGCGTCGGGACCGTTCGCCGAGGTGGAATCCGCGCTGAAAGCGGGACAGCTGCCGCCTTGCGCTTCGCAGGCGCTGGACCCCAAGCAACCGGCTCTTGTCGTCTGTAGCTCCGAGGACTGCTCGAATTGCCCTATGCCCGGAATGCCTCGGGAATTCAACCTTTTGGCCTGTCGCATGGACTTCGCAAGCAGAATATTCGGAGTTCTGATCGCAGCTGTTCCCGTTGAACAGGCCATGGACGATGACGAACGTGGATATTTTCTGGAACTCGCTCGCGATTTCGGGTTCGCCCTGCGCAATATGGAAAAGGCTTCTGGCAGGCGGTAGGCGCAGGGGATACATGGGAGGCGCGTTTTTTTTATCGTTTTGCAGTTGCAACACTTAAGATTCTATCGCATTCTATTCTTCATGCCAAAGAAGGATCAAAACAACGGAATAGGCGACTTGCGCGGGAGGGCGGACAAGGTGGCCCAGCTTGACAAGAAACCTGCGGAGGAGTTTCCCGACGGATTGTCCGCGGATGCGGCCCATCGTCTTGTGCACGAAATGCGAGTGCACAGGGTCGAACTGGAGCTGCAAAACGAGGAATTGCGAAAAACCCAGGAGGACCTCGAGTCTGCCCGCGCGCGCTATTTCGACCTCTACGACCTGGCGCCGGTCGGCTACCTGTCCTTGGACGGGAAGGGCGTTATCGAGGAGGCAAATCTGACTGGCGCCACTCTGCTGGGCCTTTCCCGCATCGAATTGACGGGAAAACCGTTGACCCGATTTATCGTCCGCGAGGATCAGGACGTCTACTACCTGCATCGCAAGCAGTTGCTTAAAACCGGCATGCCCCAGGCATGCGAAGCGAGGCTGGTGCGTAAGGACGGCGCGCGATTCTGGTCGCGTATCGAATCGGCGGTTGCCGAGGGCGAGAAGGGTGAATCGGCGCAGATTCGCTGCGTGGTCAGCGATATTTCCGATCAGAAACGTGCCGACATCAACGAACGAAGGCTCGAAAGCATTTTCCGGGCCGCCCCGATCGCCATCGGCCTGGTGCGTCAAAGAGTGCTCATGGACGTCAACGAGACCATGTGCCGCATGACTGGCTACGCGCGGTTCGAACTCGTGGGCAAGAACGCGCGCATGCTGTACCCGACCAAGGAAGAGTACGAGTTTGTGGGCAAGGAAAAGTATCGCCAGGTCGAAACGGATGGCGTGGGCTGCGTGGAAACGCGTTGGCGCCGAAAAAACGGACAGATTCGCCATATTCTGCTCAGTTCGGCTCCGATCGATTCGCGCGATTTGAGCCAGGGCGTAACCTTTACCGCATTGGACATCACCGAACGAAAGCAGGCTGAATACGCTTTGCGCCATCAGTTGCGCACGGAAAAATTCATCGCGCGCCTGACCTCGCGACTTGTGGGCATGGATGCCGCCTCGCGCAAAGAAGTCGTCGAGGAGTCCCTCGCGGCCTTGGGCGAGTTTTTCGGAGCGGATCGCTGCTACCTTTTCCTTTTTCATGCCGATGGTTCCTCTTTCGATGTGCATCGCGAATGGTGTCGCGAAGGGGCCGAGCCGCAGATCGCGGCGCTCCAGAATGTGAAGGTTGCCGACGGCTTTCCGTATGGTTTCGCGCAGTTGCAAGCGCAGGATATTTGGGCTGTGTCGGATGTTGACGCCTTGCCGCCGCAAGCCGGCGCCGAGAAGACGGAATTTCTGAAAGAAGGCATCCGGTCCGTTCTGAACATTCCCTACCGCAAAGACGGTCGCATTGTCTATGTGCTGGGCTTCGACCATTGCCGCGAATCGCGGGTGTGGACCGACGACGAGACGGCCCTGATCAAGGTCGTAAGCGATTTGCTCGGCCAGGCGATGGAAAAGGGCGAGTTGGAAGCAAGTTTGCAGCGGCAAACAAAGGAGCTGGTCGAAAACAATCGCATGTTCCAGTTGGCGATGGACACGATTCCCGTCCGCATTTTCTGGAAGGATTGCGACCTGAAATTTCTGGGCTGCAATCGTCTCTTCGCGCAGGATGCCGGCCGCGTTTCTCCCAATGACATGCTCGGACGCGACGACTACGAAATGAGCTGGAAGGATCAGGCCGAAATGTATCGGCGCGACGATCGCGCGGTCATCGAGTCGGGCGTTGCGCGCTACGCCTTCGAGGAGCCGCAAACAACTCCGGATGGCCGGACGATCTGGCTGCGCACAAGCAAGGCGCCGCTGCGCAACGCGGACGACAGGATCATAGGCGTGCTGGGTGTGTACGAGGACATTACGGCGGAAAAACGGCAGGAGGAGGAACGCCGTCGGCTTGAGGCGCAGATCGAGCAGACCCAGCGGCTCGAGAGTTTGGGGGTCATGGCAGGCGGGATTGCGCACGACTTCAACAATATCCTTATGGCCGTGCTCGGGCATGCGGAAATGGCCATGGACGAACTGCCGTCTGCATCGCCCGCCCGCGAGAACATTCGGGCGGTCACGACGGCGGCGTTGCGCGCCGCCGAGCTGTGCAGGGAAATGCTGGCCTATGCGGGCAAAGCCTCGTTCGCAACCGAGTCTGTGGACCTTAAAGAGGTCGTCGAGGAAATGGACCAGTTGCTGTCGGCGTCCATACCCAAGAACGTGCGTTTGCGTTTGAATCTCAGTTCGGAATTGCCCTGTGTGGAAGCCGATCCCGGCCAAATTCGCCAGGTGATCATGAATCTGATCATCAATGCCGCCGATGCCATTGGCGAGCGCGAGGGCGTGGTGACCGTTGCCGTCAAGGTGCGGCATTGCGCGGCCAAAGATTTTCTGGCCATGGACTCCCTGGAAGATTTGCGGCCTGGCCCTTATCTTGCGGTCGAAGTTTCCGATACGGGAGAGGGGATGGACGACGAAACGCGCTCGCATATTTTCGAGCCTTTTTTTACCACCAAGTTCACAGGGCGCGGACTCGGGCTGGCAGCCGTTCTCGGCATCGTGCGCTCGCTGCGCGGCGCCATTCAGGTTCACAGCGAGCTCGGCAAAGGCACGTGTTTCACGATCCTGCTTCCTGTTCGCATGTCGGAAGCGAAGCCGTTGCCTGCACCGCACGTTGGACCGGCCGACGACGAATGGAAAGGCCAGGGCACGGTCTTGCTCGCAGACGACGAGAAACCGCTGCGCTTGCTCGGAACGCTAATGTTTCGACGCATGGGCTTCGAGGTGGTTGCCGTGGAAGACGGACAAGAAGCCGTCGAGGAGTTTTGCCGGCGGCGCGACGATGTGGCTCTCGTGTTTCTCGATTTGACCATGCCGCGCATGGGTGGCTTGCAGGCGTTCGAGAAAATCAGGGAAATAGATACTTGCGTCCGTGTGGCGCTGGTTAGCGGCTATGCCGAAGAGGATGTGCTGAGGCGGCTAGGCGACGTTCGTGTCGCAGGCATCGTTCAGAAACCTTACACGTTCGAAGCCTTGCGCGATATGGTGCGCAAGGTCGTCTCCGTTCCGGCCGCCGGAGACGAATCCGACGCGTGAGAGAGCCAGTTTCCAATATCCAACCGAAAAAAGAACCGACGTGTTGTTCGCAGTATTTCCTTTCCCGTTATTTCGTATTTTCGCAACGCTGCCGGGCGGGATGCATGGGCGTCCAAAACGCCAGTTGATTTTTGCTTGAACCCTAAGCCTGAAATAAGCGAGTTTTTCTGCTGCGAGCACGCCAACGCCAACGCCTGCGGCACTTGAGGAGGGGCGCGCATTTCACCCATATTTCAATATGCGAGAATCGCGCACCCCTCCTCAAGCACCGCATCCGCAGACGTTTGCGCACTCTCGCGACGAAACCCTCGCTTATTCCAGGCCTAAGGCTGAGCGCGCGAGTCTCCGCCCGCCGCGCCCGGCCAGGCGTTTGTGGCGGCATCCTGGACTGTCGGGAAGTCCGGCGCTGCGCGCGGCATGCGAATGAGCAAGTATTTCAGAACGACATCGGCATGCGTTTTTTCGAGCAGTACGGTGTGCGGATTGTTGATGGCAACGCGCATGACCACTTGCCACACGGAGCCTGTCGACTCGTAGACGGTACGGTTTTCCAGCAGGGCGGCCTCGTCGGGGTCTTTTGCGACATATTCCGTTTGATCGAACTCCAGCTTGCGGCCGCTATGGCGTATGTTGCCTATGACAGAGCGGGAGAACGAATTGGAAGGAGCGCATAGCGCAGGTGTCTCGCCCAGCTCGTGAACAATATCGTACAGCACGCGATCGCCATGCCGCCATTGGCCGTTGAATATCCCGTGACCGATCACGGGTTCGGCAGACGGTTTGGCGGCCGATTCGCCTTCGGGCTGGGCTGGGCGGCATCCGGCAGAACCGGCCAGCAGGAAAAGACAGAGATATCCCCGCCTTGCCCAAAGCCCTGCGCGCGAGATTCTTCGCTGCGCTCGGAATGACAAGCTGTTACGAGATCGGTTCATCACAGTCGAAATCGTGTCCGCGGCTCTTGCCGAAATTGCGAATCGGGCAGGCGAGATTCCTCTTGCGACGTACGCAGGAGTCGTATACGTTGGTCTCGACTCTATTGTCACCATCCCGAAATCCTGAACCTTTTGTAGCGAACGACAAGCCGTACGTAAAGATGATTCCGCTGGAACGCACAAGAAATTTCTGCATTATCGCGCACATAGATCACGGCAAGTCCACCTTGGCCGATCGAATGCTGCAAATCACGAAAACCGTGAACGAGCGGCAGTTCCGCGATCAGATGCTCGACGACATGGATCTCGAACGGGAACGGGGCATCACCATTAAATCCCATCCGGTGGCGATGAAATACGTCTCGCCATCGGACGGACAGGAATACCTGTTCAATCTCATAGACACCCCTGGCCATGTGGATTTCGCTTACGAAGTGTCGCGCAGCATGGCCGCATGCGAAGGCGCCGTATTGGTCGTGGATGCGGCGCAGGGGGTCGAAGCGCAAACAGTAGCCAACACCTACATGGCAAGCGACCGCGGATTGGAAATTGTGCCTGTGCTTAACAAAATCGATTTGCCCAACGCCGATGTCGCCGAGACGCGCCGACAAATAGAGGATGTGCTGGCGATAGACGCGTCGGACAACTTGAGCGTAAGCGCCAAGACGGGGGAGGGCGTCGAAGCCGTTCTGGAGGCCATCGTACGGAAAATTCCGCCGCCGTCCGCGCCGCCATGGCCCGACACGGCCCAGGCGCTGGTCTTCGACTCGGTGTACGATCTTTTTCGCGGCGTTGTGATTCATGTGCGCATGATTTCGGGAACCCTTAAAAACAACGACCGAATCCGATTGATGGGGACCGGGTCCGAAACGCAGATCAAGGAGGTGGGGTTGTTCAGTCCGCAGCCGGTTCCTTTCCCCGCCTTGCACGAAGGCATGGTCGGCTACATCGTGGGCTCCGTAAAAGATCCGGCGGAAATCAGGGTGGGGGATACGGCGACCCTGTGCGACCGGCCTGCGCCTGCGGCGCTGCCCGGGTTCAAGGCGGTGCGTCCCATGGTATACGCCGGCCTGTATCCGGTCAGCGCCGATGACTACGAGAAGTGCCGGCAAAGCATAGAAAAACTGAGCCTGAACGATGCCGCCTTCACCTGGCATCCGGAAACCTCCGTTGCCCTCGGGTTCGGTTTCCGATGCGGTTTTCTGGGGCTGTTGCATTTGGAAATCGTGCAGGAACGTTTGCGGCGCGAATTCGGGCTCGACATCATCGGCACCCATCCTGCCGTCATTTACCGTGTCAGCATGCGCTCGGGCGAAACCATTGAAATCGACAATCCCGTGCGCCTGCCGGATCCCACTCGCATTGCCGGCATCGAAGAGCCGGTGATTCGCGCCCTGATCATCTGTCATAACGAACATATCGGGGACATACTGCGGCTGGTCATGGATCGGCGCGGCGAAGTCACGAAAACAGATTCCATGGACACCAAAAGGGTGTTGCTGACCTGCACGCTGCCGCTCAACGAGATTCTCGTGGATTTTCACGACAACCTCAAAAGCGTTACTCGCGGCTATTCCTCGATGGATTACGAGCATGCGGGATATCGCGAGGACGATATTGTCAAGCTGGACATTTTGCTGAACGGCGAACCCGTGGACGCTTTTTCGACACTGGTGCACAGGTCCAAAGCGGTTGCGCGCGGCCGGCAAATCTGCAAGGCCCTCAAGGACACCATCCCGCAGCACCAATTCGCCGTGCCGGTTCAGGCGGCGATCGGCCGAACAGTTATCGCGCGGGAAACCATTCGTGCTTTCCGCAAGGATGTAACGGCCAAGCTCTACGGCGGCGATGTCACGCGCAAGCAGAAAGTGGTCAAGAAACAGGAGGAAGGCAAGAAACGGATGAAACAGTTCGGCAGCGTCAACGTGCCGCAAAAGACATTTATTTCCGTTTTGAAAACCACATGAGTTCTGTGAAATCGATAGTGGAATGGGGTGAAGATAGCGGGCGACCAACCTGCGCGCAAGCGCTACGGCGGGCATGCGAGAGCGGATTACGAGTAGAGAGCGTTCCACTCGTCCGCCGTCCCGACTGCGAAGCGCGTCGGGATCGCCCGCTCTCGTCGGCCGAAATGGCGATCAGGAGGAGCGCATGGCAATAGCGCAATTCTGGAGGGACAGAAAGCGGAGAAAACGCGTGCGCGAACTGTTGCGGCATGTCAAGCAGTTCCGAAACCTCCGCGAGGATTTGCTGCAACCGGACGATCTGCGTCGTCTGTGCGCCGCCGAGAGCGATGTTCGCAGCCTGCTCAAGGAGCGAGGGGCGGCGGACGCGCTCGAACAGGCCGGCGAAGCGTTGTATCGGCTTTTGCTGGACCTGTCGCCCGGCAAGGCGTGGAGCGGGCTCCGGGAGAACTTTGAAATACTGGTTGTTGCCATTGCTGTGGCCATGGGGTTCCGCACCTATTTTTTTCAGCCATTCAAAATCCCGACAGGCTCGATGGAGCCCACGCTGTGCGGAATTCAGGCCGCCGAGCGCAAGCCTGGTTTGTTCGACCGCATGCCGTTGAAAGCGTTCAAATGGGCCGTGACTGGACAGTGGCATTTGACCGTCCGTGCCCGCAATTCAGGGGAGTTCGCCTCCGAAACCGATCAAGACCGCATGGACGGTCGCGTTTATCAGGTTTGTTATGTGGGCGGCCGCCGCCACAAACTGCCCCGCGGGGCCGAGCCCTATTTCCAAAGCGGAGATTTCGTTCGCAAGGGCGATGTTCTCTGGTCCGGCATCCGCACATCCGGGGACCACGTTTTCGTCAACAGGATCGCCTGGAATTTCCGTCCGCCGCGTCGGGAGGAAATCATCGTGTTCCGAACCGACGGGATTCCCATACCGTCGGCGCCGCCCGGTACGCATTACATCAAACGTTTGGTCGCGTTGCCGGGCGAAACTGTTTCCATCGAAGGCGATCGTCTTGTTGTCGATGAACAAGCCTTGCCGGACCCGCGGCGGCGGGCCATGGATAAGCTTGCGGACGAAGTTTTCCCGGAGTACCGTCGCGTCGAGGCCGGCATGTGGCCGGTCGCGTTGCCCGAGACAGCCCGCGTAAGCCCGTCGCCGGGGTTTTCCCTCGACCAACGCGCCTATTTCACCCTTGGCGACAATGCCGCCAGCAGTCTCGATAGCCGCTACTGGGGGCATGTGCCCGAAGCCAATCTCGTTGGACCCGCCGCCATGGTCTATTGGCCGCTCTCCAAACGGTGGGGGGCGATCCGCTAGTCCTGGAATAAGCGAGGGTTTCGTCGCGAGAGTGCGCAAACGTCTGCGGATGCGCTGCTTGAGGCGGGGCGCGCGATTCTCGCATATTGAAATATGGGTGAAATGCGCACCCCGCCTCAAGTCCCGCAGGCGTTGGCGTGCTCGTAGCAGAAAAACTAGCTTATTCTAGGGCTAGTCCCCAATTCGCTGCTCGGGGAGAATGGAGCTCCTGTGCTTCGGGCGCATTTGGCCTTGAAGGAAAAGAGTTTGCTCTGGAGGCGCGAACCGGAATTGAACCGGTGTACCAGGTTTTGCAGACCCGTGCCTAACCACTCGGCCATCGCGCCTTGCGGGATGCAGCCACGTCGTTCGGACAGAACCGCAGGAATCGGCGGCCGTCGCGACCGTTCGGGCATGGCTTGGAAAGAGACGCCGGCTACGCGCGGGAAGCGCCATCGTTCTTCGAAAGAAGCTTGCGGCGTTTCTCGCGACGGATTCGTCGCATTCTTTTCAGTCTTTTTCTGTGTTGTTGTCCCATATGCCCGAGTTTCCTAGCAGACCGCGACGCACAGGTCAACAAGTATTTTCGCCTTCGTCCATAAGTCGGGCGCCTTCCATGAGCAGGCTCATGAGCGGGCTTTGTATGGTACGCATGGGAATGCCGGGGCAGGGGCCAACCGAAAAGGTTCCGTTCCGCCAGCGCATGAGGTCGTAGAAGGCTGATTCTCCCTGCAGCGTTCCGGTTTCGCAATGGGCGATGGCGCCATCGCCGATATAGACGGCGGCCGATTCCCCGTTTCGTTTCAGGTCGAGTTTCACGGTGCGTCCTCCCGCGCACAGAATCTGGATCATGTCGGTAAACCCCATGTCGGCCAAAGAGCCGGTCGTGCCTTCGCGCGATCCGCGGTCCGCCATGCGCCGAAGATCGGCTTCGACCTTCTTGCGTTCCGTCACGTCTTCGACATGCACAAGCCAGCCGCGCGGGCGATAGTTCTTGTCGTAACCCATGTAGCTGATGGTCATGTCGAAATGGCCAGTGCCTTTGCGGGTGGTTGCGCAGCGATGTTGCTCGACAAGCTCCTCGAAGCGGACCATGGCCGTATAGCGAGCCCATTCGCCACGGCTAGTTTTTTGGCGCACTTCGTCGGGCATGCCCGGCCAGTCGAGCAGGCTGAGCTTCCCGAATGCCGCCTCGTCCGGTATGCCGAACATGCCGCGACAGGCGTTGTTGACCTGAATCAGTTTCTTGTCGGCATCGTAAATGGCCATGCCGAAAGGGGAACTGGAAAAGAAATCGCGAAGACGCCGTTCGGTTTCGCGCAGGGCCTCCTGGCTCTTCAGGAGCGCTGTCGTATTGTGGGCGACCGCCATGATCACGGGCGTTTCCGCGATATCAAGCGACGCCAAGCTGATCTGTGCGGGAATGCGGTCGCCGTTCTTCCTGACCAGAACCGTGTCGTAGCGTTTCTCGATTCCGCTTGTCTGCGGCTCGAACGATGGCGAGGCTGTTGCGCGCGCGCCGCCCTCGGGCCGGAGCACGGACGCCGGGTTGGCCATGCCCGGCGTTTCCTGAATGTCCCAAAGAGTTTTCCCGACCAGCTCGTCGCGACTGTAGCCCAGCTCGGAACAGGCCGCTTCGCTGACTTCGAGGAACACGTCGGGCCGACCGTCGCGGGTCAGACTGTACACAAAGGCCATTTCGCCCAGGTGGCAGAAGAGCAGGCGGTACCATTCGCGGTCCATCGCGGATTGCCGCAGCAGGCTTTGGCTTTCCTCGGTTTCTTTGCGATGGGCCTCGATTTGGACAGTCAGCGCCCGTCTTTCCTTGCGCAAATCCCTAATGCGGCAGAACAGATACAGGATCACAACACCGCCCATGAACAGCGCGGTAAGCTGTATGGCGTAGATGACCGCCGGATCGAACATGCCGATCGCCGCCTTTCAGGATTTGTAGACGAGCCCTGACGGATACGAGCCGATTATCCTCAGTTCGACGCAAGTCTTGCGCGCCGCTCGCAGCGCTCTTTTAACGCCAGGTTCCTGTATGCCGCCTTCGATGTCGGTCAAAAAGGCGTATTCGCGCGGACGGCCCCTGATCGGGCGCGAAAGCAAGCGGCAGAGATTGACGTTATGCGCGCGAAACGTTTCAAGAAAATCGCACAGGCCGCCGGGCACGTTATGAGTGACGGCCCCAAGCGTTGTGCGCGTGGCGCGCGCCTGCGCCGCGCGTTTGCCTGCGATGACCAGAAACGATGTCACGTTCGGCACATCGGCTTCGACCGGATAGCGCAATATGTCGAGGTTGTATAGATCGGCCGAGCGGCGACAGCCCAAGGCGGCGCCGTGATCGTCAAGAAACGCGTGACGCGCCGCCATGGCCGTACTGGCCACCACTTGCCGGGTAGCGCCCGGGAGGTTCTTTTTGATCCAGTGCGCGCAATGTTCCAGCGGCGCGAAATGGGAATACAGCGTTCGGATTCGCGCGTCCTTGCGCCCGAGCAACGCGAGCTTGACAACCAGAGAGATTTCTTCGCTAATATGCGTCTTGGGCTTGCCCTCCATCAGTATGTCCACCGTGTCGTAGATGGCGCCGCCCGAGGAATTCTCGATGGGCACGACGCCCAATCGTTCCGGATGGCGCGACACATGGGCGAAAACCTCGGGAATGGTGGGAAAGGGCACGAGCCGAATGCGCGTCCCGAACCGTTTTTCGGCCACAAGATGCGAGTAGGTGCCGATCGGGCCCAGATAGGCGATTTCCTTGACAGACATGGTTGCGCTCCTGATCGAAATGCCTGTTTGCCAAAACGCTACACGTGTCGAATGGAGCAAGACTATTGGGATTCCGAGCGAAAGGCAAGCGGGAAATATCATGAGCGACGGACATCCAGGCAAGACTAAGCAGGCTCGGCTCGAGGCGCGCATGGCGGCGCTCGGCATACGCGCAGAGGACCTCGTGGAAAAATTCGTGCTCGGCGGCGGACGCGGCGGGCAGAAAGTCAACAAGACCTCGTCTTGCGTGTATTTGCGTCACAAGCCCAGCGGTATCGAGGTCAAATGCCAGCGTGGCCGTTCGCAGTCGCTTAACCGCTACGGCGCGCGCGAGGAACTGTGCGACCGCATTCAAGAACGCGTTCTTGCCGAGAAAACCGCTCGCCAGAAACAGCGCGAAAAGGTGCGCCGCCAGAAACGGCGTCGCTCGCGACGACAAAAGGAACGCATGCTGCAAGATAAACGCCTCCGTTCCGACAGGAAACGGCAGCGGCAACCGGTCGCTTCCGAGGAGTGAGTTGGGCATGGCAGATGTTTTCGCCTCAAGAGCCGCATCCGCAGACGTTTGCGCACTCTCGCGACGAAAATCTCGCTTATTCCAGGTCTAGGCGGCGGGCGGCAACTTGAAATAGGCGGCGGCGTTGCGGTAGCAGATGTCTTCGACCATGGCCCCGAGCAGGGCGGGATCGTTCGGCACGAGCCCGCGCGCGAGATCGTTGCCGAGCAGGTTGCAGAGGATGCGTCGGAAATACTCGTGCCGGGTATAGGAGAGGAAGGAGCGGCTGTCGGTGAGCATGCCGACGAAGCGGCGCAAAAGGCCCGTCTGGGAGAGCGTTTCCAGTTGCCGTTCCATGCCGTCTTTCTGATCCAGAAACCACCAGCCGCTGCCGAACTGAAGCTTGCCGGGGTGCGGGCCGCTCTGAAAGTTGCCGATCATGGTCGCTAGCAGCGCGTTGTCGCGCGGATTCAAATTGTAGAGAATCGTGCGGGCCAACCGGTTGTCGCGGTCGAGCCGGTCGAGCAGGCGGGCAAGTGGTTCGGCCAAAGTTTTGTCGCCGATGGAATCGAAGCCGGTATCGGGACCGAGTTCTTGGAAGAGGCGCGTGTTGTTGTTTCGCTGCGCGCCGAAATGGAACTGCTGGGTCCAGTCGCGGGCATGGTCCATGATCCCGAATTCGTAGAGCATGGCCGATTTGAACTTGCGCTGCTGCTCGATCGACAGCGAGGCGCCGTCGCGGATGGAACGGAATATGGCGGGGATTTCTTCGGCGCGCCAGGGATCGGCGTAGGCGGTGTCGAGACCATGGTCGGACAGGCGGCAGCCGAGTTCATGGAACCGGGCATGACGCTGCGCGAGCGCCTGCATGAAATCGTCGTAATCGCGAACAACCGTGTTGGCGGCGGCGGCGAGCCGGTCGGTCCAGGCGTTGAAGGCGACCGGATCCTCGACGGCCATGGCCTTGTCGGGACGCCAGGTCGGATAGACGCCAATGGCGAAGGCGTTGTCGGCGGCGATGGCGGCGTGGGCATCGAGCGGGTCGGCGGGGTCGTCGGTGGTGCAGACCCAGACGACATGCGAGCGTTGCATAAGGCCGCGCGCGGAGAAGCCGGGCTCGCGCACGCGTTCATTGGCTTCCTCCCAGATGCCGGCGGCCGTGTCGGGGCCGAGCAGCCGGTCGGCAATGCCGAAATAGCGAGTCAGTTCCAGATGCGTCCAGTGATAGAGCGGGTTGCGCAGCAGGTACGGCATGGTATCGGCATAGGCCTTGAACTTCTCCCAGTCGGATGCCGAGCCGGTGCAGTAGGCTTCGTCCACGCCGTTGGAGCGCATGGCCCGCCATTTGTAATGGTCGCCGTACAGCCAGACCTGGGCGATGTTCTCCCAGCGCTGGTCTTCGGCTATGGCGCGGGGCGGCAGATGGCAGTGATAGTCTATAATCGGCATGGGTTGCGCGTGGCGTACGTACAGATCGCGCGCGGCATCGGTTTCGAGCAGAAAATCGTCGTTTATGAAAGGCGCGGTCGTGTCTTGTCGTCCTTGGTTCATAGTCCATAGTCCTTCTCTATGCGAATCCTTGAAGAAAAAAGTTGTGGGCTTTTTCCTGCGCGATGTCGGTGACGGGCCCGTGGCCGGAATAGACGGTTGTGGCGTCGGGCAAGGCGGCGATTACCCCGAGAGAACGCTGCAACGTCCGACTGTCGCCACCGGGCAGGTCGGTGCGGCCAACGGAGCCGGCGAAGAGCGTGTCGCCGGTGAACAGAACCTGTTCGTCGGGAAAATGGAAGCAGACCGAGCCGGGCGAATGGCCGGGGGTGGCGATGACGCGGTAGACGAGCCCGCCGTCCTGCCAGGTCTGGCCGTCGGCAAGGTCGCGTTCGATGGAGGCAGGCTTGCGCGGAACAGGATAGAAGGGCGGAAATTGGTTGCCGGAACTGAAGGCCCAGGCTTGGTCGGCCGGATGGAGTCCGACCGGGGCGGGCAAGGCGTCGCGCAAATCGGCCAGCGCGCAGATATGGTCCACGTGTCCATGGGTGAGCATGTAGGCGGCCACGGTCAGGTCGCGTTCTTCGAGGAAGGATCGGATGGTGTGCGGCTCCGCGCCTGGGTCCATGACGATGGCCTGACGTTCCGGCCCCCAGACGATGCAGCAGTTCGCTTGAATTTCTCCGACGGCTAGCGTTTCGATTTCCATACAAGTCTTTCCTTCCTCATGGCCTGTCCCCGGTAGATTTTCGCTGCGATATTCTCTCCGAACACGGCCGTCCACTCATCCAGATCGTATGGTTTTTCAAGGCCCGCATAGCTTTTTCGCGGAGCTTTGCCATGTCTACAGCCTTCGGGCTTCGCGCTTCGGATTTCCTTCGGGCTTGGGTACTTGGGTGTTTCGGATTTGAACAATACACCTTGGTACGCACTGGATGCAATGTTTTTCGAGACGATCATGCTGCCGGAAACGATATGCGCCCATAGCGGACGGTTACGGCGGCGCCGGTTTCGGCCGCTTCGTGCAGGGCCAGCATGGCGCGGGTCATGGCCATTTCCTCCTCGTGCGGCACGGGCATGGACGTGCCGTCGAGGAGATGGTCCACAACATGCCGAAGATGGAGAGGATCGGGCAGATCGTTCGGGACGGGCAGGTCGGTTGCCGATCCGCGTTCTGGCAGGAAAAGCGCATGGCGGCGGAATCCGTCTACGGATTCCGCCATGCCTTTCGTGCCGAACACGCGCAGTTGATCGTTGCCCCAAACGCCGAACGTGGAGGGGTTCAGGTAGTTGAGAGCGATCGTGCCGACGCCGCCGTTATCCAGCTCGATGGCGAACGAGGCGGCCATGCGCAGGTCGCCGTCGCTGCCGGGATTGCCAAGGGCCGTGGCCGTGCCGCGCGCGCGAACGATGCGGCGCCCGGTTGCGCCGTGGATGAAGCGCACCGCATGAATGCCCACTTGCCGGACGAGTCCGCCATCCACGTTTCCGTCCTGCGGGCGACGATCGTGCCATGGATAGGATTTTTGCGCTTGAACCTGAACGATTTCGCCCAGCGCTCCGGCATCGGTCAGCCGTCGAATGGCTTGTACGGGAGCGGCAAGTTCGGCATCGGCCATTTCGAATAATTTCCGGTCGGCGCGCCGGGCTGTGGCAAGCAGGCTGTCGAGGGTGGCGTTGTCGAACGCGCAGGGCTTTTCGGCCAGCACATGCTTGCCGGCTTCCAAACAACGGCGGGCATGGTCGGCCTGTTCGCTACGCCGGGCCGAGCAGAGCGACACAAGCCCGACCGTTGGATCGGCCAGCAACGCGTCGAGATCGGGATGGCGGCGGACATTCGCGGGCGTATCGCGGGTCCTCGCCGGATCGTCGTACACGACGGCTGCGATATCGGCACGAACGGTTTCGGGGAGCCGGAACGGCAACTGATGTCCGCGCATGCCGTACAGTCCAATGCGCAAGCGGATGCTGTTCATGGCAACCCTGATCAATCGGTTTTCGGGGCGGGCCGCGCCGCGTCCTTGCGCACGATTGTCGGCGTATAGAGCTTGCTGCGGCCGCGGTTGCCGAACCGCTGCATCCAATGCGAGGCGCGTCCGCCGCGGATGTAATGGGCGGCGGCGTGGAAATACTTGGGATCGCCAGTCCGGTTCCACATGAAGATATGGCCGTAGGCCAGCTCGTCGGCGCGGGCCTTGAAGTCGCGTTCGATGGCCGCCTCGATGCCGGGCATGACGCTCTCGTCGCCTGTTTGCTCGACATACCAGCAGAGCCCTTGGATGGCCATGCCGCGTTGCCAGGAGCCGCTTCCCATTCTGCGGCCGTCGGCGAGACGCCCGGCCGCCCGTTGCGCGAAACTTTTCAGGGCGTCGGCATAACGCTGTTCGCCGGTAGCGTCGTACGCGGCCCACATGCCGAGAATGCCGTGGCAGATCGAACGGGGCTGACCGAAATTGATGCCGCGGTTGCCCAGACGCAAGGCCCATTGACTGATTTCAATGCCCGCTTCGCGGCCGCGATGATCGCCCGTCAGGTACCAGCGCTCGAACGCGCTCAGGTTCTTCCAGTGGTTGAAGGTGGGCGAGGCGAAGGGCACCAGTTTGCCGGAACGCGACATCAGAATGTGTTCGCGGCTGGGACAGTAGCGACTGCGTCCAGGCGTTTCGTCGTGGTGGGTATGATGCACATCGGCGTTGTGCCGGCTCATGTCGTGACCCAGCCACAGATAGAACAGATCGCCGGTGCGCGCGAAATTCAAAAACACCGAGTGCGGATAGTCGTAGTAGCCGCCTTCCCAATGCACGTCGCGGGGGGCTTCGCCTTTGATCTCCTCGATGCCGTCGCCGAAACTGAACATGCCGAAACTGTCCACCTTCCCGGATTGAGCACGGTGCCAGCGGGCCAAAGCTCGCCGTACCGATTGCTCAGCCCAGCGGTTCAGCGCCGAGACCCGATCGCGCCATTCGGGCAGATAGACGTCGGGATCGGCTTCGCTCAAATTGCCGAACACGCGCGTGCCCATGCAGTACCAGGCGGGTGGACAGCGCGCGAACAGCGGCTCGCGGGCCGGAACCATGACAGCCAGCGGCTCGGCCTGCCTGCCGTCGTGCACGTTGAGCCAGAATTCGTGGGTCCAGGCCATGCCGGCGAAAAATTGCGCGCGGCCCTGTTCGTCCACAAGACATGTTTCGCCCTTGTCGCGCACGCGGTCGGTCCAGAAACCCAGCGTCAGCATGCCGCTCTTGTCCGCGCCCAGCGTTTTGGCCCAGGTCTGCCAGAAGTGGCGTATGCCGACCGTTACTCCGCCTTGCGAGCCGCGCACGTCCAGCGTTCCGATTTCCGTCGGGTCCTCCTTCTTGGGATCGCCTTCGCGATCCGTCGCGCCCGTGCCGGCAATACGATACAGATCGGTGGCCAGAACCTCGATGCCCGGCGAGCCGGTCAAGGCGCCCGAAACCGGCTTGCCTTCCGCCAGGCCCAGCATGTAGCGGGGGCTGGAACCCAGAGCCAACGGCAGCTCCAGACGCCAGTCGGCCACGGCGATATGATCGGTCCATGCCCCGCGCCGGTTCTCGACCGTATGCACCACCTTGACGCGCGGCGAACCGGCATAGGCGTAGATGCGGCATTTGTAGTCGAGCGCATAGCCCGACCCGTCGGCGGCCACATGGCGACCGGTCGCCAGCAAAACCACCTTCATGGGTCCTTGTTCCTCGATCACAACCTTGGCTTC
>SLKS01000027.1 GCA_007134465.1 Kiritimatiellia bacterium | reverse complement strand
TCAGATCGCCTATTATCGCTCATAGACCGGATTGAACCCCGTGAACGGCTACCTTTTTTTTCTCCCCCCTGTCCCTTTTCCCGGTCGAGAGTCGTATTGTTGTTAAAACAGACGGCATCCGAAAAGGGTCGGCTATGCCTGTCATTCCGAGCTTGCGAGGAATCTCGCTTCGCGAAAACCCTTTATTTTAGCGGCGTTCCGCCGAGATCCCTCGCAAGCTCGGGATGACAACTTGTATTGGCAAACCCTTTTCGGACTGGCTCTAAATAGTGCGCCAGGGCAGGCTTGGCGACGGGATTCACGCGAACGGGAAAGGGAGGACACATGGGGAAACAACGGGGGACAGGGCGGGCGGTTCGGATGGCGATGGTCTTTTCGGCGGCGTTCGCCGCCGCCGGGCTGGCGAACACGAAGGAACAAGCCGATCCGGCAACGGAAGAATTCCGGTTGCCGGGCATGACGATTGTCGGCTCGGAAGAGCGGATCGGCGAGCTGACCGGTTCGGGCCAGCGCATTGCGCTCGACGGGCTGAGCCGTCAGTCCTACGGGGACGTCAACCGCGTGCTGCGGCAGGCGCCCGGCGTGTATCTGCGCGAGGAAGAAGGCTACGGGCTGTTCCCGAACATCAGCATCCGCGGCATTGATCCCAGCCGCAGCAGCAAGACCACGCTCATGGAGGACGGCGTGCTGACCGCGCCAGCCCCCTACTCCGCTCCGTCGGCCTATTACAGCCCGAACGCCGCCCGCATGAGCGGGCTGGAAGTCCTGAAAGGTTCGAGCCAGATCCGGTTCGGCCCCCATATCACGGGGGGCGCGGTCAATTATCTGTCCACGCCGATCCCCGCCAGCCGCAAAGGCTATCTGCGAACGCTGTACGGATCGGAAAACGAATGGCGCGCGCACCTGTATTATGGCGATACGCTGCGGCTGGACAACGGTGGCCGGTTCGGCTATCTGGTCGAGGGCTTCTACCGGCGCACCGACGGGTTCAAGAAGCTGGACCGGGCGCCCGACGCCAAGGGTTCCGGCACCGGCTTCGAGCTGATGGAGCCCATGCTCAAGCTGATGTGGGAGCCGAACACGGCGGTGTATCAGCGTTTCGAGGCGCGCGTCGGCTACACCGATCTCGACGCCGACGAGACCCATCTGGGCCTGACCGAGGAAGATTTCGCGCGCGACCCCTATCGCCGCTATGCGGCGTCGCGTTTCGACAATTTCTCTTCCGAACAGTTCCGCTCCTATGTCCGCCATTTCGTCGCGTTCTCCGACGCGACCGACCTGGAAACCACCTTCTACTACAACCGGTTCGACCGCAACTGGTATCGGCTGTCCGACGTCCAGAACGCCGGCATGGCGCCAAACTTCGGCGCGCCCGTCGAGACTTCGCGCGGCATGGCGGCGACGCTGGCCCGCGGCGGCGCGGGGACCTGGCCGTGTTGCGCGGCGAGGAGCAGGGCATCCTGAACGTGCGCGCCAACAACCGCGAGTTCATGCTCGGCGGCGCGGAAAGCGCGCTCCATCGCCGTTTCTCGGCCGGCCAGGCGAACCATCGTCTGTCGCTCGGCCTGCGCTATCATCTCGATCAGGCGCGCCGTTTCCAATGGGACGACCGCTACGCCGTGGACGCTACGGGCGCCATGACGGCCCGACAAAACGGCGTGCCCGGCTCGCAGGACAACCGCACGGAGGAAACCGCCGCGCTGGCCGTATGGCTGCAGGACCGGGCCGAGTTCGGCCGGCTCGCCGTGACCGGCGGGATTCGCTACGAGAACCTCCAGCAAGCGCTGAAGGACCGCCGACCGGGCCGTGAAAAAGACCTGGACGGCAGCATGGACCTGTTCGGCGGCGGCGCCGGCTTCACCTACGCGCTCGACAATACGCAAACTCTTTTCGGCGGCGTCTATCGCGGATTCTCGCCGCCCCAGCCCCAGGCCGCCCTGGATACGGGGGTCAAGGAGGAAACCTCGCTGGCCGTCGAACTGGGAACCCGTTTCCGCAGCCCCACCCTGCCCTTGCGCGCCGAGCTGACCGCCTTCCACACTGCGTTCGACGATCTGATCGTACGGGAATCCGTGGGCATCGGCGCAAGCGGCGACGAAAACGTGGGGCGCGCCCGGACCTACGGCGCGGAATTCGCCTTGCGCGCCGACATCGGCGCCCTGCTCGACTGGACCGTTTCCGTGCCCTCGTTCGTTTCCTACACCTACACGCAGGCGGAGTTGACCAGCGACACGCCATCGCAGGATGCTCAATCCATCTTCAGCGGCGGCCGCAAAGGCGCCCGCATCCCCTACATCCCGGAACATGCGCTGGCGCTGGGCACAGGCCTGGCCTTTCCCCGCTGGGGCATCCATGTCCAGTGCTCGTATTCCGACAAAACCTTCACGACCGCCAGCAACACGAAGGAACAGATCAATGCCGCAGGCGCGCCCGACGCCCGTTTCGGCGTCACCGACCCGATCTTCGTCACGGACCTGTCCGCCGAATGGAAAGCGACGGAAACCGTCAAGCTGTTCGGCGGCGCGCAAAACCTGCTGAACGAGGAATACATGGTGGCCCGGCATCCGCACGGACCGCGGCCCGGCTCGCCGCTCTTCGCCTACGCAGGCGTCGAAGC
>SLKS01000349.1 GCA_007134465.1 Kiritimatiellia bacterium | reverse complement strand
CGCGCACAACCGCCGATCTGTTCACAATAGATACGCCCAATGCCAGCGCCGAGGTTCTGGGCACGCGTTTCAGGCTGGAAGTGCGCGGAGAAACCGGGAACGGGAAACAGGACGCCCGCTTGCCTGCCGTAGACGCGGAACACCCACATCCTTCCATCAACCATCAACCATACACCAAACCCTCAATCCTTCCTTTCACCCGCTTGGATGTTGAAGGGGGCCTGCTTCGCTTTACACGGTTGGCAGACAAGTTTTCGATCGAAGTGCCAAAAGGCCATTTCGCCGTGGCGGGGGCGTCCGCCGAAGAATTCGCGCTGAAAGCCTATCCGGCGGGCACGGAGTGGATTGACGGACGCATTCTCTTCGAGGACGATTTCCGGGATGGGTTCAAGCATTGGAACCTCTTGCAGATTCAAGACGATGACGAATCGGGCAGGATAGAACCGTTTACCCCCGCCCGGGGCCGAGCCATCCGACTGGCTACGCAACGGCGCAACGGGCAGGATGTTCAGGGCGTTCTTATGGAGCGTAAGAAATCGTCCCCAACAATATACCCGCTAATTGAACTGAAGCGCAGGCTTGAAGTTCCCGCGTACTCGATGGAATGGGAAATTGCGCATTATTTCCAGGTGTCAGAGAAACGAGTGCACTCCGCGATGTTTTATTGGAGCTTTTCCGGCGAATTGGTTCAGGAAACCGGCACGGGACATCGAGAAACAGGGGGTCACGGAACAATTCGATGGAAAGAGATACGTGGAGAACTGACCCCGCTGGACAAGAACGACCAAGAGTACACAACGCGCATCACCGCATTCGTCAACGGGGATTTGCTGAATGTCTTTCATGCTGTCGTCGAGCCGGGCAAAGTCGGATACTACACGACACTAGGGCGCGCTTTTGTCTCTCGCTGCACCGTGCGGGAGTTGGTTCGAGCTCCGACCCTGAACAGCTCCGACGGACCATAAGCCCCGAACGACTTTCTTTGCCTTTTTTCGGCTGCCTGTTCAGCCGGAATTCCGACTGCCTTCGTCGCAACGAACCCGCAAGGCAAAGGCGCGTCTCTCCCCGTTGCATCAACGCGAGCCCACAGCCGAATCTGTTGCGGAAGGCGTGCCTCGTACTTCCCTCTTGCTTGCGCCTTGTCCGTGCGGTTGTGAAAATTCGGGAATTACTTCCGTAACGTTTCTCCGTTCGCGCGCACGGATACTGTGTACGGAACATTTGCCTGTCAAGGCATGGCAAGGGAGGACGTCACCATGATGCGTAGAACGCTGGAACCGATGGAAGCCCTGTGCGAATCCGATGCGGATATCTACGACCGCCTGAGCCGCAAGCATAGCTTCTACACTGACAAGCCATGCTCTAATTCGCCGCGCGCCGACGCGGAAGCCCCCATGAAAACGCGGCGCCCGATTTCCATCAACAACAGCCTTTCGCACGGCATCTGCAACTGCAACTGCACGCTGTGCGGCGTGAACAAGCCCGGCTACAAGGGGCCGAAGGAATTCCAGCCCAAGGCGGTGACCGAAGCGCTCATTCGCCGGATACGGGAATCGGCGCGACGGGGCCTGTACGTGCGCTACGTGGGCAATGCCGGCGACGGCGAACCGACCCTGCACCCGGAATTCGGCGAGCGCATGGACATGTTCGGCGCCATGATCCGCGAATGGGACGTGCCGGAGGCACCCGCTCCTGAAGTCTCGGTAGTGACCAATGGCGTGCGGCTCATGCGGCCGGGCGTGCTGGACGCTTTCACGCGCAACCCGCTGACGCTGATCGTCTCGTTTCCCACGCCAGACCCCGAATCGTACGGCATGCTAATGTCGGGCGATCCGCGCAAGGGGCCCACGCTGCTGAAGCATGTCGTGCCGGGCATCCGCCAGGCACTGCGGTTGCATGCGCAGGGCCGCATCCAACGCGTGCAGTTCCACATTTCGCCGCCGGACCGCGACGTGGTGCGCCGCGATTTCAACCGCACAGTTCACTTTCTGACATCGCTGGCCAGAGACGCAGGAGTTGAAGGCATTGATATGGTGCTGTTCCCGGCCACGTCCAATCGGTCGGGCCTGATTCGGAACACCACAAAGGGGTTGGACACCTATAAGGATTTCTTTCAAGTCTACCGCCGCTGGAACCATCTTAACGGCGTTCGCGTATCTCTGAAGCTCAGCTATCAGCGGTTTTTCCCGCGCAAGAGCGAGTTTATCGATCTGCTGCGCGCCTACGACTTCCCCTGCACCTGGAACTCGCAACTGTTCGTGACGGCGGCTGGCGACTCGACCTGCTGCAACGACCAGGCCGTGCGCAATCCGATGGGCAATCTGCTGACGGCCAGCCTGCCCGAACTGATGGCGAACAAGGAACGGCATCGGCCCGGCCGCGTGTGCGGCGGCTGCGACCAGCGGCCCGACCGCCTTGCCGGTTCGTGGCTCTTCACGCTGTTCGGGCGGCTGGCCATGCTGAAGCTGCGCCGGGCCGAGGCGAGAACGGCGCGAACCGCGCCCAGCCTGCCTGTGCTTGAAACCGATGGAATGTGAGGGCGCATAAGGTGTAAAAAGGAGGTTCTGTATGACAACCGCGCAAGCCAGTCTTGAGGATTCGAAAGCGGACGCGGCTCGGATCGGCG
>SLKS01000176.1 GCA_007134465.1 Kiritimatiellia bacterium | reverse complement strand
CACGACGGGAATGACCAGATCGCGAAAACCGCTGGCCTCGAGCAGTGTCGAGAAGAAAAAGCGGGTCACCCCGTCTTGCGAGCCCATGTAGGCGGGCAGAGCCGTGATCATAGCCGCGTCGTTGGCGATGGCTTCGATGTCTTCGTCTTCATCGGGATAGATGGAGACGGCCCGAATGCGCGCGCCCAGCTCTTCCGCGCGTCGTGCCGACATAATTACGGTTCCGTCCATGCTGTAGGTGACAAAGGATGCCGATTCGCCTTCGCCCCCTGCTTCAGTCAGCGAAGCCGCGCCCTCCATGGCGCCGCCGCCGGCCGACGTTTTGTAGTCGACGGGCAGGATGCTGGACCCGTCCAGCATGGACAGTCTTGCGAAATCGTCTTTCAGCAGGCCGCCAAACACGAATGGACGGCCCTTGAACAGGAGCGTTGCTTCGCCGACATCGCCGGGCTCGATGCCCAGGCTGTTGGCGACGGCTTCGGTCAGAAAAATGCCGTTGGCCGTCAGCAGATCCAGTCGGGCGTTGCTGTCGAAGGCGTTGCGCAGGCGTTCCTGTTTTTGCACATCGCGGATATCCAGTCCGATGGCCGCGGCAATGGGAATGACGCGGGTGGCGGTGTCGTCGGTCAGCATGGTGTCCAGGCTTCGGTTGTCGCGGTCGGCTTGCGTCACTTCGTTGGGCAGCGGCGCCAGCCAGAGGCGCGGGGCGACCTCGGCTCGTCCTGTCAGGAAGCCGCGCAAGGTTCCGACCATGCCGTCCGGCACGGGTTGCCACAACGGGTTTCGCACGAGAATCCGGTCGGGCGTGTCGGTCATGGGTCCGACATAGCCGCGGCGATTGCCGTACACGGTGGTGAACGACGCGAACGTCAGAATGGTGAAGGTCAGCAGGATAACGGTCACGGATGTGAGCAGCGTACGCAGCGGGCGCCGTCGCATGGTGGAAATGCCCATGTTGATCGCGGCGCTCATGGTGCTGAAACGCGAGACGTCCACGGAATGCGCCGAAACGCTGCGGCCTTGCAGTTTTTTCATTTCCGCGTCCAGCTTCTTGAGCATAATGAATATGACCAGCGAGCTGAGCAGGATGATGGTAAAGGCCAGGAAGATGATGACAGGCGTGGCCGCCAGCTTGAAGGCGGGGTTGACCAAGTACAGCAGAACGAACGTGGCCATGAAGAATGCGGCGAACCAGCCGATGCGCTGGTAGATGTGCGGCGTGCCGATCAGCAGGCGTTCCATGGCATACGCGAAGGGAATGGTCAGCAGCAGCAGAAAGACGACGGCGCGAACGAGGTCCTGCATGACGCCGACCAGCGGGCGGTACATGCGGCGGCTGAAGGCGGCGGCCGCCTCCCGCATGCCTTGCTGCGATTCGTAAGACGCCTGGTCCATGTCTTGCGCGTCCTCCAGAACATCCTGCGCGCGTCCGTGGATCGCTTCCAGCGATTCCTCGCCAATCTGGTTTTCGCGCAGCAGGGTCAGGCGGTACTGGTTCAGGTATTGCAGGTCGCGAGCCGTGTGCTCGCTCATGGACCGGAACAAAAACGGATCGTCGAGCGGAGATCCGAGGCCCTGATATTTTTGGGGCGTGGGTTCGTTGCCGAGCAGGACCATGCCGTAGGGGTTGAAAAGCTTGACGCCTTTGGCGTCGGCGGGCGCGAAAAGGACGACCAGGTTGTCCAGTTCGCACAGCAGGCTGCGGTCGGCCCGGAACTGGGCTGTCGAGGAAGCGCGCATGGCTATGGTGGAGACGCGTCGTTCGAACCCGTAGCCGACCAAGGTAACGGGACGAGCGCGGAAAACGTCAACCATCCGGGTTGCTTGCAGGATGTTGCCGATCGAAGCTTGGGTGGTTGTTCCGACAATCAGGCCCCGGCTTTGTTTCCGGTCGTCGCCGGGTGTGTCGAACACGGCGGCAAGCGGATACCAAAAGCGGTGCCGCGTCACAGGCGGCATTTCGAAAATGCCGTCCGAAAGCGATTTGGCCTGGATATGCCACAGGAAACCGGGCGGGGTCCGGCCCCACGCGCCATCGGACCAGATTCGGGTCGCGCCGGACGCCGGGACCGCCGCCACGATGGCATTGGGAATGGACGAGCGGCGCATGGGGTCGCCCACGTCGCTTTGGTTGATCGTGCAGCCCGACCGCTGGTTGCGCGCCCAACCGGCTTCGTGATAATAGACGGCGTAATGCATCGGGAAGTCCCGGCTCAACCCCTCGTGACCGATCAAGGTTCCGAGGAAAAGCCCGAGTTCGTTGGCCTGGGAAAAGACGACGGGCAGGTTGACGGCCTCCGGTACGTCGTACGGCAGTCCCTGCCGAGCCATTGGATCCATAACGGTCATGGCCGAGATGTTGAACCGTCCGAACATGCGGGCCACGGCGCCGCTGTCCACAAAAGAGGCGGGCGTAAAGAGCCGGGAGGGATACAGTTCCGAAACCGAGCGGTCGTCAAACCCGGCGGGCTTGTTTTCCATGGCCTCGTAGGCGCGGCGAATAGTGCGGTACACGCCGGAATACATGCCTTCTATGTCGTCGTCGAGCGACAGGGCGGAATCGTCGCCATGCACGAAGCACCAGCGTTTTCGCGCATCGCCCATGTTCAGGCTGACATGCAGCACGATCGTGTTGGCGTTTTGCCCGACCGCATCTTCGATCGCGATGGCCTGCTCGGCTTCGACCCGGCCGCGCGCCAACTCGTCGAGCCGGCGTCGGGCAAGCAAGCGTGTTTCCGCAAGGCCGGTACGGTAGAACTCGGGCACAAGGTTTTCGAACCGGGTCCGTTGACGATCTTCCAGATCGGGGTGGTCCGGATATGAAATCACCCGTTCGGCCAAGCCTCTGACCGCGTCCGGATCGTTGGCCGACGACCGTTCGTGAATCATTCTCAAGATGGAGTTCCAGGCCAGATCCTCCACTTCCAGGCGTTCGATTTGTTCATCGATCTTGCTTTGCCGCCGGGGGATGTCGTCGAGTTCGGCTTGGAGCGCCGCGACGACGTCCGGATCTTCGATCTTTTCGGTTGGCGTACGGCCGGCACGGCATCCGGTTCGGGCCGGAGCGGCGGGCTCGATCTGGCGCCGAATATCGCGCTTGCGGTTTTGCAGCTCGCTCAAGGCGAGACGGAGCGGGCCCAGCCGGTCCATGGCGGTTCCGCCCAGGCGCGCGACTTCGCCGCGGAAGGTTCTTAGTGTTTCGGCATAGCCGTCCAGCGCTGTCAGGCTCGGGTCGAGAATGTCGGGGTTTGCCAGAACGCTCTGCATGGTTTCGATATGGGTCCGCTCTTCGTCAAGCCAGGCCAGCCTTTGGCGATTGTCGGCTCGGTTGCTGTCCAGCCAGCGCCGCCCGATGCGGCGGTAAAGCGCGCCGTAGAAATGGCGGGCGCCCAGGTGGTTTTGCGTCTGTCCGTCGAAAAAGGTCAAAATCACGTCGCGTGCGGGCGGGTTCCGGGTCAGCGTTTCGGCGATATGCAGCAGAGCTGCGACATTGGCGGCATCGCGGGCGCCGGGCGCCCGTTCGAGAATTTCCGAGAAACTGTCCAGCGGGGCGGCCAGTACGACGGCTTCGCGTTCATCGGGTCGGCTTTCGTTGAAGCTGGGCGCTGTACCGCGAATGACGGCGATCACGTTGCGGCCGCGGAGTTCTTCCCATGTTGCGGCCGCGAACAGGCGGACGGATCGCGAGCGGTTGACGAGATCGAGCTTGGCGGCCAGTTCGGTCGGCACGTAAAAGCGGGGCAAATTGGCCGGCGCGTTGACGTGATGGCGCGCGGCCCCGATCTGTTCGGGGTCGCCAATGAACAGGACGGCGCGCGCCCCGAAGGCAAAGGCGTCGAGCCAGCGGCCGCCGTTGTCGAAATCGAGCACCACGATTTTCCCTTCGGGCGATGTCTGGCCGTAGGCGGATGCCTCGCCGTTTCCGACATAGAGCGTCTCGCCGGCCAGTCCTTCCTGTGGCGTGACCGCGGCCTGCAGCACGTTGGGGCGTGCCGCGAAAACGGCGTGGCGTTCGCCGTCCACCTCGATAAAGCATTCCGTCATGCGGGGTTGAACCACCGGGAAGTCCTGCACGAGGATTTCCCGGACGCCGATCTCTTCGAGGCGCTGTTGCACATGGTTCGCCGCGGCCAGGCTGCCGTCCTCGCGTCCGGCGAGCCGGTGCGGCTGCCGGGTCAGCGCGCGGAAATCGTTTTCGAAGCTTTCGGGCGGCGCGCCGAGCGCCCAAGCGGCGCAGCAAGCGCTCAAGACCCACATCCATGTCATTGTCGTGTTTATCTTCATCTAGTCGACCGACCCCGTTTCCACTGTGATGTCCTTGCGGTTCGCGATGCGTTCGATGCCGCCGTCCCGGACCCAGACGATGCGGTCCGCCATGCTGATCAGACGATGGTCGTGCGTGGCGCAGATGATCGTAACCCCGCGTTCCTTGTTCAAGCGCTGCAAAATATGGTGGATCTCGTCGCCCGTCTTGAAATCCAGGTTGCCGGTCGGCTCGTCGCAGAGCAGCAGGGTTGGCGCATTGGCCATGGAACGGGCGATGGCCGTTCTTTGCTGCTGACCGCCGGACATTTCGATGGGCTTGTGAAACCAGCGGTCCTTGAGAGCGACCAGATCCAGCAGTTCCATGCCGCGGTCGTGGGCGTCGTCGTCGTTGACGCCGGCGAAAGCCATGGGCACGGTGACGTTCTCGAGGGCGGTCATGTACTGGACCAGGTTGTAGGACTGGAAGATGTAGCCGATTTTCTGGCAGCGCAAAAAGGCCAGTTCCGAAGCGCTTAACTGGGCGACGTCCACTTCGTCGATAAACACGCGACCGGACGTGGGCGCGTCGAGTCCGCCGATCATGTTGAAAAACGTGCTTTTGCCGGAGCCGCTCGGCCCCATGACGCAAAGAAACTCGCCCCGATAGATTTCCACGTTTACGCCGGTCAGGGCGTGGACTTCCTCCTCGCCCATGCGGTAGGTCTTGCGCAGGTTGCGGGTGCGGATGATGACCGCTTTTTCCTCGCGCGGCTCGTCCGAACCGTGTTTCTTTTCTTTCGCGTGCGTCATGATTTAGTGTCCGATACGAAGGTCATTCCACTCTCATGGCTTCCAGGGGCGCCAGCCGGGCCGCGGCCAGCGCCGGATAAATCGCCGCCAAAACGGACAGCGCGATTCCGGCGGCAACGGAAAAGACGAAAACAAGCAAAAGGTCGAGAATCGGCAGATTGGCGAAGGCCATCCATCCGTAGCCGAGGCTGGCCCGCGCAATGCCGAGCACGAGTCCGAGCAGGCCGCCGATCAATCCGCCGGACAGGCCCTGAATGCCGGATTCCATGATGAAATTGGTCATGATGAACCCGTCGGTGGCGCCCAGGCATTTCATGGTGGCGATTTCCTTGAAGCGTTCGGTGACGCTCATCAGCATGGCGTTGGCAATGCCGACCACGCATACGATCAGGCTGACGCCGATCAGCCAAAGGACTCTGTTGGAAAACCCCATGAATCCGCCCGTGATGTCCATGGCTTGAACGGACGATTCCAAGCGCGCCAGGCGCCGATCGTTAAGCCATGCCTCCGCCGTTTCGCGGATCTCGTCGGCGGAGAGGGTTGTCGGGCGGCCGGTTTCCGAGAGGGCCGAGATCAGCCAGTCGGGGCCGTTGCGGGTGGCCATGCGTCCGAAAAAGAGATCGGGTGTGACGCGGTTCAAGTCCTGAACGCCGAATTGGTTGGCGAAGCGCTGTCTGACCGCCGGATCCTGAAGACTTTGCTCCATGTGACGGGTTTTGATTTGCCTCTGCGCCCATACGCGCAGGGTGCGAACATCGTCGGGGTTCATGCGGTATCCCAGACGTTGCAAGTCGCGCGCCTTGTCTTCGTCCAGCGTCGCCAGGAATTCCTGTGTGGTTTGGCCGTCCAGAAGGCGGCGAACGCCGTCCAGCGCTTGCTCGTGCCCGGCCACGATGCGCGCCCGCACGGGACGCGTGGCTTCCCAGCGCCGCAGAAAATCTTCGAACTCCTGACGAGTCGACGGGATTGCCGTGTCGATGTTCGGCAGTGTTTCCATAAACGCGTTCAAAGCGTCCTCGTCGGCAAGAAGGCGGAAGATGTCGCGTCCGCGGACGCGTCCGGTCAGCGCTCTCAATTGGCTTTCCTTGAGTTCGGCGAAAAAGCGCAGGTAGCGCGCCTCGTCCGCGGCCAGCGCCTGGAGCGCGGCCAGGTCCTCGTCGCTCGCTTGGCCCCACTGCTTGTATTCGTTCCAGCGCGCGTCGTCGGGTCGAGCGCGAAACAGAACCTGAGTCAGGTCCGCGCTGTCGATCGGGCGGGACAGGCGGCGGACCCAGAAATTGTTGTTTTGACGCGGCTGAATCAAGCTTTCGACGGATTGCGCCACTTCCCGTACGATCATGCTGTCGCCCATGATGGTCATCAGGAAGGCGACGGCCAGAGCGATGATCGCCATGGTGATGGAGGCGCGGAACAAGCGGAACTGAATGCCGCTCAAGACCACTTCCATGCACTTGCCCAGGGGCAGTTTGACTTGAGACTTGATTTCGAATGCGCTCATGATTCCCGATTGCTTTCCTGCAGTCCCGCGACAGCCAGAATGCCGCGTTGCACCAGTTGACGCATGTATTCCATAACCGGCTTTTGCGCTTCGACAAAACTCAGGCGGTGACGGAGTGCGAATTCCAGAATAATGCGCTCCACTGTACGTATTCCGTCGCAAAGGTCAAGCACTGTTACGCCTAAAACGTCCAATTTCACACTGCGGGTGTCCGGCACGGGGAACACCCATCGGACAGGCCCGCCCAAATACCACGGTTTCCGCAAAGGCACTTGTGCCAGCGCGCCGCCCCGGCTGCCGCGCGAAATGTTGGCGACGCGATTGACCATGGGCACGGCTTCCAGAATGTCCGCCGTCGAGGGCGCGCTTTGGGCGCCGCGTTCGCGCGAGGCGGCCCGCTTCTTTCCCGGGCGCCGTGTTTTTTCGGCGCCGTCGGGCGGACGATAGGGCGCGCAGCATTCCACGGCCACATGGTCGGGGACGAACACCTCGTGTGCCGTCGTTGTTTCTTCGTAATGAAGATGGTACACGCGGTCTTCGACAGGGCATTGCCAGGCGACATCGACGCGAACCCGTTCCCGTTCTTTCAGTTTATCCCGAATTCGGCTTTGTCCGACACTGATTCGGCGTGCCGCCGTGTGGCCGTTGACGAGTGTTCTTTTCCGGAATTTCTTGCGCCATGGCGTATCCAACTGGGTGTCCAGCCATTCATCGAGCGGCACGGTCAGCCAATAGTTCGGCATGGCGAGCCGGCGTACGCCCAACACGGGGGTCTTGCCGGACCGAGGCCCGAATTCCCAGACCGTTCGGCCGACATCCGACTTGAAACGCAGCAAGTCGCAGTCCGACCCGACTTTGACGCGCAAGCCCATGGCTTGCCATGTTCGTTGTGCGCCTGTTTCCGTGTCCGGCGTCGGCCGCAAGCGCGTCAGCACGGCATTTTCCGTGTTGCGGTCGCGTTTGCCGGGCCACAGCAGCACGGCTTCCAGCAACAGCCGGGGTTCCGCGAAGAAGCGGCCGGCATGCACAACAAATCCGGGATTGACGGCTTCCACGGTGCCGTGCCAGCCGGGCGGCTGTTCGCTTAGAATAGCGATGTCGTCCTCGGGTTTTCTCCGTTTTTCCTCCAGCATTTTCTTCAGGTGCGGCGCGTGTTTAAGCGGCCGCCACTGAACCTTGAGTCGCTCCTGGCGACGGTCGGCGAACACGCAGCTTCCCGGTTCCCCGAATGCCGAAGCCGCAATCAATTCCCAGTCGGCCGGATGGGCGATTTCGACGCCGCGCCAGCAGGTGTGGCAAAAGTTCCGATCCATGGCTACCATAACATCATTTCCTTGCCCGCCGTGCCCGTAAGCGCAAAATAGATCCAAGCTATAATCATGAACAGGAATCCGCCCAGCAAGTCGCCGGCAATGACGCCGATCATCAGCGGCTTGGTTTCCGTGTACTTGGCCGCGCCGCCAAACTTGGAGACCGCCGATTTGATGGCCCATCCGAGCAGAAAGGAAAAAGAGAAGCGCCCGAAAAGCATGGCGCCGAACAGCAGCAGGATCACGGGATGCAAAGGCCACCAGGTGAATCGGAGCCGCAGTACGCTGCACCCGATCAGAAGCAGGAATCCCGAAAGCATGGGAATCATGAAGCGAGAGTCCGGCCTCATGTTGCGGATGCGGTCCAAGGCCCCGTATTCGCGCACGGTCTCTGTCGTTCCGAGCGCGTCCAGTTGAGACGCGCTTTTTTCGGCCACATTGTAAATTCTGTCCGAGCTCCAGCCCCGGCGCAGATTGGCCGCGTGATTATGGTCGGCCCAAAGGGCGGTCGGGATGGTAATGGCCAAGGTCAGTGCGACGGTTCCGGCCATGATCAGGCCGACGCGGCCCGGTTTCAGCAACGTGCCCGTGGCGATTTTAAGGCCGTTGACCACAAAAGGCATCATGCACTCGAAGGGATCGATGCTCATGATAAACATCATCAGGCCCAGTACGATAATGACTCGGGGTCCAAGCACGCCCAGTCCGAACAATCCCGTGACGATGACGGGCATCTGCCAGGCCGGCGCCAGAAAGAACACGCCGGTTTCGGCGTTGATCCGTGCCATAATGAAGAAGAGCAGCAGTGTTCCCAGCACAGCCAGGATTGCGATCGGCAAGTCCAGCCCGACAGCCCACAGAATGGCTGTCACCCCCGCCATGGTCAGAACAAGGCTTCGCAGCGCCCAGACGCCTGCCGCGTTCGTTTCCTTTTGGGGCACGAAGGTGACCGCCTCTTTTGCCGTTTGCCAGTAGTAGCGGCGCCCCACATAGATCAGCATGACCGCCATGGCCAGAAAGCTGCCGAAACTGTGGGCCTGGACAATGCCGCCCTCGATGACGCCGCCCGATGTGTTCACCCCGAACATCAACAGCAGATACAGGGCCAGCACGTTCAGGAAATTGGCAATGCCCAGGCTGAAGCCGATGTCCGAGGCCAGCAGATAGGTGAACCCGATGCAGGCTGGGTAAAAGGTCAAAGCCGTCAAACTGCCCGCGCCCGGCGTGCTCATGAACTCGGGGAACCCTTCGCCGAGAGCGGAAAAATCGAGCGTCATGGGGATTTCCACGCTTTTGCCGTCCGTCCACATGTAAATGCCGTTTACGACGCGGATGAACAGGGGCACGAGAACGCCCAGCCAAAACAGTCGGCTGCCGAAGATGGCGGTTCGGCCTTGATCGTCCTGGGCCAGAAGCGACTGCGTCAGCTCGGCCAGCGGATAGCGGATACGTTCGCGCTCGGCCCACTGCCGATGCACAACGACGCTCAGGCTGATCACGCCGATGGCGAAAAGCAGAAATATGCCGCCCCATATCGCCAGAGGCCGCCACCAGGCTTGCCAGTGAACCTCGCGAATGTGAATGGGCCGGCCGGGTTCGCCCATGGCGGTGACGTAGTCTTCTATAATGCGGTCGTCGAATTGGCCTTCGTTGACCAGGAGCGCCGACGGGGTTTCTTCGATCAAATTCGCGCGCTGCCAGCCCGGGTGGGTTCGATTCATTAGCACGGGTTGAATGGGGGCCTTGGGAATTTGCCGCATCAGGCCGGCATCCGTGATGCCGCAGGCCACAAGGATCAGCGCCATGATCAGGGCGATTTCCGCAGGACGAAAACGCCAGGACGCCCGAATTCTGGCGATGAGCGGGTTGATGAACAGCACGAAAAAAATCATCATCCCGAAAACGCTGACCGGCAAATGCCCGCGGATCAGGCCGCGCGCGCCCGGAATGTACTTGTTGACGTATTGTCCGCCGGCGCCCATGGCAACGGCGCCCAGTATGCCTATCAGTATGGAACGAAACGACATAATATAATCGCCAAGCTTCGCTGTTCACGGGTTCAATGTTCAAGATGCGTTGCCCGACAGACCGCCGGGAACCGGAACGCCGATCCTGCGGCTGACGTCCCACGTCGCCGACGCCTTGCAAAAAAAGCGTCCCGTGTGCCTTGTTCACCCCAAAGGATAAAAGCGCGCATCCTAAACGGCGCCCTGTCCGTGAACAAGCAAAAAACGAAAGTTTTTCCGCCAGCTTGACAGGCGCATATGGCGCGCATTATGGATTTCTGGGAACGCGCCGGATGGCTCGACCGCTCCGATCTGATCGGGCCCAGCGCCTGGTACGCCCATTTCGGTATGCCTTTCGCGGCGGAATCCCTGCTGTATTACGACGTGCCCGATTCGGAAAAACAAGCGGGAATTCTTCGAGCGGCGCTGCGCGTAACGCAATCCTATTCGGGCATCGCCACCACGAAGACTTCCAGCGCCGCGGCGACGTCGCCCAGGGAATCCTTGACCGGAACGTAATGCTGGATCAGCGTGGGTTTTTTGATGTCGCGGGCTGCAACCCGGGTTTTTTTCAGTTCAAAGCCCTTTTTTCCGTTCGTCTCGACGCTTGTTTTCCATGCGGCTTTCCCCTT
>SLKS01000388.1 GCA_007134465.1 Kiritimatiellia bacterium | reverse complement strand
TGTCACGTCCTGATTTCCGTTTGTCACCTCTTTGTCGCCAACCGTTGGCCGACACGCTTTGCACAGGGCAATCGAAGCAGTTTACGGCAACGTTTACGGTGGAGTTAGTTTCGATGCGGTAGACGGAACAGTTTACGGAACAGACGAGATTGCCACGCCTCTTCCTCCAACGCAAACTGCCTCGTAAACACCGCCGATTCTAACTCCGTCGTCACCTTTGCCGTAAACTTCAGCGACGCTGGTCACTGATCGCTGATTGCCCCCTCATCCCTCTCTTCCCTCTTCCCTTCAGGTTTCAGGTTTCCGCCCTCCCTCCTTCGCGCTTCGCGGCTCCGGCGGGCATGCAACCCTCTCTTCCCTACCCCTCGTCCGGCACATCCTTGAGCGCCACGATCCCTTCCGTATGGTAGCCGAGCCTGACGCTGGCGATGCGGGCGTTGCCGGGATCGGCGATGAAGAGGCGGCGGTCGGAATGGACGGCCACGTAGGGCGCGAATTTGATGGCGGTTTCGTCGCTCGCCTGTCCCGAGGCTCCCGCCGAAGGGCCGATCGAACGGGGGCTGGGCGGACCCGCTTGCCCTGAGGCTGACGAAAGGCCTTCCTTGACGATCGGCATGCCGTCGTCGGCGTTGCCGTATTGGCCGACGCGCACGATCAGGTTGCCTGCGCTGTCCACCACGCCCACGTTGTAGCGGTCTATTTCCGGGGTGAAGCTGCGCGCGAAACAGTCGAGCGCGAATCGCGCGTTGGGACAGGCGCAGCCGGACGAATAGTTGTGGCCGCCCCAGCCGACGCCGCCGTAGAACCAATGCGCGCCTTCCGCCCAGGCCTGCGGCAGGGCCAGATCGGGGGAGCGCGCCGGCGGTTCGCTCATGGGGATCGGCGTGCCGGAGGTCGTCAGCAGGCGGCCCTTGCCCGGCGTGAATTTCATGAGCGTGCCGGCATGGTCGTTGAAATGGCGCTCGCCATTGATCACGCGCGGCTGGGCGCTATGGATGTAGATGTCCCCGTGCCGGTCCATGGCCGTGCCGTCAATTTGCTGGTGCAGGCCGGGAATGGCGTCTTCTTCCACCAAGCGGCCGTGCCGGTCCAGAATCTGCACGAGCGTAATGTGGCCGGACGCGCGGCGGCCGGGATAGAGCATGGGCTGATATTGCTCCGCCTCGTGGACCTGCGCGCCTTTATCGCGCGAGGCTGGTCGCACCGGGAACCGCGCGCCGATGACGATGCGCCCGTCGTGCGCGACATGCACGCCGCCCTGATTGCGCGAGATGCGGGCTCGGAAAGCGGCGCCGCTGATGACCCTGCCTCCGCGGCCTTCGCTGAACTGATGGCGCGCGCGCTCTTCGCCGTAGTCGAACGGCACTTCGCGCCAGGAATCGGAGTCGTAGCGCATGATCAGGCCTGCCGTCAGCAAGTAGGCGTAGCCGTCGCGATCGAACGCCATGTCTTCGGAACCGAGAGGCAGTTCGATTTCGCGTACGCGCCCGCTGGCGGGATCAATGCGCAGGATGCGGTCGAATTCCTTGAAGTAGGCATGCTGGCCTTCGGCTAGATAGAGCATGCCGTTCGCCGGGTTCACGTAGAGCCGTTGACGGTTGAAGCGGGCCGGATGCACACGGCTGATGGCGCGGGCCGCTTCATCGAGAAAATCCCGATTCAGCGTCCATTCCCCGTCTTCGAGAGTCAACAGCATGACCCCGAGCCCGCGCGTCTGGCGCGAACCGACGGGGGAACGCGAGGTGATCCAGACTCGGACAGGATCCGACCAAGAGTCTACGATGGCGGTCAAGTCCACGTTCGAATGACGAGTGCGGCGCAGACCGGCAACCCGCTGCAGGTTCCACGATGCCATCTCCTTGGCTTGCTCGAAGGCGGAGAACTTTGTCAGGCGAAAGAACGTATCGGCTTCGTTGCGCGGCAAGGTCGGATCCGTGCCGCGGAAGCTGGTGCGTCCGGGCAGCGGGAACGCCCACGAAAAAACGAAAATCTCGCCTGTTTTCGGGTGAACATCCACTTGGGCAGGACGTTTGACGGGGATGTTCTTCAGGTGTTGGCCGTCCGGGGAGAACACTTGGATGCGGTCGTTCCCGTGATCGGCCGCATAGACGCGCCCCTGGCTGTCGCAGGCGACATCGGCCGCCATGTTGAACTGCCCGTTTTCCTGGCCGGCTTGCGCGGCGCCGGCAAAGGGTTCGGGCGGGGAGTCGTCCGCGAAACGCTTGCGCATGATCCTGTGGCCCCAGGCGACGCTGCCGAACGAACCGGGATGCGTTTCGTTGAACATGGCCAGATACATCCACTCGCCGTCGGGGCTGAAGGCGACCCGTTTGGGCCGCACGCTGTCCATGACCCGTTCGTCAATGCCGCGCCGGGTATCCCACGACCGGACGCTTTCGAGCCGTTCGGCCAGGTTCGTGCCGTGAAGAGGCAGGCCGCCGCTCGAGCCGTCGGTGGCCAGTCGGCTGTAGCGGTCGCCCACCAGCGCGATGCGCTTGTTTTGGACGGCCAGCGCGTAGCCGGCCGCCCCGTTCAATTCCGTTCCGCGGGGGCGGTACCCTTCGTATTTTCCGTTTCGATACGTGGGCCGGGTGCAATTGCTGCCGCTCATGAGCAGCGATGTCTGTTGCCAGTTCGGTTTGATGACAATGTTCTCGCCATCCGGAAAACGATGCCGGATCAGGCCGGGAATGTTGTCGAGCTGCTTGTTCGGAAACGGATAGAGCGTGCGCAGATAGTTGCCGTCCGGGTCGAACAAGCGCAGATGGTCCACGGCGCGGCCGCTCTGGAAGACATACACCCCCTCCGGAGCCGCCGCCATAGCGACAACCCCGCCGCCGCTCTTCCACGGATGCCAGAACAGCGAACGCTCGAATCGCGGCTTGAGCCCGAGCGAGACGCGTACCCGGACGGCGTCCTTGTCGTCCACATACACGCCCGCATCGTCCTTGCCGTCCCAGATCAGCGTCTGTTTGCGCTCGCCTTTTTGAAAGGGCGGCGGCGCATTGTTGCCGAGAACGCCGCTGGCCAAATGGCGCACAATGCGTCTGCCTTGTCCGGAATCTTTCGAAGGATCGCCATGCTCGATGGCGACCGTGACGTCGCAGAAAGACTTGGTCTCGAACATGATGGCGACCGTGTCGCCATCGCGCGTCACACGGGGCGGCTGCGCGAATTCAAAGACGGATTCCCGCTTGACGGAAAACTCCTCCCATGCCAGCGCCGATTCGCTTTGCTGAACCGTACAAGCCGCTGCGAACGCCAGAACATGCCGCCATCCGATCCGTCTGTCCCTCATGTGTCGTTCCCCTTTCATCGCCACAAAGGTTTGATACCAGTATGCGCCACAGGGAAGAATAGTGTGAGCCGCCGAGAGTGTCAAGGGGGAGAAATCCGGTGTTTTGGCATGGTTCAAATCAGGGTAACACATCCGAGCGAGGGTGTCATTTCGAGCGCAGCGAGAAATCTCGGCCGCAGGCCGCTTCGCGGAGATTCCTCGCAGGCTCGGAATGACAAAGGCTGTTACCCGCAAGCGGCATTTTTTGAACCATGCCGGTGTTTTGCGTGGACAGTCCGGAGTGAATATGGCAAAGAATGGGTTCTATGAAAGGGAAGAACACGGGCAGGACCCTTGCGGGGACGCGTACTGGCCGGAGCGGGCGCGGAAAGGCGGGTGTCGCGAAAGGCGCTGTGGCGCGCACGCCGTTCGCGCGGCCGGACTGGGACGAGTATTTCATGGACATCGCGCATGTCGTGGCGCGGCGCGGCAATTGTTCGCGGCGGCGGGTGGCGGCGGTGATCGTGAAGGACCGTCGCATTGTATCCACGGGCTATAACGGAACGCCGCGCGGGGTGCGCAATTGCTTCGAGGGCGGCTGCGCGCGGTGTGCGGGTTCGGCGCCGTCCGGCGGCGATTTGGGCGAATGCGTGTGTTCGCACGCGGAGGAAAACGCCATCACGCAGGCGGCCTATCACGGCATTGCGTTGCGGGGCGGCGCGCTGTACTGCACGCTGAGTCCGTGCCTGATGTGCGCGAAGATGATCGTCAACGCCGGCCTTGTTGAAGTCGTGTACGAGAAGGCCTACGCGTTCAGCGAGACGACGCGCGCCTTGCTGACGGAAGCCGGCGTGCGTATTCGCCGGCTTGCGCGCTGATGCGTTGACTTCCGGCTCGGATCTCGATACAGAGGGAACATGCCGATCGCGAATACTGGAAGCCTTTGCGCAAGGAACTGGAGCAGTTCAGGCACAGTCTTTTGCCATAGGATACTTGCAAGCTTTACTGTGGCATGGGCGTCCCGCCCATGATTCACGGGCAAGATGCCCGTGCCACTTTGCTTGGCGAAGGGTTTTACAAGAGACTTTGTAATCGAAGAGGGCGCATGATACGCAATAAAATTGTTTTTCTCCTGTTCTTTGCGAGCTTGCTGGCGACGGGCTGCCGACGCGCGCCCGAACCGGCGGGCGAGCCCGTAACTTTTCTTTCCATGCTGGCGCCGCTGACCGATCGCGCGGCGCTCGCCATGCCGCCGCGGCCTGGCGTCATGCGCATGGTGTCGAGCTATGATCGTACCGGCGGCAACAACGATTGGTTTCAAGACTTGGTTCCTGACGAGAGCGGACTGGTCACGTTGGCCGAACTGACCGGGCCGGGCTGCGTGGTGCGTTTCTGGATGACTGGCGATCGCTATCGCGACTTGCGGTTTTACATCGACGGGGAGAAGGCGCCGCGCTTGATGCGCCCCAAGAATGATTTCTTCGGGGGAGAGTTGCCTTTTGCTTATCCTTTAAGTGGCCAGGTCAGCGGCGGGCGCTACAGCTATGTGCCGATCCCCTACGAGAAATCGCTGGTGATGAAGGCGTACTGGCCCGATATGCGACCGGAGAATCGTCCTTATCTTCATGTGAACTATTTTACATTTCCGCGCGGGACCCCTGTAGAGAGTTTTCCGCGCGAGCTGTCGGAAGAGCAGCTGGCGGCGGCCGAGGCGGTGGCGCAGGCCTGGCAAGAGCCGGACATGACGCTGGAGCGGACGTTGCTTGCCGCGCTAGACAAGGCGGGGGCCGTGGAGATTGCGCCCGGCGCCACCCATGTTTGGCTCGACGAGGCGGGCGAAGGCATGGTGGAAGGCTTTGCCATCGGCTTGGACTTCGACGAGGAAGCCCATGCCTTGAAAAGGCAACTGGCTCTGCGCGATCTGGCCCTGCATATTCACTGGGACGGCGAACCCGCGCCGAGCGTGGCCGTGCCGCTGGGCGATTTCTTCGGCAACGCGCTGGCCTGGCGGTCCTGGCGTTCGATGTTTGCCGGGCAAACAAACGGGGTGTTCGTCTCGCAATGGCCCATGCCTTTCCGGCAAGGCGCTCGCGCGACCTTGCGCAATGACGGAACGGAACCCGTCCGCGCCCGCTTTGCACGCGTGATAACCCAACGTCCGGCCTCCTCCCGCTATTTCCATGCCGCCTGGCATCATGCCGTGGGGCAGGGCATACCGTTCCCCATCCTGCACACGGAAGGCTCCGGCCATTATGTCGGCTGCTACCTGGTGAGCCTGGGATGGGACGGGAGCTGGAACATTTTGGAAGGGGACGAGTCGTTTCAGATAGACGACGAGCCCTGGCCATCCATTCACGGCACGGGTTTGGAAGACTATTTCAACGGCGCATGGTATTATTTCGGAATTTTCGACTTGCCGATTCACGGACTGTTGGAAAAGGCGGCCATGCGCACCACCCAGTACCGATGGCATCCGTCGGATCCCGTCCCGTTTTCCGAACGGCTGTCCATGCAGATCGAGTTCGGGCATGGCAACACGGCGCAGGGCTACATGGCCAGCGTGGCCTATTGGTACCAGGATCGTCCGCAGCCGCAGCGTCCGCTGGCGGAGGAGCCGCGACGCAAGCCGCCCGATCCGCTGGAGGGCGCGGTGATCATGGCCGAATTGTTCGAGCTGGAGAGGGTTGGCCTTTGGCGGGAAGCGGCGGAACGGTGCGAAAGCTACGTCCGGCGCATAGACCATCCCGACGCGAAAGCCTTGTTGCGCATGCGGAAGGCTGGCTACCGCCAATTGCTGGGCGACGACTTGCCGGAAGGCTTGTTCTCGCGGCTCGCGGCCGATGCGCAGGACGAATCGGTGCGCAAGCAGGCGGCAATGCTGGATCGGTTCTGCGCAGAGTCCAATCGCGCCCTGTTGGGCGTCCAATGCCGCGGGACATTTCGCGCGTATCTGAACGGGGAGCTTGCGGGCGAGGGGAGCAGCCCCAACCACATGGATGTCTGGCTTGTGGATTTGCCGGATGGCGAGCATGAGCTGGCGGTCGAGGTGACGCCCGTGTCGCGCGAGGCGTTTTTGTCGGCCTGTCTGCGCCGGGGCAACGAATTTCTGCGGACCGATGGCGAGTGGGAAATGGCGCGCCAGCGGCCGGCAGCCTGGCCGCGCACCGACGATCCCGACATCGAGTGGGAACCGGCGCCGCGCATGGCGGCGGCGGGCATGTTGCCGCGCATGGACGCCTGGCAGCTTCCGTTGAACGTCTGGGTCAACATGCAATCGGGCGCGCAGCTCTATCGCGGTTGGGACGGATGGGACCATGCGCCAGGCAACACGGCCTACTTCCGGCGACGGTTCGCGAAGCCGGTTCGATGAATCAGGGGGGGATAGCTCTTTCTTAGTCAGAGCCAGTCCGAAAAGCGTTTGCTTGTAGAGGTTGCCATCCCACGCGTCCCGCTGTAGTTCGTTGTTTACGAAGGCGGATACTTGCGAAGGATCTCGGTGGAACGCCGCTTAAAAAGTTTTTTCGCGAAGCGAGATTCCTTGAAGGATCGGAATGACAGGCATAGCGGCCCTTTTTCGGACACCCTTGACTGCGCTTGGTGGCCGGTGCCGACGGCATTACATGCTCGCACCCAATCTCTGATTCGATTCAATCCGAAAATTCAACCAGATCAAAGGCAAATAGTCTGGGCTTTCAAATTTGCCAAATCCAAATCTTGAGGCGTATCGACTTCGTAGCAATCGAACTCAAAAGCCGGTAGCGGCAAATATGGGGATATTTGCCTGTAAACAAAGTCGCCTTTGGCCTCTATGGTTATTCCTGCCAGATAGGCGATGCCGCACCACTCGGCAAACGATGAGGAGTGGCGTTCGAAAGCCACCACTTGTTTCTGCGCATTGAGCTGGACGAAGACGGCATCCTCGGTTTTGATTCTTGTGATTCCAACAATAGACCTCTTGCTGGATGCGGCTTGTCTTAAAAAGGCGGAAAAATGCCGGGGGTTCACAATTAAATCTCCGTCCAGAATCACATAGGGTTTTTTAATAAAACGAGATCCTAGCCAAAGGCTGTATGTATTCGATGTCCGGGCATAGTCTGGGTTGCGCACAAAGACAACATCAGGCCGAACAGTTCGCACATGCTCGATGACCAGTTGTTCCTTGAACCCGACAACAACCCGAACATCCTCTATGTTTTTCAGCAATTCAAGCTGACGATCAATAATGGTTCGGCCATGAATTTCAAGCAGGCACTTCGGAATGTCCAGGCCAAGACGTGTTCCCAAACCGGCGCAAGACACTATAGCGTGCTTAGGATATTGCATAATCCGTCCTCGTGATAGGTGACAAAACCTGCAATCTTTACAAGTGTCTCGACTGGCGGATGAACGCCGCCGTACGCGATGGCGACATCGGCCTCTTCGAGCATGGGTGCATCGTTCATTCCGTCTCCGACAGCCACGATGCGATCATATCGTTGACGAAGAGAGCGAATGGCATCCCTCTTGTCAAGAATATTCGCGATCCCTGCGAGAGAATCTCCTTCGCATAGGGCTTGGGATGAGAACACGTGGCAACCTATCCGCCTTGCCAAACTCTCGATCCATACGTCCAGATTACCGGTAACAACATAGCTGTTTCGCCTATTGTCGCGAATAAAACGTCTTAATTTATTTTGTAATTTCACAGATGAGGCAATATCTCTGACGATGGAAACTGGCACAGAGCTCAGAAGTTTTACTCGAAGCTTGAAGGAGCTTTCGAAAGGAATAACCCCTTTGATTGTCAGGTTTGTCAGCAAGGCGATCTCTTCGGCAACTCCGGTTTTTTCCGCAATCAACGGCAGTATCTCCTGGGATGTTACCGTTCCGTCAAGATCAAAGCAATACGCCGTTTTCACTCTCCCGCCTCCCTTTGCGCGAGAGCAGGAAGAACCGCTGGTTCGTTTCCTTTCTCGCCCCCAGTTCTTTTGTAAGCAGCCAGTCGCTGCTTTCGGTCGTAAACCCTATCGGGAACAGGTGCTTCCGGAACATAGCTTCATATTCCTCCGGTGTTCGGTATATAGCGCTGTACCGCTCCCCCAGTTCCTGCGAAAAGAAGTTGTTCAGAGTCAAACGTCTGCCGATAAGAGAAACCGTTTCTCGAACATAAATTCTGCATTCGGTTGCTGCCAACATTCCCATTGTTCTGACAAGTGCATCGGCCGCTACATCATTGAGATACACGAAGAGCCCCATCGTCAGCAAGAGATCGAAAGGAGGAGGATGAAGCAACGAACCGGGTGCGATTTCTTCGGCAGTCAAGGATTGGAACCGAATTTCCGGGTGCCGACGATGCCGAATATGGGCAATACGAATCATCTCCGCCGATTGATCCACCCCAAGATACAGTCTTATGCGTCCGTACAATGCTTCGGGGAAGCGACCTAGGCCGCAACCTATTTCCAGGACAGATTCGCTGCCCTTGAGATTCAGAAGCGACAGGACGGTTTTCTTCTCCAAGGCGTCTCGCTTCTGCGACACATCAGGATTTCCGGTTAGATTCACCGCAGATAGGTCGTTGCCAAGCTGCCGGGCTCGTTGTTCGTAGAACTTATGAACGCGACTGCATTCGATCTGGACATTGTCGCCAATTATTCGTTCGGTGGTCATATAGTTTCAGTTTCAATCAAGGCAAACTGCCCTCATATCCAACATCTCCAAATTCCTTGTTTCGCTTGATGCGACGCAAACGAGTCGAAGCTGTCGGCGAAACAATCAAAACCGATAGTTTCTGTTTGGGGCATAATTCCCCTCGGCATATTGCCAAGTCACTGCCGGAGAGAATGAAGTCTTGCTAAAATGCTCCGTTATGTTCATCGGCCTTCGGAAACCGAGAGAAACACATCTTCGGCAATGACCTTTCCGGCGCCTTCCGACGGCATATGCAGGTATTCGCGTAACAGATTGTTTCTCTTGTCTCGCAGAGGATCCTCGTTCCGTTCAATCATGTCAAGAAAAGCTGAGATTTCCTCTGCGCTCTCCCCGTTGTAAAAACCTCGGACGATGCCACCGTTTTCGTTTAACCCTGGCCCCTTGGCGTTGCGCAAATAGAGTACGGGTTTACCCGTAGCCGGGTACAGCGTCAGAAACGAAGACACATCTGACATTAGGGCTCGGGACACAAAGAACGCATGGCGATAATCGGAACGCTGATCCAGCAACATATTGTCAGATTCCTCTATGCGCTTCACAAACGACCTGATTTCGCCGTCCGTCATAAGTCCATAACGAACCAAATGGGAAAACAGGCGCGGATGTGGACGAACAATCAGCGCCATGGTCTTTCTCTTTTGGAATTCACCCATTAGCAGGGTCTTCCACCTGAGAAAAGTCGAGCAGTCGTCATGATTGGCAGTCTCGCAGTAATGGGGATTCCATAGGATCGGAATACGGCTGGAACACCATTTTGCCATTTCCTTGTCAGCCGTGTTTTCGTTCATTTCCATTAAAGCGTCTACCATGGGATGGCCGACGACTCGGACATGATGGTTTCCCGCGCTGCAATAGCGCCCAAACAAGGCTTTGAAAACATTTGAATGCACATACACGCGCCAGGCGAATTGCTGCAAGGGATAGTTGAATTGGGAAACAATCCGCATCGGACCGCCGCCAATAGGAAAACCGTAGGAAATGAAAGCCAGGCGAGGCGTTTTTCTGAGAACGTAAGATGCTCGAAAATGAGCGTGCTTGTTATTGTCGTATTGCTTGTGGAAAAAGGCGACATCCGGCTTGTGGCAGTCTAAGCTGTAGAAAGACTGCGTTACGAACGGCACGCTCTCTTCCGTCAACCGAGTCATGGGTTCCGGAACGGTTTGGGGATAATTCTTTAGACACACAACAACAGGGTCGAACCGCTGATTATCCCCCTGCATGGCTTTCCAAACGGATGCAAAACTGTCCCAGCTTTCGGGAGATTCCAGGAAAAAAACGACACGAATTGGGCGGCCTCGAACAGACGTCCTAGTCGGGAACGAGCCTATAGTGCGCCATGAAGAAGCGCTTGCCGTGCGCGATGCGATGAAGCGGTTGTAAAATTTCGCCATCAATTGCTTGAAGGTGAAACGATATCCGTAAGTCCGTAGCATTAAAGCCAGATGTTGAAATGTGTTTGCCATGGCGAAAAAGCCTCCGCCCGAATTCCTCAGCCGATCAGGCCATCTTTTCGCAGTAAGGAAGATTGCGTTCGTACGACTGCGGCAAACAGCCGTCTTTGTCATGCTCCCGGATGAACGCAGTTTTCATTGCTTCTCTAGCAACTA
>SLKS01000124.1 GCA_007134465.1 Kiritimatiellia bacterium | reverse complement strand
TAATGAAAACAATGAACAACGAACCACGAACGGGACCTATGCATCCGTACCGAACACACACTTGCGGCGAATTGAGGCCCGCGCACGCCGGCGAAACCGTGCGCCTTTCCGGCTGGGTGTTTCGCAAGCGCGATCATGGCAGTTTGCTTTTCGTGGATCTGCGCGATCATTACGGCGTCGCACAGATCGTTGTGCAGCCGGACAAGCCGTTTTTCGATCTCTGCTGCGGCCTGAAGCTTGAAAGCGTGATCACAGTGACCGGTCGCGTCGAGCGCCGAACGGACGAGACCGTCAACGCGGACTTGCCGACTGGCGAAGTGGAAGTGATCGCCGAGTCGGTCGAGCCGCAGGGAGCGGCCGAACAGACGCCGCTCTATCTGGCCGGCGACGAGGAAGGCCCGGAAGACCTGCGCTTGCGCTACCGGTTCCTGGATTTGCGGCGCGCGCGCATGCAGCGCAATATCGTGCTGCGCTCCCGGGTCGTAGATGCCATTCGCCGCGGCATGATGCGCCATGGCTTCCACGAAATCCAAACGCCTATCCTGACCTGCAGCTCGCCGGAAGGCGCGCGCGACTATCTGGTGCCCAGCCGGCATTGGCCCGGCAAATTCTATGCGTTGCCGCAGGCGCCCCAGCTTTTCAAGCAATTGCTCATGGTGGCCGGATTCGACCGCTATTTCCAGATCGCCCCCTGCTTCCGCGACGAGGACGCGCGCGCCGACCGTTCTCCCGGAGAATTTTACCAGCTCGATCTTGAAATGTCGTTCGCAACCCAGGACGATGTGTTCGCCGTCGTCGAGGATGTGCTCGGCGGCGTGTTTCAGGATTTTAGCGAAGGCAAGAAGGTGGACAAGCCGCCGTTCCGCCGCATTCCATACGCCGAATCCATGGACCTGTACGGAACCGACAAGCCGGACTTGCGCATCCCGTTGACGATGACCGATGTCACGGAGAGTTTCCGCGAATCCGGATTTCAGGCGTTCCGCAAAGCGATAGCGGGCGGCGCTGTCGTGCGCGCGCTTCCGGTTCCGGGCATCGCCGGCAAATCTCGCAGTTTCTTCGACAAGCTTGTGGCCTTTGCCCAGTCGCTCGGATCGCAGGGCCTGGCCTACCTCGTTTGGTCTGACGACGGCGTGAAAGGCCCGATCGCCAAATTCTTGAGCGAAGGCGAACTGGCGGCGCTGGCCGACCGTTGCTCGGTTAAAACGGGCGACGTCGTATTCTTCGTTTGCAATCAACGAACCGAGGCCAATCGGATCGGCGGCGAGATTCGCGCGCGTCTGGGGCATGACCTCGACATGGCGGAACACGACGCTTTCCGTTTCTGCTGGATCGTGGATTATCCCATGTACGAGCGCAATGCCGACACGGGCGCGGTGGAGTTTTCCCACAATCCTTTCTCCATGCCGCAAGGCGGGCTCGAGGCGCTGTCGGAAAAGGACCCGCTCGATGTGCTGGCCTATCAGTACGATGCCGTGTGCAACGGCGTGGAGTTGTCGAGCGGCGCCATACGGAATCATCGTCCGGACATCATGCTCAAGGCTTTCGAGATTGCCGGCTATTCTAGCGAGCGTGTCGAGCGCGAATTTCCGTTTCTGCTGAACGCGTTCCGCTACGGCGCGCCGCCGCATGGCGGAATCGCGCCCGGCATAGACCGCATCGTCATGCTGCTGGCGGGCGAAACGAATATCCGGGAAGTGGTGGCGTTCCCCATGAACCAGCGCGCGCAGGATTTGATGATGGGCGCTCCGGCCGAAGTGTCCGAACGCCAACTGAAGGAGCTGCACCTGAAACTCGATCTGCCCCGGAAAGAAAACGAGCCGAATCGCTGAGGTCCGTCTCGATTTTACCCTCGTCTTTGCGATCACTGCGTGGTCGCAAAATGTCACTCTTTCGGGAAAGGAATACCCCATGGGCATGCCGGCTCTTAAAGGCAGCGAACCGTTCACATGGGAACAGTATCGCCAGTGGCCGGACGACGAAAGCTGGGAAGTTGTCGGTGGCGAGGCGTATGCCATGTCGCCGAGTCCTGGCGGACGGCACCAGTTGGTTTCCGGAGAATTGCATCGCCAATTCGCAAACTTCTTTCGCGGCAAGCCGTGTGTCGCGCTTGCCGCGCCGCTGGATGTGAAATTGTCCGAAACGGACATAGTGCAGCCGGATTTGCTTGTGGTGTGCGACCGAACTCGAATCAGGGACACCCATGTCGAAGGCCCTCCGACGCTTGTGGTGGAAATTGTTTCCCCATCTTCCGAATGGCGCGACCGATTCCTGAAAGCCAAGCTTTACGAACGGTTCGGCATACGGGAATACTGGATTGCAACGCCCTATCCGCCTTTGATTGAAATCTTCGCGATGGACGATTCCGGTCGCTATCGTCTCCATACCGGGGGAACCGTGGGCGACACCGTTACGGGGATTGCTTTTCCGGAATTGACTGTCCGTTGCGACGAAGTGTTCGCTATGCCTTATACGGAAGACGAACGGCGGATATTCACGGTTCGGGAGCCGCCGACGGTTGCCTATGCGAGCCAGGTCTCATAGCGCCGTTCCGGCGTAGATAGAGCGCGTCAGATGGCAAGAATACGAAAGGATGATTGACATCAACCCCAAAGGGGTTGCGCAGCAAAGCCTGAGGCAGCGCCCCAGGAATGTGTTTCGCATTTTTCATCCCTCTCCCCCGCGCCCGCCCGACGCTAGCGT
>SLKS01000216.1 GCA_007134465.1 Kiritimatiellia bacterium | reverse complement strand
TCAAATGCCTTCCGCGAGAGCCGGATGCGGGAAATCTGCATGTCCGGTTCGACGAGGGAGAGGGCGGTCAGCGGTCAATGGCTCTATGCCTCTCATCCCGTGGCCCCCTCTCTACTCTACTTGCCTTCTGTTCAATTCCTGTGGGTTGCGGGCGAAGCCCGCCTTAAGGCGTTTACCCGCATGCGGTATTATCCGTAACTGATCACCGATTACCGGTTACTGCTTTTTCCAGGTTTCCCCTCTTGCATGCGCAGCTCGTTCTGTCAAAGCTGACAGCACGGTTTCCTATCCAATCCTCTATCCAGCAGGGGGTTGACCATGCTTCGGCTTTCTCCCCCATCTTTGAGACACTTAAACGCTTTCTTAACCGCCACACTTGCTCGGATACGCTTCGCCGACCCGCTTAACCGGCGCTCACATATCGTTGCAAGGGAGTCGTTGAAGGGTATCCGTTGAAGCGTGGCGTTTAAGTGTGCGACTACGTGTCCGTTTAAGTGTTGTCTCATGCTTTTCATAAGCTTTTTGACGGTACCGCGCAGTTTGCGGACTGGCTGATGCGCGGGCAAGCTCACATCCCCTTGAGGGATTGATCAACGTCCTGGCGGCAGAGCTTGACGACGGGGATGGCCACGGCACAGGCGATGGCGGCCAGGATCATGAGCCAGACGGCGCCGCTAAGCAACGGCAGGCGAACCGCGTAGCCATGGAAATCGAGCCCGACCCATTCCCGGATACGGGGGAAGAAGAGAAAATCGCCCAGCCCGCCGATTAAGCAGGCCAGCCCGCCCAGCAGCAGCCCCTCGAGGAAGAGGGAGCCTGCGATTTCGGCTTTGGAATAGCCGAGCGCCCTTAAAATCGCCATGTGCACGGACATGGCGTCGAATCGCGCGATGGTCATGGCCGCGACGCAGGCGCCGGCCATGAACAGGATCAAGGCCGCGAAGCCCAGCCCGAACCGCCTGCCCAAGCCTGTCAGCTCGTGCAGCTTGGCGATTTCTTCGGGGACGGAAACGATTTGCGCGACGGTCCGCTGATTGATCAGGGACTGCAAACGTGGGAACACCGCCGATTCGTGGTAGATCAGGAAATAGTGCAGCACCTGGTTCTGCCAGATGGAGACGGATTCCAGATCGAACTCGGCCAGTTGGCGCTGTCCCTGGCGCAGGCAGGCGAACAAGGCGAAATCCCAAATTTTGCCGGTGGGCGCCAGGATGCCCGTCACGGAGAACTCCGCGCGCCGGACGTTCGGTTCGCCGGTCGGATTCGCGATGTCGAGCGTGACAGCGGCCCCGGGCGCCAGGCGCAGCCTGCGCGCGGCTTCGGCGCCCGCGACCAGCTCGGGCGCGTCGGCATGGAACCAGCGGCCCGCTTCGAGACGCGGCGAGTCCGAGTGGTCCGGACGGCGCAGGAAGCGTTCGTCGGTGCCGACCGCCGCGAACGGGCCGACACTGCCGAAGCGCAGAAACGGGACGACCGCGCGCACCGGCGGAATATGCGAAAAGGTTCCGTTTTCGAATCCGATCTTTTCCGCGCTGCGGATGGAGCGGAACAGGTTGTAGGGGATGAAAGCGGGCAAATCGCCTTCCAGATTGAGACTGCCGAGCAACAGGTCCATGCCGCCGCTCTTTGCGCCGACGACCGACTGTCCCTCGGCGGCCAGGGTGGCGAAGCGCGACTGGGACAGGGTGTGAAGCTTGAGCATGACGCCGCCTGCGGCGGCCGCCCAGGCGATGGCCACGACCGCGATCGCCGAGGGCAGCGCCCGCCTTGAGACGTTCAGCCATGCCAGGCGCCAGGCGTTCATGATGTGGCCGCCTCCTCGAAACGGATGCAACGCGAGAAACGTTCCCGCAGGCGGCGGTCGTGACTGACCACGATCAGCGTGGCCTCGCGCGCGGCGGCCAGCAACGCCTCGACAACAACCGTCGCATTGTCGTCGTCGAGGCTCGAGGTGGGTTCGTCGGCCAGAATCAGGCGCGGGGTTCCGGCCAGCGCGCGGGCTACGGCCACGCGCTGCTGCTCGCCCTGGCTCAGCCGCGCCGCGAGGACGGAGGCCCGATGCGTCATGCGCACGGCGGCCAAAACCTCGCGCGCGCGTTCCCGCCCGACGAACCGGCCGCCGCTGCGCATCAGCATCACGTTTTCGAGGCTGCTCAAATGGGGCAGCAAGTTGAGTTTCTGGAAAATCACGGCCAGCTCGTCGCGCCGGAAACGGTCGCGCCCGCGTTCGTCGAGCCGGTACAGATCGCGGCCGTCGGCCAGCGCCCGGCCTTCCTGGGGCGGACGCAAGCCGGCGAGGCAATGCAACAGCGTCGTTTTGCCCATGCCGCTCGCGCCCTGAATCAACACCTTTTCCCGCGATGCCACGCGCAGTTTCGGCAGGAAAAACAGCGTGCGATCGTCCGGCGGAATCCTGACGCGCAGGTTTTCAATGCGCACTTTCATAGCCGATTATTCCTGTGCGTTCATCGCGGAAATAGAACACCGAGCCGTTGCCGAAACGGCAGGCACGGGCACAAAGCGCAGACTAGGCGGTAATGCCAAACGCAGGCAAGCGTAAAATCCAGCAACGAAGCCATTGGGCGCATGGCAGTTTATGTTGCGCATCATAAGGCCGTTCTGCGGGGATTGGTCGTGAGAGCCTGTCTATGGTGTTCAGAAGCCGGGATGCGCCCTGAAGTCCGAATGACGAAACACCCAAGCCCGAAAGAAGCACGAAGAACCCAAAGCCGGCAAACGTGGGTGATCGCACGATCTCTGCGCCGGACACGTGAGCATTTCGGATTTGTGATTTCTTTAGGCTTCCTTCGAGCTTTTGTTCTTCGCGCTCCGCGCTTTTCCGAGACACGGGGACTGACAAAACTGCGCGTATCCAATGGCCTGCCGCTCGCTTCTTTCGCTGTTCACCGTTTGCCGCTTCTCTTATTCATGCTTCGGATTTTGGCCATTCGGGCTTCTTTCGTGCTTGGGTATTTCTGGCTTCGGATTTCCCGGTTCACGCTTTATATTGCGCGACATTGACAAGCATGCAAAAACGCGTGTCCTCATCGGAAAGGTTTCAATAGTGCGTGTAGCCGGAACCGGGCAGTGGTTGGAGCTTGCCGTTGGCGTTCAGGAGCAGAATGCGGCCTTTTTCGTTCGTGACGGTTCCGATGGCTGTGCAGGGCAGGGGAAAGGTTCGGCGCCAGGCGCGTTCGAAGGCCTTCTGTTTCTTTGTCGGCAAGGCGAAGAGCAGTTCGTAGTCTTCGCCGTCGCAAAGCGCGTGGCGCAGGCGCGTGGCGGTTCGGGCATAGCGGGCCAGAGAAGGCGCGAGCGGCAGGGCGGCTCCGCGCAGCACGGCGCCGACTCCGCTGCGCGCGGCGAGCCGGGGCAGATCCGAGGCGAGTCCGTCGCTGATGTCCATGGCGGCCGAGGCCCAGCGGCGCAGGAAGCGGCCTTCCGCCAGGCGCGGCTCGAAGGTCAGATGCCGTTCGCTGCGCAGGCTGTCGCCGAGCGCGCCGGTCGCATAGAGCAGGTCGCCGGGCCGGGCGCCGGAACGCAGCAGCGCCCGGCCGCGCGGCGCGAAGCCGAAGGCGAAAACATGGACGGCAATGGCATGGCCGCGCGAAAGATCGCCGCCAACCGCCGCGGCGCCGTACTGTTGCGCCAGACGGTTGAATCCGCGATAGAACCGGTCGAGGAAGGCGGCGGGCGTTCGGGGCGGCAGGGTCAGGTTCACCAGCAGCCAGGCGGGTTCGCCGCCCATGGCGGCGATATCGCTGAGCGCGCGCGCGACCGCCTTGCGGCCGACGGCTTCGGGCGAAGCGCCGGACCGGAAATGCACGCGTTCCAGCACGGCGTCGGACGTGAGCAGTCCCTCGTGGCGGGTGTCGCCGGGCAATCGCGTCACGGCGCAATCGTCGCCGACCCCGATCCGCACGTTCGCGCCGCGCGGCAGGGCGCTGGCCAGGCGTTCGAGCAGGCGGTCTTCACCGATTTGTGCGAGCGTTTTCATTCGAGCGTCGGCACGGGTTCCTTGGCGGGCAGCGTGCTGGACAGATTCATTCCGCCGTGTAGCGGATGCGAATGTCTTCGACAGTGTCTCCGGTTTGCCTCTGAACGTCCAGTTCGACGACCATGCCGGACACGAGCGAGGGAATCCAGACTCGGGAGAGGATCGCGTATTGCATGGCGGGCGGGCCGGTCAGAGCCTGTTCGCCGATGCCGACCAGCCGATCCCCGGGTTTCAGTCCGGCTTCGTCGGCGGTCGAGCCCGTTTTGACGTCTTCGATGGCGACATGCGTATCGTCCTTCGCCGGTTTGGCCAAGGTGAAGCCTGTGTCAGCCGGTTTGCGTTCCGGCAATGCATAGGCCAAAGCGAAATCCTGTTCGCCGCGTCTGCCTTCCATGCGCAAGGTTGTATTGGGCGGCAACATGTTGAGAATGCCGGTGAAACGGATGCTGTTCCAAACGTCAAGGCCGTGCGCGCGCAAAATCAGGTCTCCGGCTTTCAGGCCGGCCCGCTCGGCGTCGCTGTCGGGCTGGACCACCTTGACCAAGGCGCCGACTTCCGGCGCCTTTTCCGCTTCGGACTCGAACGACACGCCCAGAAAGCGACCGCGATAGACATCGATGCGCGAGGCATCCTTCAGCGCCGGCAGCCAGAGCGCGATCTGATTGGAAGGAATGGCGTAGCCGAGCCCGGTGTTCGATCTCAGCCCGAGGCGTGTTTCAATTCCGCCATTGACGCCGATCAGGTTTCCGAGCCGATCAAGCAGGGGGCCGCCGGAGTTGCCGGGATTGATGGCCGCATCGCTTACGATCGCATTGTTGTAGACGCCGCCCATCTTGAACTGATTAAGGCCGGAGATTACGCCTGTGGTGACTGTCGCTTCCTGATCGAACAATCCCAGCGCCGCCGGATTGCCGATGGCTACGCAAAGCTGTCCGACTCGCAGGCGATCGGAATCGGCCAGGCGCAGGAAGGGGAGGGGGCGGTCGGACTCGACTTTGAGCAGGGCCAAATCGCCGGCGCGCAGGCGCCCGACCACGTTGGCGCGAAAGGGGATTCCCTCGCCGGTGCGCACATTCAATCGGGTATCGTCTCCGACAACATGGGCATTGGTGATTATGTAGCCGTCCTCCGACAGGATGGCGCCGCTGCCGACCCCCTGTCCCTGTCCCCGCGCAATGAAGACGAAAGCCGGCAGCGCCGCGCGAATGGCCTTGGCGGGAAATTCAGCGACCGTTTCGTCCGCCGCGACGCGCAGGCTTCCCGACAGCGCAACGGCGCACGCCATGGCAAGGCCGCGCTGCAGCATGGATCGCCGGTCTTGGGTCATGGCCGTTCCTCCAGTTCGATGTCCAGTTCCAGCGGGGATTTCTCGCCTTTTCGGGTCACGGTCAGGGCGAGCGTGTCGCCGACCTCGCTTGCGTCCAGTATCGCATGCAGTTCGCGCCAGGAGCCGATGGGCGCCCCGTTGACGGAAACAATTCGGTCGCCCGCCCGCAAGCCCGCTTTGTCGGCGGGCGATCCCTTGACGATTTTTCCCGCCACGACCCGTTCCGTCAAGGCGTCCTTGTGACGGGGCGCGATACCCATGTAGGGGCCGTCCAGCCGGGCGATGGTTTCGCCGCTCAGGAGCGCCGGCATCGCTTTCAGAATGACGGAGGCTGGCGCGCCGAACCCCATGCCCCCGTTCGGTACGACGGGCCAGCGCAGCAATTGCTCGTTCGGCAGAATATGCCCCATGACCGGCCCCGGCGTCATCGGTGCCGTAGCGATGCCAACGATGCGTCCAGCGGAGTTGAACACCGGGCCGCCCGAATTGCCGTAGTTCAAGGCCGCGTCGAATTGAAAGCCTCGTCCGCGATTCCTTTCGGCCACACTGACGATGCCTGTGTTGAAGGTGAAAAGATTTTCGCTGTTTTCGATGACGCCGATCACGGCTACGGCTTCGCCCTGTGTCGGATTGGCGGCCATGTCGGCCAAGGAAACAAAGGGGAACGCTGTTTTATCCGGCGCCTCTTCGATCCGCAAAAGGGCCAGGCCGGTTGGCTGATTGTGCGCCAGCAGCTCGGCCGCGTAGCTTTTGCCGTCGGCGAGCGTGACCTGGAAGGTTTTGGCGGGATTGCTTCCAATGCGCTGTCGGCGCCGGCGCCGCTTGGCTTGCGGCAGGATGTCGGCCAGCTCCCCGGTGAATTCGACAGCGGGGATATTGCCCTTGGCGTCGGTCAGCGTTCTGTCGGGCATGACATTGAAGAAGCTGGTCAGCACATGACCTTTTTCGGAAACAAGCATGCCCGTGACCGGTCCGCCAGGCCTGCGAAGCTGGCGGTTGGCATTGAGAATGCGGTCCGCTTGCGCAAGTTCGCGCAAGCGAGCGCGCCGGATGCGGTCTTCGACGTCGGGCGAGAATCGTGGGTCGTTGCGAAGATAATGGGGAATATAGATGTGCGGCAGGGTTTGCGGAGGGAAGCGCCGTTCCACATGAATGGCGACGAGGAACGGCGCGATCGCGCGGGCGGCCTTGGCCAGGGGACTGTCTTCGGCGAGGTCTGTCTTCGGGGGGCGGATTGCCGGTTCGCGAACCAGGCGGACGCGTCCGGAACGGATGGCTTCCATTTCGGTTTCGATCAGGGCGATGGGAACGGCCAAGCCTTGCCAGCGCATATCCGAGAATCCCAGCGAAACGATGCCGATCAGGCATCCGTCGGGATCGAGAAGCGGGCCGCCATCCTGGCCGGGATTGATAGCGGCGTCGGTTTCAATGGCCTGGCCGGCATAGGCGCTTTGATTGTCCGCGCTTTTGACGGCGTACAGGCCGCTGATACGTCCGGCGCTGAACGTGGCTTGTTCGCCGAGCCGGATCATGTTGAACGCGTTGCCCAGCGTGTAGGCGCGATCTCCCACCTGCGGCGGTCGGCGCGCCACAGGCAGCGGGGTCAGGAGGATGTCGTCCACCTTGAGAAGTGTCGCTTCGAGTTCTTCGTGAATCTCCACGATCTTTGCCATGCGCCGCCGTCGGTCGGTGAAATACACTTCGATTTCCGACGCGCCTTTCGGGACCACGGTTGTCGAGGTGAGGATATAACCGTCTTCGCTGATGACGGCGCCGGTGCCGTAGTACCTTTCGTTCGGATGGTCGTGTCGGCAGTAGATGCCTGCCGTGCCAGCGTTTCCCCGTTCGGCAATGGCATGGAAGCCCTGTTCGCGTTCATGAAAAGACGGGGTCTCCGAAACGGCAAGGCATATCCCGGGTTTTGCCAGGACAAGCAGAACAACGGGGAGGGAAAGACCGAAGAAACGATACATGCCGACAGCTTTCATCGCGATGCCTCCCTCAGTTCCGTTTCCAGCAGGGGCGCGAGCGCCGCGCGCATGTCCTCTTCGGGCTTGCGCGCGCGGTAGCGGGCCAGGCGCGCGCGCTGGCCATCGAGCACGGCGTCGCGCAGCGGCCTGTTGCGGACCAGTTCGCCCATCATTTCGGCTACAGCCGGCCCGTCTTTCTCGCGGAAAAGCACGCCGGCGCCATCGAGCGTTTCGGGGACGGCTCCGGCCGCGTAGGCCAGTACGGGCACATCGCAATGGAAGCTTTCCAGCAGCGGGATGCAAAAGCCCTCGTGCTCGCTCATGCAGAGGAACAGATCGGCGCAGCGGTAGAATGCGTTGAGCTGGGGCTGGCAGATCGCGCCGGCGAAATGGATGCGCGTCGGCGCGCTTTCGCGCGCCATGCGGGCCAGCAAGGTGTAGTAGGGTTCGGCGCCGGCATAGGATCCGACATGAATCAGACGCGCCGCGGGCTCGACCGTGTGACGGAACCAGTCGAAGGCTTCGATCAGATCCTCGATCTTCTTGTTCGGTACGCCGCGGCCCACGAAGAGAATGTTGACGGAGCCGTCGCGAAACTGGCGCAGAACGGCGGGGTCGGGCGGCACGGTCAGCCGGTCGAATCCGACGGTCAATGGCAGCGCCCGCACATCCGGATAGCCGGCCTGGCGCAACTCCTCGGCATTGAAACGGGACACTGCCAGATTCACGCGCGCCGTGTCGGCCAGGCTCCGCAATTGACGGCGGCCTTCCTTCAGCAGAGCGACAGTACGCTGGTTGACCCTGTGGAAAAACTCGGGCGGTGTGATGTTATGGTAGAGCAGCGCCTTTTCGCAAGTCAGCTCCGCGAAGAGGTCGTTGACCGGGGAACCGATCGAAAAATGCAGGAGCGCGATGTCGTCAGGAGCGAGCGCCTGTCGGGCTTCGGACAGGTCTCGCACGTCGCGGCGATGTTCGCGCAGTATGCGGCGCGTCTCGCAGAAAATGTCGGATGCGTACCCCCAGCCGCGAAAGACACGGCGCCAGTAGAGCGCCTCGTTGCTGATGGCGTCGCCGTTGGAGAAGCCGGATACGAACTGATGGATGGCTTTCATAATGTCGGCATGGACAGGACAACGAAACAAGCATTGTTCCTGACCATACGAATAGCGGATGGCAGATGGAAAGTCAACCGTTGGCGAAACGCGGTCAATAGAATCCCGGCCGCTTCAGTTTTTCTGTTTCGACCAAATCCTTCGGGATTTCCTTGATGAACCGGGAGGGGGTGTAGAACGAGGGTGAGCCGTCGCGGTTGATGCGCATGGCGGGCACGCACAGGCGCAATTCGTCCTTGGCGCGGGTGACGGCCACGTAGAAGAGTCGGCGTTCTTCGCCTTCGCCATCGGGCGATTCGGAGATGGATCGGCCGGACGGGAAGAGGCCTTCGGCGAGCCAGAGGATGAAGACGACGGGCCATTCGAGGCCTTTGGCCTGGTGGACGGTGCTGAGCCGGATGGAATCCTGGGCGGCATCGTCCACGGCTTCGGATTCGGCGTCGAGATTGGTGAACAAGGCGACTTCGTTGATGAATTCTTCCAAGGTGGCGAATTTGGCAAGATACTGAATAAGCCCTTGGATGTCTTCCATGCGTTTGTCGCAGTTCTCGAAGACGTTGAGCGCGTGATCTCCATAGAAACGCGACAGGAAGACGGAGAGGATTTCGCCGGGATCGGGGCGGGCGACGCCGTCGGCTTCGGCCCAGGCGGCGGCGATCTTGTTCCAGCCGGGGCGGGCGGCCGGCGGAAGGATTTCGGCGGCGCCGGCGCGGGCGGCCGGATCGAGGGCATCGAACGATCCGCCAAGCTTGTTCCAGATTCGTTCGGCGCTCTTGGGTCCGACGCCCGGCAGCCATTGGACGATGCGCGCAAAGGCGAGCTCGTCGGTTTTGGACTGGACAAGACGCAAAAGGCTGCAGGCGTCCTTGATGTGGGCTTGTTCGAAAAAGCGCATGCCGGAGGTCATGGCGTAGGGACAGTGGTTTTTTCTCAGCGCCAGTTCGGTTTCGAGCGCATGATAATGGGCGCGATAGAGGATGGCCATGTCGGAATAGCGATAGCCTTCGCGGCGCAATAGCGCGATTTGCCCGACGACATACTCGGCCTGCGCGTCGCCGTCGGAGAGATGGCGAACAACCGGTTTGCGGTAGGCGGGGCGGGTGGGACGCAGGGTTTTCGGGAATTGCCCGCGGTTATGGGCGATGCAGGCGTTGGCGACGCCGAGGATTTCGGGAACGCTCCGGTAGTTGGTTTCCAGCTTGCCGATGCGGGCGTCCGGATAGCGGTCGGGGAAGGTCATGATGTTGCGATGGTCGGCCCCGCGCCAGGAATAGATGCACTGGAAATCGTCGCCGACAACCAGCACGTTGCGGTGGCGAGCGGCGAGCCGGTCCACCATTTCGGCTTGGATCGGGTTCGTGTCCTGGTATTCGTCCACCAGCACGTGGAGAAAGCGTTCCTGGTAATACTCTTCCAGTTGCGCGTGCTCGCGGAGCAGGCGGAGTCCGTTCAGCAGCAGGTCGTCGAAATCCATGCCGGCCAATTGCCGTTTCCGGTCCCGATAGGAATGGAGGACTTTCAGGATGTCGGCGGGATCGTGTCCGTGTTCGGCGTAGCGGGCTTCGATGGTTTCTTCGAGCGTGCGGGAGCTGTTGACGGCCGCGCTGCGGATGCCGAGCAGAACGGCGGGCTTCGGGAAGGTCTTGGACTGGAGCCCGAGCGCTTTAACGCCTTGCTTGACAAGCGAGATCGAGTCGTCGCGGTCCAGAATGGTAAAGTCGTTCGGGAACTCGAGAAGGGCGGCATGCTTGCGCAGCAGGCGGTTGGCGAAATGATGGAACGTGCCGCCCCAGACGTTGCCCACGCCCGGACCGGCGACGTGCCGGGCGCGTTCGAGCATTTCGCGGGCGGCGCGGTTGGTGAAGGTCAGCAGCAGGATGCGTTCCGGCGGCACGCCGGATTCCACGAGATGGGCCACGCGATACACCAGCGTGCGGGTTTTGCCCGTGCCGGCCGCCGCCAGAATCAATGCGGGTCCGTCCGGGCCGGTCGCGGCGGAACATTGTTCCGGGTTCAGTTCGGCGGCATAATCGGGCATGGGGAATGCGGTTCCTGGTTCGTGGTTCGCGGTTTCATCTTCTGTTAAAGATACACGTAAAACGTGTGTCTTTTCTAAAGGCTCTAAGCCTTAGTGACTTATTCCTGCGTTGCTGCGTCAAAAAACAAGAGGATTCGGTGGACGACTACGGCGACGACTACGGATTACGAGTGACGGAAGCCCGCCTGCAACGCTGTAGCACTGCGGGCAGGTCGTCCCCCGTAGTCGTCGCTGTATGTCACGTCCTGATTTCCGTTTGTCACTTTTTTGT
>SLKS01000072.1 GCA_007134465.1 Kiritimatiellia bacterium | reverse complement strand
TTGCCCGTCGTCTGGGATTCGCGATCGCCGAGGCGCCGGTCGTGCTGAACTTTCATGGTCCGTACGGCTGTGTGACGCAGCGCGTCGTGCGCAACATCATGAACGACACGTTGGCGATATTCTATCGGTTGCATTTTTTGCGCTACTACGACCGGGTATCGGAAACCGCTCAATGAAAATTCTTTACGTACATCAACATTTCAAGACTCCGGACGAAGCGGGCGGTACGCGCTCCTACGAAATGGCCCGACGCTTCATTGCCCGAGGCCATACGGTCGCCATGGTATGCGGCCGCACGTCTTTTTTCAGAACCCCGGCAGGCAAGGCTTCTCCCTCGCTCGCAAGAGAAAAGGTTGCCGGCATCGAAGTGATTCGGCTGAACATTCCCTACAGCAATTGCGACGGGATTCTCAAGCAATCCCTGAGTTTTATTCGGTTCGGGCTGGCGAGCGCATGGCGGGCTCTGCGCGACGACTACGACGTCCTGTTCACGACATCCACGCCTTTGACCGCCGCCATTCCGGGCATTGTTGCGAAAACTTTCCGTCGACGCAAGGTTTTCGTCTTCGAAGCACGCGACCTGTGGCCGGAAGTTCCGAGGGCGCTCGGCATGAAGAACCCGCTTCTCCTTGCGGGAATGAGCCTTCTCGAATGGCTGGGCTACCGTTGCGCCGACGCATGCGTGGGTTTGGCGCCCGGAATATGCGAGGGGATCGCCCGAAGAAGCCAACCGAACAAGCGCGTTGCGATGATCCCCAACTGCAGCGACCTGAACCTTTTCAAGCCCGGCCAACGGCAGGAATGGAATACAGACGGGATCGCGCCTTCGGACACGGTGGCCCTGTACGCGGGCTCGCACGACGTCGCCAACGGACTGGACGCCATACTCGATGCGGCGGCGGAACTCAAACGCCGCAAACGGACGGACATCGCGCTGGTTTTCATCGGCGATGGCCAAGTCAAATCTGCCTTGCAACGAAGAATTCAACAGGAACAATTGACTCGATGCATCATGATTCCCGCATTGCCCAAGGAGGAACTGAGCAAAAGAATGGCTTCGGCAGACATTGGGATGATGACTTTCGCCAACATCCCGACATTCTACAACGGAACATCGCCCAACAAGTTTTTCGACTACATTGCCGCCGGGCTGCCCGTTCTCGTCAACTACCCGGGCTGGCTGGCCGATCTCGTCCGGAAATATCGGAGCGGGCTGACGGTGGATCCGGAAGATCCCGCCGCTTTCGCCGACGCGCTGATCGAGATGGCCGACAACCCGCAGCGCCGCGAAATCATGGGCCAAAACGCCCGACGGCTGGCAGAGCAGGAATTCAGCCGGGATGCGCTTGGTCAACGACTGGCGGAGTTCATCGAGGAAACCGCGCGCGGCTTTCTCGAACCATCCGTTCCCGAGCCCTGATCCGAGTCAAGGCGTCTTCCGCCATCGCTCATGAATGAGCGCCGCCAATGGCGCAGTTTCCGTAAAAGCGTTTTCTGGCGTCCGCATCCGCGAACAGGCCGGCCTTCAGCGCGGCGATCAGGTTGCGGACTCCCTTCGCCACGTTGTGGTCCGGCCGGAACCCCAATTGCGTCTCGATTTTATCGAAAGACACCTTGTAATCGCGAGGATCGCCTCCGCCCGCCTTGTATTCGATATCCCCGCCCGGAAGCTGACCGAGAACAATGTCTACGATTCTTTGCTTGGTATAGTTCTCGGCATTGCCGCCGACATTGAACACTTCCCCGCGCACAAGGTCCGGCTTCGCCTGCAAAACCGTTATGACGGCTTTTACGACATCCTGCACGTGGCAATAGGGGCGCCAGGTGTTTTCGTCGTACACCAGCAACGTGCGTTTCAAAGCCAATTCGCGCGTGAACTCCGAAACGGTCAAATCGAAGCGCATCCGCCGCGACAAGCCATAGGCCGTGGCGACGCGAAGAACTGTCGCATGGAAATCCGCCTGGTCCGCGCGCGCGAGCACATGCCCTTCCGTCGCCACCTTGGTTTCCGCGTACAGCGACTGGGGATTCAGGGCCGACGTTTCAAGAGCGGCCTCGCCATCCGCGCGCAGGCCGTAATTGCTGCAGGTCGAGAAGAAGACAAACCGGTCGATGCCTCGGCCATGCAAGGCGTCGAAAACGAGCTGCGCGCCCAGCTCGTTAACCCGGCGCGCCTCGTCCGGATACGCTTTGCAGATCGGATCCCCGACCAGCGCGGCCAGCAACACCACGTCGGTGACCCCCTCCAGCGCGGCATGGAGAACATCCGCATCGCACATATCGCCCGCCATCAAGCCGAAGTCCGGCCGCTCGATCCAATCCGCCGCCACATCTCCGTTCGAATAGAGCAATGCATCCAATACTCTGACCCTGCACCCTTGTTCCAGCAACCGTCCGACCAGTACGGATCCTATGTATCCGCAGCCGCCGATGACCAACACGTGGCGTTCTTGCGATCTCGTCATATCACACTCTCCCGTTATCCCTCTTCTTTCACACGCAGCCGCTCGAACACGTACGCGCGCCCCATAAGGACATAGCGCCCGCACAAGGCGGCGCCGCCGGCCAGCAGCGCACCGCCAGACAGCCAACGCCCGAGCCACATCAGCCCGCCGCCCGCGGCGGCCAATACCGCCGTCGCCGTCGCGACGCGCAGCGGCGGCATAATGGCCAGAATCCCGTTGGCGGCATGAAACAGCAAGCGCGCGAAGCCGTACTTGCTCTCGCCGACCGTTCGTGGCGGAGAGGAAAAACCTACATAGCTCACGCTTTTCGCAAAAGGCGGAAACGGGAATTTCGAGAAATGGACCAGGCGTCTGTTTCGCAACGCCCAGCGTCGGACCTCGTCGGACATTAATCGGTAATGCACATTCTGCCGGTTGAGATCGACCCCTGTCATCCATCGAGCCAGACGTCCGAACGCCCGCGTCCCGAAATCCCTGTAGGCGGAACGGCCCTGAATGTCCCGGCGAACGGCCTGCACAATATCCGCGCCGTTCACATAGCCTTCGGCCATCTCGGCGATCAGTTCCACCGGATGGCCCTGGTCCACATCCATGGTAATGACGGCATCGGACTCCGTGCGGCTCATCCCGAAAAACAGGGCCGCCGACTGGCCATAGCCTTTTTCGAGCGAACAGAAGCGAACGTTTCGATCCTGTTGCGCCGCCGCCCGCAACACGTCCACGGTCCGGTCCGTGCTGCTGTCTTCGACAAACAGGAAACGCAGCGCGACGCCTTCCGGCAATGTCAGGCTTTGAGCGGAGCGAAGGAAAACGGGAATCGCCTCCTCTTCGTTGCAGACGGCCACCACGATCTCGATAGATTTCTTCATGCAATTCTTCTGGCCGGAACGCCCGCATAGGTTCCCGGCTCCCGGCAGTCCGTCGTTACAACCGCGCCGGCGCCGATCGTGCAACGCGCGACAACGACGCGGCCCGGAAGAACAACCGCGCCGGCGCCGACGAGCGTATCGTCCCCCGCTTCCGCGCCGCCGCACAAGACGGCGCCGGGCGCAACATGCGTGAACTCGCCGATGCGGCAATCATGCTCCACGGTAGCGTTCGAATTCACTATGGCGCACTGCCCAATCCGCGCGCCCGGCTGAACAACCGCGCCGTCCATCACGGCAACGCCTGCGGCAAGGCCGCCGGATTCGGCCGCATGGGCTCCCGGAGCAACGATCGGGGGAAACGAAAAGCCCATGCCCAGCAGGCGCGCGAAGACCTCGCGACGAACCCTGGCGGATTCGGAATGCCCGATGCCCAGGGCGGCGAACGGCACATCCGCCGTCAAGGACGGCAGCGCGTCGTCATCGCCCAGATACGGCGACCCGGCCAACGGCCCTCGATCGCAAGGGTCGGTATATCCCGTCAACTGGAACAGGCCGCCACGCGCGATCATCCCCGCGATCACCTTCGCATGGCCGCCCCCACCGACAAGCACGATGTTATCCATGCTTCAACGCCTCCGTCACCTGCTCGAACTGCCGATCCGAAAGCCCCGCGGAACACGGCAAGTTCACGGTTGTTTCCCACAGCCGCAGCGCGCGTTCGATGCGCCACCGGCGACAATTCCGGTACGGCCTCTGCCAGTGGTTGGGATGCCAAACGGGACGGGCCTGTATGCCGGCATTGTTCAGCCTGTCCAGCAGTCCGTCGCGATCCGTTCCGTAGCGTTCCGCGTCGATCTGCAGGCAATGGAACCAATGGTTGCAGTGCGCATAGGATGGCGGCTCGGCCAAATTAAGCCCTTCGATTTCGCCCACCGCATCGCGATACGCCTCGAAGCGCGCTTTCTTGATTTCGCAAAAGGCGTCAAGCTGCTCGAGCTGGGCGACCCCCAGCGCGGCCGCCATATTGGTCATGCGATAATTGTACCCCACATCGTGGTGAATGTAGCGTATGGCATCGTCCTTGGCCTGGGTCGTCCAATAGCGGGCCCGATCGGCATAGTCCGGGTTGTCGGTCAGGATCATTCCGCCCCCGCCCGACGTGACAATTTTGTTTCCGTTGAACGAAAGGCATCCGATTTCGCCAATGGTTCCGGTGTGTCGTCCGCCGAGCATGCTTGGCGCATAGCGGGTCCCCAGGCTTTCGCTGGCATCCTCGACGATTCGGATGTTTCTGGTCCGGCACGCCTCGCTCAACGCGGCCAGATCGGCCGCATTCCCGAACACATGCACGGGGATCGCGGCCGCTATGCGGCGGCCCGTTTTCACATGGAACGCATGTCCGTCCCGTTGCTCGGTTTCTTCGGCGAGAAACGCCAAAGTCTTTTCCGCGTCCATATTGTAGAAGTCGTCGCAATCCATGAACACCGGTTCGGCTTGCAAATAGCGGACCGCGTTCACGGGCGCGATAAACGTGAGCGTCGGCACGATCACCTCGTCGCCCGGCATGACTCCCGCCACACGCAAAGCCACATGCAGCGCGGCCGTGCCGCTCGCGCACGCGATCGCGTATTTGGCGCCGGTTGCCGCGCAGATATTCCGCTCGAAGACTTCCACGTATTTTCCGGCCGACGACACCCAGCCTGTATCCAGGCATTCGCGCACATAAGCCCATTCGTTTCCGCGAAAACAAGGAACAGACAACGGAATCATGACATATCTTCTTTCTGCGCCTGAAACGCCCGGATATCGCCGGGGACTTGCGCTCATCGCCGGCCCGCAAAACGGCGCTAGATCTGCCGAGCGGAAAAATTGCGGATCCAGCCCATGCACTCCCATTGCCAGGCGAAACCGACCCCGCCATGATCCAGGGTCGTCCCTCCGACGGGTTCGCGCATCTTCTCGTCCTGCACATCCGCGATCTTCTCGCCATCGACCCAGATTCGAATGCGTGCCCCGGTCACATCGATCCTGAATTTGTTCCCGTTAATCGCATCGAGTTTCAGCCCTTTGCCATTCGCCAGCGCCCGATTGCCCTCGGTCGTATAGTTGCCGTAGCCGGATGTCGTCCGGCAATGCCCATGGTACGAGCAATTCAGACTCCATGTCCCGTCAATGTTGAGGGCGAGCCTGTAGCTGCTCAGTCCGCGCTCGTTCCAGCTCTCTTTCGCGTCGGCCACGCGAAACAGTATGGATGCTCTTCCGAAATCCGCCGGCAAGCCATACCGGTTGAAGGCCGGGTCAACGCCCGTCATGCAGAACTCGAACTCCACGCGGTAATCCTTCCATTCCTTGCTGCCGATGTTGGTCATGAGCCTCGCGCCGCGGCCGTTGCCGGCATGCCCGTAGTTGAAGCCCGCCCGCGCTCTTGGCAAAGTCGCCAGCTTGTCCCCTTGCACCGCGAACTGGGTCCGCCACAGTTTCCAGTTCACGCCGCCGAATTCAAGCGATCCTTCGCCGGCAGGCAGACTGCCGCCGGGCGCCATGACGCGAAGGGATCGAATGTGCTCGATCTTGATCGAGACGTTCCCGAACAGCGTTTCAAGGGCGATCTTGTCCAAAGCCACTGCCCCCTGCAGCCTGTCGCCGTTTTTGAACGTGAAAACGGAGGTGTCGCGATCGCCGTCGATTCTGGCTGTCGCAACGGCCGACAAAGGGACGGAAATGTCGGCAAAGGACGTCCGCAGAGGCACAGCCGCGATATCGGGAGTCCCCACAACACGGGAACCGTCCACGAGATCCAGCTCCATCCGCAGGGGCGCTGGATCATCCCGCTGTTCCGTCCCTGCAAAACCGGACAGCGCTACGGACGCGAACACTGCCATGCGAAATACCGCGAGCCTCATAGTCACATCCTTTCTAACAACCTAGTCCTAAGGCGGGCTTCGCCCGCATCCAAAACCTCGTATTTCATATTTCAAACGATGATACGCATATGCGTAGCATGTCAAGATGACGTGGGGTCATCGGGCCGCTTCCTAATCGACCTTGAAAGATGAACGTAACGCGGGAAGCAATATATGCTAATGACACGGTTTGTAAAGGCCCTTCCTAATCCAAAAACCGTATCATCCCATTAGTGGCTGAACCAGACTCGTATTAATCCGATTTTTCAGCATTCCCCCCTGCAATCAGTGCATTGCATAATTTTCCGGCAAAGAGCTTGTGACGCGATCTTTCTGCGCCGTGGCTGTCCCACAGGATAACCTTTCGGGGTGCCAAACCACGGCAAACAGGCCTGTTTCGGGGAGGCGCGCATTTGGCATAGTCCACCGGCTGTCCCGAATGGCGTTTATTTGATGACATTTCTGGACAAGCGACAAGCCATCGTGTTGCTCTTCGGCGACTCGGTTCAGGTCCAACCCGTCGCAAATGTCCGATAAAACCTGCCTCATGCGTCAGTTGCCCATGAAACAACGCCACCACATGATCCCATTCGCTGAACGTCCGGGCCTCCACATGGCAGTCCCGCCCTAGCATCGGCACAAGATGTAGCGGAATATGATTGCACATCTGCTTGGCAAGCGTCATCTTTCCTCTCGGAACATTGTCCTCGAAAGGCGGGTGGCATCTGCAGCGAAAACGGTGGGCTGAAAGGAGTTGACATGAAGATAGACTACGAAGCATCCAAACGGTACTGGGATGCCAATGCCTGCGGAAAAGACCCCATTGTTGCGGGCAACACCATGGGCAGCGACCCTAGCTTCGCCTTGTATCGGCACAGATGCGAAGTCAGGCGCCTTAAAAGGTTCGCAGATTTTTCTGGTAAAACAATGCTGGACTTGGGATGCGGATCCGCCCGATTCGGGATAGCTCTGTCTCCTCTACTATCGGCTTATGTAGGGGTGGACATTTCTGCCGAGCAAATCAATTTGGCAAAAAAGGCCCTTTGCCATTGTCCACATGTTCGTCTTTTTGCAGGAAATGTGATGGATTATCAAGCGGAAACGACTTTCGATACAGTGTATTTTTCAGGTTTGCTACAGCTGTTGAACGAATCGGATGTGATCGAAATTGTCGAAAAGGCATATACCTGGCTGAAACCGAACGGCTTGTTGATCACAAGAGACAGCGTTGTCGAGCAATACACCCTGTTTCATCGGAATCAGCCAGAATTCGCCCAGCCAAGGAATTATTCTTGTTACAGAAAAAAAGCCAAGCATCTTGCATTTTTTCCGCCAAGCAAGTTCGCGCTGTTGAAAGAAAGAGACAGTTGCTCTGTTCTGCCAATAATACTCCCTTTTGTCATAAGGAAATTTCTTTCTCGCAAAGCATACACGCGCATTTGCGAGGCGTATTACGCTGCAGCTTATCGTCTTGAGCCTATGCTGTTCCCGCTGGGACGGATATTCGATTATCGCAGGCTACGGCATAAGTTCTTCGTTTTTCGAAGATTATAAGTCAGGCTGTTTCTTGTCTGTTGCGAAACATATTCCCCTCTGTGGAAGATTTCAGTATTGGATGCCCTTTCAGGCATAGAACGCACCGCCATCCGCTCCAGCCCAGCATAAAGACAATGCCCGCCAAACTCGTCAGCAGCCAGGGCAGATTGGGCCGATACGTGAAGCGCACGACGCTTTTTCCGGGGGGAACCATGACCCCGCGCATCAGATAGTTGCAGCGCAACAGATCGGCCGGTTCGCCGTTGACGGTCGCGCGCCAGTCTGGATCGTACTTGTCCTTCAGAAGCAACAGGGCCGGTTCGGCGGCTTGCGTTTCGATGTCAATGCGTGTCCGGCCATATCGTACAATGCGCGCCGCGCCCGTCGGCCCGTTCGCGCGAGCCGGGGACGGCGGGATGGCGGGAGACGATATCCAGGCCTTCTGGCGCGGATTCCAGTCCGGATCCGCAAGTTTATTCAACGCCTCGTCCGGCTCGACGTATTGCCAGTCGCCGATCAGCGACGCGCGCGCCATGGCGCCGACGAAGCGGACAAGCACGTACGGCCCGTTCCGGTCGGCGGGCATGTAGCGTCCGTCCCGCAAATCGAACGACATGACCTCCTGAAACGCCGGATGCTCGAGAAGAGGCGCGAACTGCTCGCGTGCGCCGATCAGATAGCGGGCATTGGCGATTTCCCACAGGCGAACGGGATTCTTCTGGAACGTGGCGAAAAATCTCTGGTAGATGTCCGGAGGCGGGAAATCGCCTACGGTGTATTGCAGGATGTCCACGCCATGATGCAGCAGGCTGCCGCAGATCCAGTTGCGCCAGGTGGTCGGCCCGAGATGGAAGGCGGTGCGACCGATTTCGGGGTCGGCCAGAATGGCGTCCGCCACCGGATTGCGGTTGTACCAGGGGCTCACATCCCCCACCCTGACATAACGGCGGCCGACGGTTGCCATGTCGGCGAGCACGGCCACCCAAAGAACGGCGGCAACGAACGCGGCCACGGATCGTTTCGAAAACAGCGGCCAGGCAAACGCGGCCGCGGCCACGAAGGACAGAAGCGTCGCGCGCAGAAATCCACCGCGCATCGTACGCGCCAGCAAATCTGCGTGTTGCGCGAAACCAATATCCTTCCAGTAGGTACGCAACGGTTCGAATCCCGGCACGATGCCAGACGCGAACAGGAACACGAACCCGAGCGCCGCGCATCCGATGCCGAATCCGAGCAGCCAACGCCGAACATCCTCGCGCTCTTTCTTTCCGCTCTTGCCATCGTTAGCGCTTCCGCGCGCCCCTTTTCCATGTGCTCCGTGTTCTCCGTGGTTAATCTTTGCGTTGCGCCTCCCACCCTTCTCGGCACGGCAGGGCGGGTTCTCCGAACGCGCTTCCTTCTCCCGGCCGCCGAAAACCCGTCCGACATCCTTCAGAAACAGCGCCAGACCATAGGCGAACAGGACGGCCAGTGCCCATTCGGACAGATGGATGAATTTCACCGGCGCGCGAATTTTCGAGAAGAACGGCAACGTATAGAACAGCCTGTAGAACGGCGTGTATCGGCCCATGGCCAGAATCACGGTTGTCGCGAACGCGATGGACCAGAAAACGGCTTCCTTGCGGGCGCGTGCGGGGTCGGAAAGCCCGAGTTCCGTGAGCGGTTCGTCTTCCCGGTGTTTCGCGCCCCAAAGACGCAGCGCGGCATAGAGTCCGAAGATCAGCGGAATCAGGCCCATGTACAGGGTATGCTGCTTCAGATTCATAAGGCCCTGGCGCGTTTCGCGCCAGCGCATGGACCGACCCAGCCGTCCCCAGTACGGTCCGGCCGAATCGCCGGTTTCGATGCCGTAGACAAAGGGCGCGACCATATCCAGCAGCTCTTCCGGCGGCATACTCCAGTTCGTGGCGAATTCCCATTGCTGTTGCGGCGACTTGCCGCGCACGTCCTCGCGTATTTCATGAACGAGCGTCAACCTCGCAAATGCCGAAGCGCCCACGGCAGCAAAGGCTGTGGCGGAAGCGAAAACGCCTAGCGCTAGGATGCGCGCATATTTCGCCCACGTCTGGCGGGTTCCGGGAGACGGCCTGTTCTCGAACAGCAAAAACAAACTGTACGCAACCCACAACAATCCGAACAGGGTCAGCACGTCCGGCTGCCGCGCGATCCCGAACGCCCCGCACACGCCGACCCAGGCGAACCAGAAAACGGATCGCCTTCGAAACCCGCGATCCAGACAGGCAAAGCCCAAAATCGCGAACGGCATCATGTCGAAATAGAAGGCATGCCCGGCAGAGATCAGCGTGAACGTGTAGCCGGACAGCGCCATGCCGACGGCCGGCAGCCATTGGCTGGCGCCACGAAATCCGCGCCCGCGCAGGAAGAAGGCGGTGGCCAGCCCCAGCAGAACGGTGTCGAAAATGTAGCGGAACAAGTGGAACGTCAGCGGCGGCAGAAGGATGGCCAGCAAAGTGGTCGGCACAAGCGGGTCTCCGCCTTCGCCCCATCCGATCGCATGAAAGCGCCATCGTCCCCACAGGAACTGGAGGGCGCGTATCATGCTGTCGTACCGGTAGTATGGTGAACCGTCTACGGGAGGAAACAATGACAAACGCGAGAACAGTGGCTCTAAAAAAATGTAAAGGAACGCCAATCCGACGCTTGCCCCTGCCATTGCTGCTTTGCGTTTGCTCATGGTCATATGGCCCGAATTCCTGTGCCCATCCGCGAAAGAGAGGCATCCCGCAACTAAAATGTCCAAACAGGATGCTAAATCATACTTTCCCCAAAGGCAAACAAGGATTGTTAGAACAGTTGACATTTGGCGAAATTTCCGTGTTCTGTCAACCCAGACATTGAAATAATTACCGACTATTTTATTGACGTGCAGTGCCATGTGTTGCAATAAGTAACAATACATGTTGCTCAATGGGTGAATAGTTGCT
>SLKS01000405.1 GCA_007134465.1 Kiritimatiellia bacterium | reverse complement strand
GGAGTTGCGGTAACGATGAGCAAATGGCGATTCAGAAGGTTAGGCAAAAGTATGCAGTTGATTTCCGGAAGACCGATCTGCACTTCTTCCTTGGCACAATGCAGCAGTTTCATGGTTTTTCGCCAAACCCATGGGTGATTGTCGGCGCATTCCCGGCCCCGTACAGAAATCAGATGGATTTGCCTTTATGACGCGCGCCTATACCGAAAACCAGCTTGTCGAGCAGCCGGCCATCGGACTGTTTGCCGACCTTGGATGGGATACGGTGTCGGCGCAGGCAGAAACGTTCGGGCCGGACGGCTCGCTTGGCCGCGAGGCCAAAGACGATGTCGTGCTGGTTCCACGCTTGCGCGCCGCTCTCTTGCGGCTCAACCCATCGCAGCCGCCCGAGGCGATCCAAAACGCCATAGACGCCTTGATTACGGACCGCTCGGCCATGAGTCTGGAGGCGGCCAACCGCGAGGCGTATCGCCTGCTCAAAGACGGGATACCTGTCTCCATTCCCGACAAGGAGCTAGGTGGCCAGAAGGTTGAACGCTTGCGAGCGATCGACTGGGAGCGCCCGGAACAAAACGACTTCCTGCTGGTCAGCCAGATCAGCGTGCTGGGAAATCTCTACACCTGCCGACCAGACCTTGTCGGCTTTGTCAACGGGTTGCCCTGGGTCGTTGTCGAGCTCAAGCGCCCCGGCGTGCCAGCACGCGCGGCCTTTGCGGAAAACATCGCCCATTACAAACGCGAAATCCCTCAGCTTTTCTGGTTCAATGCCCTGATCATTGCCAGTAACGGAACGGATAGCCGTGTTGGATCTATCACCGCCGATTGGGATCGTTTTTTCGAGTGGAAGCGCATCGAGCGAGAAAACGAGCCGCGCCGCGTTTCCCTGGAAGTCATGCTGCGCGGCGTCTGCGACCGCGTCCGGCTGCTCGATCTTGCCGAAAACTTCACGTTGTTCACGGAGCGCAAGGCGGGCCTGACCAAGATCCTCGGCCAGAACCATCAGGCGCTTGGCGTCAATAACGCCATCGCCTCGATGCTCGAAGCCCGTAAAACGGGCCACGGCCGTGGCGGCGTCTTCTGGCAAACCCAGGGCAGCGGCAAAAGCTATTCCATGGTTTTCTTCTCCCAGAAGATTCTTCGCCGACTTTCAGGCAATTGGACTTTCGTTGTTGTTACCGATCGCGCCGAACTGGACAGGCAAATCGCCGAGACCTTCAAGGAAGCGGGCGCCGTCTCCGAGAACGAGGGCGATCAGTGCCACGCTGCCAGCGGCGCGCACCTGCGCGAGCTGCTGCGCGGAAACCACCGCTATGTTTTCACCTTGATTCACAAGTTCCTGACCCCCGAGCCCTTGACCGACCGGGCCGATGTCATTGTGCTTACCGACGAGGCGCACCGCAGCCAGTACGACACGCTTGCACTCAATATGCGGTCGGCCATGCCAAAGGCAACCTTTCTTGCTTTCACCGGCACTCCCCTGATCGCTGGCGAGGAGCGCACAAGGGAGGTTTTCGGAGACTACGTTTCCATCTATGACTTTCAGCAGTCCGTGGAGGACGGCGCAACCGTTCCCTTGTTCTATGAAAACCGCACCCCCGAGCTGGATTTGGTCAACCCCAGTCTCAACGAGGAAATCTACAGCCTGATCGACGATGCCGCTCTCGACGAAGAGCAGGAGGCCCGGCTTGAGAAAGCACTGGGGCGCCAGTACCATCTCATCACGCGGGACGACCGGCTCGACACGGTTGCGAGGGATATCGTTCAGCATTTCCTCGGTCGAGGCTTCGTTGGCAAGGCCATGGTGGTTTCCATCGACAAGGCCACCGCGCTCAAAATGCACGACAAGGTGCGGCGTTTTTGGAATGTCGAGCGCGAACGGGTACGATCGGAACTCGGCCAGTACAGCTTGTCGGATGCGAAAGCGGCCGATCTAAGGGCACGGCGGGAACTGCTGGAGTCCACCGATATGGCCGTCATCGTCTCGCCGGGCCAGAACGAAGTGGAGCGCATGCGCAGCCTCGGGCTGAATATCGAACCGCACCGCAAACGAATGAACGAATCGAAGCCGGGGCTCGACGAGAAATTCAAGGACGGCTCCGATCCCTTGCGTCTGGTTTTCGTTTGCGCCATGTGGCTCACCGGTTTTGACGCGCCCAGTTGCTCCACCGTCTATCTCGACAAGCCCATGCGAAACCATACCTTGATGCAAACCATTGCGCGAGCCAATCGCGTATATCCCGGCAAGCATAGCGGACTGATCGTTGATTACGCCAATGTCTTTGCCTCGCTGGAAAAAGCTTTAGCCATATATGGCGCAGGCAGGGAGGGTGCCGCTCCGGTCAAGGACAAGTCTCTGCTGGTCGCTGCCTTGTCTGACGCCGTCGAGTCCGCCGTCAGATTCTGCATGGATCAGGGCGTGGACATTTTATCGGTCGCTTCGTTGCCGCTCGGCGATCTTGCGCGCCTTGCCGCAGTGGAACATGCAATGAACGCGTTGATATCGCCGGAATCGGTTCGACGTGAGTTTCTGTCCGCCGAGAATCTGGTCTCCTCTTTGTATCGCGCCGTCAAACCCGATCCGTCTGCGGTCGAGTTTGCCCCGAAAGTGGACGCGCTATCCGCGCTATCCTCAGCGATCCGTGCCGCCCTCAGTCCTAGCAACACCGACTTGTCTTCCGTCATGGCCGGAATCGCCGGTATGCTTGACGAATCCATTGCGGGCCTGATGATCCGCGAGGCAGGTCCACCCGCCATTGACCTTTCAAAAATAAACTTCAAGGCTCTAGCTCAGCGCTTTAGGGATTCGAAGCACAGGAAAACCGACCTTGAGATGCTGAAAGTCGCCATCCGAGCTCGGCTCGACCGGGTTGTTCGCTTGAACCCTACGCGAGCCGATTTCGCCAGCAAATTCGAGAATCTTATAGAAAGCTACAATGCGGGAAGCCGTACGATAGAGCAACTCTTCGAGGATCTGCTCCGTCTTTCAGCCTCTTTGGATGTGGAGCAGGAGCGCCATGTGCGCGAGAACTTGAGCGAGGAAGAACTCGTCGTCTTTGATATCCTCACCCGTCCCGCTCCAGATCTAAGCGCCGAAGAGCGTGCCGAGGTCAAGAAAGTGGCCCGTGATCTTTTGTCGCGAATCAAGGGGCTGCTCGTTATTAACTGGAGAAAGAAATACGCGGCTCGGTCGGGACTGAGGCTGGCCATTGAGGACACTTTGGACGCAGGGCTGCCTCGGGCCTACGAACCAGAAATCTACAAGCAGAAATGCGCCGCCGTGTTCGAGCATATTTACGAATGCTATCCCGAACGCGATACAGGGGTTTATTCGGAAGTCGCATAACCATCCCGCCGCACAGCAAAGAGGGGATAACCACATGAACACCGACCGCGCCAGGGAAATCGTCAGATCGCTTGCCGACGGCATTGACCCGGAAACCGGCAGCCCGTTCCCGCCTGACAGCCCGTACCAGCGCGCCGACACCGTCCGCGCACTCTATGCCATCCTCGAAGCCGCTGAATCCGGCAAGAAAACCAGGAAACCCGCAGACCCGGAGAAGTTGCACGCAGGGGGGAAATGGACGCCGGAAGAGGAAGACCGGCTCCGCGCCGCCTTCCACGCCAGCAAGCCGATCAAAGAAATCGCTCGGGATCACGGCCGCACAACCGGCGGCATCACCTCCCGCCTCGTCAAGCTCGGTCTCATCGAGGACAAGCCCTCCCGTCGCCCGGTCCAAGGGGAAAGTTCAGAACCCGCCATGCCACGGCCTAGCCCAGTCACCGCCGAGCCGAACCCGCCATCCCAAACCGACCCCATCAACCCCGACGACTGCCCGTTCTGATTCCAAGAAGAAATTGATTTGCTAAACCATGTCGGCTAGGCAGCGGTTCCAGAATTCCGCAGGCTCGATCTCGGGCGCCCGCTCGCGCAGCCGCTCCCGCCATGTGCGCCCAAAAGCATCGAATACGTCGTCGAACACGTCCCATATCGGCAGGTGCTTGCGCGGAAAACGGTCCTCGCCGCTCGGCGACAGGTTCACCGCCGCCAATGCGTTCCGAGGAGGCAGCGCGATGCGGCAGCCGCCGGGACAATCTCCTGTGAAACGGAATCTGTGCGCCAGAACCAGGCTTGGATCGGACTCGGGATAATGCCGCTCGAAAACGCCTTTGGCCAGCAGATGGGCATACAGCGCTACCGCGAACGGAGCGCGACGCGCGGCCGGCACGGAATCCATGTGCCCGGCAACGCGCGTCAGCATCCCGTGCTGAATGCCGATAAACGGCGCAGGCGGACGGTTCAGACAATCGTTCGCAGGCAATGCTCCTGCGAAGAGCCGAACGTCTTCGGGAAACAACTCTTCGCCATACCCCGTATGGTCCACAGCCCTTATTCCTCCCCGACCGTCCTTTCGGAAGACGGCCTCCCCTTGCGCGATTGTTTTTAGCCTCCCATAATAATCTCGTTCTTGCAACAAGCAATTGCCTTGATACAATAAAACACTTGCGCTTTCGTTATATCATGCAAGAGGGACGCTGCAGGGTGCGCGGCCAAACCGTAATCACCTCGAAAGGAGGGAGTCATGCATCGGAACAGGATCGGAACAGGGTTGGCCGTCGCGGCTGCGGCGGGATTTCTGATGGCCGGATCGGCCTTGGCCGACGGCAAAGCCGAAAGGGGCGGAAACGGCAAGGGGAGCGCCGAACGCCAGCAAGTTCGCGAGCAAACAACGGAACAGACGCAGACCCGCGCGAACTTCTGGGAACGAAGACGCGCTAGGAAACAGGCCCGCGAGCGGGAGCGCGAACAGGCTCGCAAGCAGGAGCGCGAACAGGTCCGGGAACAGAGCCGCGAACAAACAGGCGATGGCGAAAACGGCGATGGCGAAGGCCGCCGCGCGCGCGAACGCGAGCGCCAAACCGAACGCGAGCGCCAAACCGAACGCGAACGCCAAACCGAACGCGAACGAAAGCGTGACCGTTAGGCGGACGGCCAGAAACAATCCGGCTGCAAGGGCGCTCGTCCGTGATCAAGCTGCGAACCCGCCGCTCCCAGAATGGAAGCGGCGGGTTTCTGTTTGGCGGTGAAATAATATGTGACCAGTCGCGGCCGTCATGCGTATAAGGGAGTAATAGGACGCATGGCAGGAATAGCCGACACGATGACGGCGGAAAGGGTCGCATGCCGGACACAGATGTTTTTCCAAGCTCTTCAAAGGACACGGAGGCGCCGGATCGGCGCCTCTCTGCGAAGCCTCGCATGCCAGGCGGTAGCGGCCAGGCGCCCTTGACGGTCATTGTGCCTGCTTACAACGAGGCGGCTATGATTGCCGAGACCGTCGTCAGCATCCGCAATCAAACCGTTGCTGTTGCCGCTATCCTGGTGGTGGATGACGGATCGAGCGATGATACCGGACGGAGAGCTGCGGATGCCGGGGCGACCGTTTTGCGTCCGCCTGCCAACACCGGCAGCAAGGCCGGTGCGCAGAATTTTGCCTTGGCCCAGGTCGCTACGCCTTTGGTGATGGCCGTCGACGCGGATACGACTCTGGCGCCGGACGCCATCGAACGTCTGCTTTCCGCCTTTTCGGATTCGCGCATTGCCGCAGTCTGCGGTTTTGTCGTGCCCCGGCATGTGCGGACCGTATGGGAACGAGGGCGCTATCTGGAATATCTTTTTGCCTTTGGGTTCTACAAGCCCATCCAGGATGCCTTGCGCTACCCGCTGATCGCATCCGGCTGCTTTTCCGCCTACCGGACATCGGCCTTGCGGCAACTTGGCGGCTGGCCGACACGTACGCTCACCGAAGACATGGATCTTACATGGTCGCTTTACCAGCAGGGGTTGGGCGTACGATTCATACCGGAAGCCGTTTGCTATCCTGTCGAACCCCATGATTTTCACTTTATGCGCAAACAGTTGCGCCGATGGTCGCATGGTTTTGTGCAAAATGTACGCCTGCACTGGCGTCGGCTGTTGCACTTGCCCGGCCTGCGGGGGTTTGTGGCCGTGGCGTTCTGGGATGCGGCCGTAGCGTCTCTGGTGTATGTGGCGGTCATTCCATGGCTGGCCATTGGGGTGTCTCCCTTGTTTTTGCTGGGGTACGTGATTGATGCTCCCGTGGTGATGGTGCCGGTATTCGCCGCGGCCATCCGGCGGCGGGAATTGAAGCGGGCCATCTTGAGCCTTCCGGGTTTTTTTGTGCTGCGCACGATCAATGCCTTTTTCATGCTGGAAGCCATCGGCACGGAACTGATCGCGAAGCGAACATTCAGAACCTACGAGAAAGGACATTGACATGACCGCTGGAGTTCCCGGAATAAGCTTGGGGGGCATGTACTACATTCTTCTGTGCGGCTGGATATCGGTACGGAATCGCTTCCTGCAATGGCGCGGGGAAGCGCCGATGCCCGCCTCCGCCATGCGTATTCGGCGGCATGCGCGCCTGGCTGTCGGCATGTTGCTGGCGTTATGGGGGACATTGCGACTCATGCGAATCGTGCTGCCGCGCTTCCTGCCGCCGCTCCCGGATTCGGCAACGCCCGGTTTCTCCGCGCGCATGCTGGACAGCGCATGGTTTTCGGTCCCCTGGCTGGTGGGCCTGGCGGCGCTTATGCTCGCCGGTTTGTTTGCCGTGTTGTGGCTGCTGCAGAGGCTCTTTCCGCTATCCGAAGCGCAATGGCGGCCGATGGTCGCCTGTACATGGAAGCATGACAAGCAGGCCGACATGGCCAGATGTATTGAGGAATGAATGAACCCGACGACAGCCATTGGGTCCAAGCCTGTTTGCAAGGCGAACACGACGCCTTCAGACGCCTGGTCGAGCGACACGGCGATGCCGTCTACAATTTGGCTTACAGAATGACCAGCAGCGCATCAACGGCCGAGGATTTGGCGCAGGACACCTTTATCCGAGCGCATTCCCGACTGTATCAGTACAGGCCGGAGTTCGCGTTTCGCAACTGGGTGTTGGGAATTTGCGCCAATCTCGCGCGCAGTCGTTACCGCAGGATGCGACGCCGACAGCGGATGGAGCGCGAATTCGCGCTGCATGAAGCGCTGAGACAAGAGGCGTACGTCGCGCAATGCGATTCCTTGTCAGCGCACGAAATGCTGGACCAGGCATTAATGCGACTGCCGAACCGCTTGCGCGCACCGTTGGTATTGCGATACATGGAAGGGCTATCGGTCCAAGACGTTGCGCAGACGCTGGGGCTTCGGCTCAGCGCGACCAAGATGCGCCTGGCTCGAGGTCATGATAAACTCCGGAAAACTCTGCTCCGCGCTGGAGAGGAGAATGCGTGATGAACAAACAAGCTCAGCAACCCGTCCCGCAGGCCATGGATCACAGATCGCCGGCAACGGCGACTGACGAGGATTGCGCATCCGAGGTCGCGCTGCGCAAAACGCTGCCATCTTTGCGCCGTTGCGCTCCAGATGGTTTAGCGGATCGGGTCATGGTGCGCATTGCGGATCGGCCAGCGCGGACGGGAAGGAACGGCCTCCTGATTTTCGGGCGCTGGGCTGGCCCTGCGGCGGCGGGAGCGGCCGCCGCAGGGCTCGTTATGCTGGGGCTGCGGGCCGTGCAGTATCCAGTGGCTTCAACGCGAACCGAAGAGACAAAGGTGCATTTCGTGTTCTATGCGCCTGGAGCGCAAAAAGTCGAGCTGGTAGGCGATTTCACGGACTGGCGGGATGGCCTCATCCATCTGAAAGGTCCCGACGCTTCCGGTAGATGGGCCGCTCGGGTTGCTTTGCCTGAGGGGCGGTACGAATATATGTTCCTTGTGGACGGTCAATCATGGCGGACCGATCCCTTGGCCCAGATACGGCGTTCTGACGGCTTTGGAAACCTGAATGCGGTGATGAATTTGTGATCGCCACAGTCTCAATCGCGGATATTCATGTGCCAAAGGGGAAGATGACTCATACGATATCCAGCAGCGGAAAGCGGTTCCGGCCAACGCGCGCGTTGACGCATGGGTTCTGGCGTTGGACCGTTAGCTTTTGCCTTGTCCTGCCCATGCTGGTTTCGGGGGGGCAGATTCAGTCGGAACTGCGTGAAGCGCTGCTCGAAGGCCAGTCCCTGAGCAGCTCGGAAACCGAGTCCGTTGTGCGGCAAGCCGTCCAAGCTTCGGCTGCAGGCGTGCCCCGTGCGTTGATTTTCATGCGATTGCGCGAGGGAGTGGTCAAACAGGCAACCGCCTCGCAGATGATCGAGGCGCTGAAGTCCATTCAACAGGCGCATCAGGATGCAAACTCATTGCTGAACGAAGTCGCGCAGGGGCGGCGCCGGAGGCGTCGGCAGCCCGAGGCGGAACGCTTCCTAGAAACTCTAGTTCGGGCTCTCGAGAGCGGTGTGCCGCGCGAGTCTTTCGAAGGCCTGTTCGCGGGCGAGATCGGGCCGCGCGGGCTGGGAACGCAACGAATGCAGGCCATTGTCGAAACTGGCGAGATGTTGCATCTGGCCGGTATGGATCCGAATTTTGTGCGCCAATTCATGCTGGAGAGCAGCGATCGACGGGTTCGTCGGATGGAAGCCCTGAGGGCCGCGCGCCTAGCGGTTATACTGCACAGCCAAGGCAAGGAGCCTAACGCCATCTTCATGCGAGTTTGGAACAGGAGGATTGACCGTCCAAATTGACAAGGCCTGTTATTCGCAAACAAAACCATTTTGGCGTGCCGTTCAATGACGAAACACCCAAGTACCCAAACCCGAAGGAAGCCCGAAACACCTAAGCCAAAAGCAAGGAGAAACACGCCTTTTTCGGCGTTTCGGATTTAGGATTTCCTTCGGGCTTGGGTATTTCGTCATACGTCATTTATGGCGCGTTCCCAAGACTTGTTGCTTGTCATAAAACTTCGTTAACTAAGCGCCATTCGGGGCTGTGCAGGCTCTCATTCGCGCAGCCTGAAAGCCCTTGCACAAAAGCTATAGATTCGTTAGTGTTTGTGCAAATGAGGGATGGCCGTTATGCGGGTATGCCTGAATATTCGCGACACCTGTTATAGGATGAACGGCCATTGTATAACAGCGGAGCTTGCTATTATAGGATCGCTATCATGAAACGTGATCCACAGGGCTGCTACGAAACGACAACAACGCTGGGCGAAGCCGTTCGCGCATTTGTTCCCGCCTCGCTTCCGCCTACGCCTTCGATCAACTGGAGCCCGGGACTTCGCAACCGCTTTGACGAAGCGCTGGTCGCACTGGGGCGAATTGACAGCTCCGCAATGCTCGTTCCAGATTTCTCTCTTTTCCTTTATAGCTACGTTCGCAAGGAAGCCGTCCTTTCATCAATGATTGAAGGCACGCAGTCTTCACTGTCCGATCTCCTTCTTTTTGAACTGGAAGAGACGCCTGGAGTTCCTCTGGCCGATGTACGCGAGGTCAGCAACTACGTGGCGGCCCTGGACCACGGTCTGGCCCGCATTCGCGGCGGATTCCCGCTATCCCTGCGCCTGATTCGCGAAATCCACGAAAAGCTGCTTTCCCACGGGCGCGGCAGCGACAAACAACCCGGCGAATTCCGCAGCAGTCAGAACTGGATCGGCGGCACCCGCCCCGGCAATGCCGTATTTGTCCCCCCGCCGCCTGAGCGCGTCATGGAATGCATGGGGCAGCTCGAGTTGTTTCTGCACGACCAGCCGGAACCCACGCCACCGCTGCTCAAGGCCGCTATGGCGCATGTGCAGTTCGAGACCATTCACCCCTTCCTTGACGGCAATGGCCGCGTGGGTCGTCTGCTGATCGCCCTGCTGCTGTGCGAGCGAGGCATTCTGCGCGAACCGATGCTGTATCTCAGCCTCTTCTTCAAGACCCATCGGCAGACATACTATGAGTTGTTGAACCGCGTCCGACTTGAAGGCGATTGGGAAGCCTGGCTCGATTACTTTGCCGAAGCCGTCATCGTCACCGCCGGCCAGGCTGTTGAGACCGTGCAGCGGCTGGAAAACATGGCCCGCCGGGATCGGGAGCGCATCCAGAGCCTGGGCCGTGCCGCCGGCTCGGCGCTTCAGGTCTATCACGAAATCCTTGCCCGCCCCCTGGCCACCTCGCCGGACCTTGTCCGCCGGATCGGACTCACCGCGCTTACAGTCAACCGGGCCCTCGAGAACCTCGGCGAGCTTGGTATCTTGCGTGAACTCACCGGCCACAAACGCAACCGCATCTTCGGCTACGCCGAATACATGGCGATCCTAAACGAAGGCACTGAGCTGCCCGGCACGGAAGCCGAGTGATCCACACGATCCGAACGAATATAGAGCGGGGCACCGTCCCTGTTTGCTGCCCGCTCTTGGCGGAATCAGAAGGGTCTGGAGGCGGAGCGGGAGACGGGGATCGAACCCGCGACGTTCAGCTTGGGAAGCTGACATTCTGCCACTGAATTACTCCCGCATCCGATAAGAACACAGTTAGAGATAACAGAAGGACGCCGGGATTACAAGAGGAAAAAACGGGGGTACGAAGAGAGGGGGCGTCCCCGAGTTGCTGACCTATCGTCCTCGTCGTCGTTCTCGTCCCCGATTTCCCGAGTTCTTTCGAGGACGAGAGCGAGGACGACGACGCGTTCCATCCAATGGGCGGCCGCCTCTCCGTGTCACTGATTACTGCTCACTCTCTTCTCTCCGTGCTCTCCGTGCCCTCCAGCATGCCACGCCGTAGGCTTTGCGAAGGCGGGCGAGTCCGCGAGCGGGTGGTGAAAACAAAAGAAGATTTAACCACGGAGAGCACGG
>SLKS01000355.1 GCA_007134465.1 Kiritimatiellia bacterium | reverse complement strand
GCGGGTGGCGCGGTAACGACGTGCCGTGCAGGGGCTGGTTCTGTGTTTTTCATCCCCGTTCGGTCTTTCCTGAAAACCTTTGCGATCTCGTCCTCGTCGTCGTTCTCGTCCTCGTCCTCGATTTCTCCTGTCTTTTTCGAGGACGAGAACGAGGCCCGTTCGCTCCGCTTGCTGAGAACGAGGACGATTGTCCCTTCATTCTTCCTTCATTCTTTCCGCAGAACGAGGCGGTCTTTCTTTGCGAAGCGGTTATGGCGAGCCTTGCGCGGCATTATGGGATGAACAAAAAAACAGAGGTAACCACGAAGGACACGGAGAGCACGAAGCTAGCATCTTGTTGGCGTGTATCCTGTCCGTGTAATCCGTGGTTAGCGCCTTATCCCGCCTTGCTGCGTCAAAAAACAAGAGGGTTCGGTGGACGACTACGGATTGCGAGTGACGGAAGTCGTGTTCCGTTTTTGTGTTCCGACCTCCGCCTTGTGCATTGGAGTCCCTCATTGGAGGGACGACCTCCGCGTCGTCCGCTGAACCACGCCCCCCGCGTCATTCATCCCGCAATGGAGGAACGACCTCCGTGTCGTCCGCTAAAAACGGCCTCTGGCAACAACGGCTACGTTAGCGCGCACGGCTGGTTCGGATACGTGGGCGCCACGGGCGGCGGCGGCGGCGGAGGCGGCGGCGGATCGTCGTCCACTACCATCTCGTGTTTGTCGCCTGTCACGGGCGGGGCCACCTGGCTGGGCGTGTTGTCCGGTCGGCCGGACGCGGCCACGCCAATGCCGGCGGCATCCATATAGGCCACGGCGAACAGTTGGGCCACGTCGCCGTTGCCTTGCGCCACGGCGCCTTGCACGGCGGAAACCAGCGCGTTTTGCGCGCGCAGCGCCGCGTTGCCGCCGATCAAACGGCCCAGCGCCTGCGCGAATTCGTCCTGTTGCGGACGCGGGAACAGACCCATGAAGCGGGCGGTCAACTGGCGGGCCAGATCAATGCGGTCGTCCGCCTCCATGTTCTTGGCCAGCAGTTCCGCCAGCGCGCCTGTCAGGATCGCCGCCGCCTGTTCCGGCGAAGCGCCCTGCGCCAACTGGGCGAGCGCGGCCGGATTGTCCGCCGCCGCCCGCACCTGCGCCGACGAAGGCATCTCGAAAGCCTGTACGCTCACCAGTGCGGCCGTGATTGCCGCCATGCATGCCGCCTGCAATTTTACGCGTCCGTATCTCATGATGATTCCTCCTCGCACTGTGTCCGTGTGCCGATTAATACTTCAGGTTCATGCCCAGCGTGATGCGCAGTTTCCGGTAGTCGCGTTCGTCCTCGTTCGAGTCCACGTTCTCGTAGGACGTTTCCCAGTAGGCGCGCAGCGCGTCGGATGCCGACGCGAAATCCACGCGCGCGCGCACGCCGATGCCGGCATCCTCGCGATCCGAGTCCAGATACTCGTCCAGCCGATACGCGCCGGACAGCGAAAGCGTCACCATGTCGCTGGCGCGCGCCAGCAGGCCGAGCCGATAGACGGAATACTCGACCCCTTCGTTCGCGGCCAGGATGGATTTCGACAGCCCGTTGCGGGCGCCCGCCTGCACGAACACCTTCTCCGTCGCGGCCCAGGTCGCGGACCCGTCGAAGCTGAGCGCCGTCCGGTCCTCGCCGCCGTCCTGGGGATCGAAAACCTGCGCGCCGACTCCGGCCCGGAACACGAGCTTGTCGGTGCCGATCGTTTTCAGACCCAGCCGCCCCGCGTAGCCGATCGCCGTGCCGTCCTCGTTCTTGCCGTCCATCTGTCCGTACGTGCCGGCGAGGAACAGCGCCGTTTTCGGCGTCATGCGGAAGGCGCCTTCCACGAGGCCGAAAGCGCTGCGCAGGTCTTGCAGGGCGCCGTCGTTGTACTCGACCGTCTCGTAGCGGCCGCCCAGGGTCAGGTCGAGCTTGTCCGTCAGGCGCCGGTCCAGCGCCAGGCTGGCCTGGAGAATGTCGCGCTCGCGGCGCGAGGCCACATCGAGAATCGAATCCTGCGAAATGCCGCCCACCGCGAATTCGGACCCGTACAAGTCAATGTCCTCGACGCGCCGGTAGCTTTGCGAGAGGGTCAGCGCTGTACGTTCCCCGTTCACGGCCGCGCCGAGCGACTGCCCGGCGAAATCGAAATCCAGGTCCGATTCGTCCATGTAGCGGCGCGCGCCTGCATGGCCGGAGCCAATCAGGGAAAAGCGCAGGGAAGAATAGAGGAAGCGCAAGCCCGCCGCGCCTTGCGCGTAGACATCCGCCTCGCGGTCGCGCGGCGCCTGGAATACGTTCGAATCGTGCGTGACCGAAACATCGGCGAACGGATGCAGAACAACCGGCCCCGCCTTGATGCCGTCGCCCGGCCCGGCCCATGCCATGCCGGCCAGCAAGACCGTCGCGATCCCTGCGTGCAACACTGTTCCCCTCATGCCCATCCTCCCCCTTGCTATGGTTGCCGAGCCGCGCGTTCGCTGGCCGCATCGGCAGCCAACCCGCACACATGCTTGAAGATATACAAAAAAATTGATGCCGGGCGCAAGCTTTCTTTCAGTTTTTTTCGGGTTTTTTTGCGGGCCGCAAGCGGCTGTTCTTGCGACCACACAGTGGTCGCAAGCGGGAGCGTAAAAAGCTCTTTCCATCCCATTGCGCCATTTTTCCCTCTTCATTGCGCTCCCGCGCAGCCCAGCCCCTTTTACCCTCTTCTTTGCGACCACTGCGTGGCTCAG
>SLKS01000401.1 GCA_007134465.1 Kiritimatiellia bacterium | reverse complement strand
GCGAATGCTGTCCCTCACATACCTGAAAGCCGCGCTAGCGCGGCTTTCAGGTATGTGAGGGACAGCATTCGCTTTCCAGAAAAAAGAGTAGCATTATGCAGCGCAATGATCTAGTATTGCAACACCATGAAATACGGAGGTGGATGCATGACTACAGCGGTGCGCGTTTCGGAGAATCTCGTGCGCGAGGCACGATTACTTAGCGTCGTCGAAAATCGGTCGGTGACCGGTCAGATAGAGCACTGGGCACATATTGGCAAATGTGCCGAAGAAAATCCTGATCTGACATATCGCCTGATCAAAGATATCCTTGTCGGGATTGAAGAGCTTAATCAGGGCGATTCGACCGAGTATCAATTCGGATGATTCATCATGAGAATTATCCAATCTCGCACATTCGAGAAGCGGGTTCGCCGTTTTAGGAAACAGGATAAAAAGATTCTGGACCAACAGGTTCGGAAGATCGTCAAAAATATCGCTATCGGTCAAGAGAAGCGAGGGGAGCTTCGCGGCGTTTTTGTACACAAGTTCAAGATTCATTCCACTCAGCATCTACTCTCGTACCGCATGGCCGATCCGGAAACACTCGAGCTCATTATGATAGGCCCACACGAAAACTACTACAGGGATTTGACAAACTATTTAAAAACAAGACGATGACCGAAAGCGAACAACCGGAATTCCGATTCGCGCGCGAATCGGAAAAACCATGATCCGAAGCGCCTCAAGGCTGACGTTCGCAAAAGGAATGAATAAATCTTGACGTCCGGCCCATCGCGCTTGCACTATACATGCATCAATCGGAAAGATTTAATGAAGGATGGCAGGAGAGACGAGCATGACGGACGAGGCGCGGGACGGGCTGGTTGCGCTGGCGGCGCTGGCCCGCGAATTCGGGGGGAACGACCATGTGATCGGCGGCGGGGGCAATGTGTCTTTCAAAACCGATGCGACGCTCTGCATCAAGCCGTCCGGCTGTTTCCTGAACGCGATGACGCCGGACGCGTTCGTGGCGCTCGATCGCGAAGCGCTGTCCGGTATTCGCACGCTGGAGCCGTCTCCCGACAAGCGACTGCGCGAGCGGCAGGTGCGCGAGGTTCTGGAGTCGGCTTTGCTCGACAAGTCGGCGCGGCGGCCGTCGGTGGAGACGCCGTTGCACCATGCGCTGGCGTCGCGTTTCGTGGCGCATACGCATCCGGCGCCGGTGAACGGCATGACCTGCTCCCGGGAGGGACGGCAAGCGTGCGCGCGGCTGTTTCCCGATGCGCTGTGGGTGGACTATGCGGATCCGGGCTATGTGCTGGCGCTGACGGTGGGGCGCGCGGTGGACGAGTATCGGCGGGAACGGGGCTGCGAGCCGCGCGCGCTGTTTTTGCAGAATCACGGGTTGTTCTGGGGCGCCGATACGCCCGATACGCTGCGCGAAACCTATGCGCGCATCGCGGAGGCGTTGCGGTCGGAATACGCGGGGGCGGGTCTGGACGATTCGTGGGCGACGGGACCGCTTCCGTCAGATCGCCGGCAGGAGAGTCTGCGCGCCGTTTGTCGGGCCGCCGTGGGGGACGAGGCGGCTTGCCTGGCCGCTTCCGGCCCGTTTGCCGTCGCGGAAGGGCCGATCACGCCGGACCATATCGTATACGGGCGGGCCTGGGCGATGATCGGCGAGCCCGATGAAGCGCGGCTGGCCGCCTATTGTCGCGAGCGCGGCTTGCCGCCGCGCGTGATCGCCTGCGAGGACGGGGTGTATGCGATCGGGCCGGATGCGCACACGGCTCGGTTCGCGCTGGACAGCGCCGACAACGGCGGCCAGGTCCGCCGTTACGCGACGGCATTCGGCGGCTTGCGTCTCATGGACGACGCCCAGCGCGCTTTCATCGAGAATTGGGAAGGGGAAGCCTACCGTCTGCACGTGGCCGTGGCCGGGCAGGGTGCTGGTTGATTCAACCTCGGAAAGGATGCGAGCATGACGACAATGGAGGCCGTGTTTCCCGAACGTCTGTTTCGTTGCGGCCTGCGCGCGTGTGTTTTCGTTGCGCTACTTGTTTCGTACGCAGGCTTTTCCGCTGCGGCTGACGATCCGTTCGAAAAGGTGGAGTACGGATGCGTTCGCATTGACGTGCAGGGCGGAGGCAGCGGAACAGGTTTCTTTGTGCATACAAACGGGTATGTTCTGTCCAATTACCATGTTATTCAAGGCGGACGACAGGTTCGGATACGAACGCGCGACGGAAAGACCCATCCCGTGTCGCATGTGCTCAACTACAATGCTCGGCATGATCTCGTTCTGCTCAAGACGGATGTTAGCCCTTCGGTTGTGCTTAAGATCGCCTTGCCCGAGGAAACGAAAGTGGGGATGGATGTGTTTGTCATCGGGTCGCCGCAAGGCGTCACCTGGGCGCGGGCTAAAGGCAAAGTCGAAGGATTTGTCTACGACGGGCTCGAACAATTGCAGCACACAGCAAAGACTGCGGCGGGCAATTCAGGAAGCCCGATTTTCGACGAGAACGGAGTCGTCCATGGCCTACACACGATGTCTGTCGCCCGTCAGGTCAAGTCTGCGCACGGAGCGTACCGTCTTGATTGGTCCGATCCGAAATTTCGCGGTGTCACCAGTCGTATTCTGGCGGCCTTTTTGGAGCAACCTCATCGTCCGACGAGTTTCGCTGCGCTGGCTTCCCGTTACGAGGCGGCGGAGACCGCCAACATGATACTATGGGCATGCCAGAACTCCGACAGAACGATGCGGCTTATGCACAGCGCGATTCAAGAGATGGGAACGCTTACGCATGTCAGAGTGGACCCTTCCCGGAAAACGTTAAGCGGCCGTCCTGTCGCTGTTTCGCGGCGCACTTATTTTACGAACACTCATGAATTTGTGCGCGAGTCGAACCGTCATGCGCTGGTCCTTTTGTTTCTGGACGCCCATTTTAAAGGCAAAAAACACGATCGTCGCATCGCATACACTTTGGATTTCTGGAAACAAAGTCAGAAACACATGCGTGCGGCCGTGGAAACAATCCGTAAGGCGCATGGAACAGATCCCGCGAACGCGAGGCGGGCCCACAAGCAAGCTCGCGAAGAGTTCACGCATGCGAACGACGCTTTCCATCGAGCGCTTGTCCAGGCCGTGCGGGTGTACAACAGAAATGTTTCGGCCTATGGCGGACAACCCTATTTCGATCAGGCTACCATTTCAAAAATGCTCAAGTTCTATCGCACGCGCGGACTTCGGCTGTGATCCGCTTCCGCAGTTCGCCGCCCTGTGTCGCTTGCGGCCGCTTGATTCGGCCAAACTCTCCCAGACTGGCATGGCTGGGGCTATGGTTGCGGGGGCGGCGCGTATTTCGACAAGAAGCCTCCTCCTCATTTCTCCGACGGGACGGCAATGCCGCGCATGATGAGGTTCTGGCAGAAGAGGAAGACGAGAAAAGTGGGGATGGCGGCGATGACGAGCGAGGCGTACATTACGGCCTGGCCGCTGCGCTGCTGCAACTGGTATAGCCAGACCATGAGCGTCCACATGCGTTCGTCCTGACAGACGACGAAGGCGAACATGAAGTTGGCGTAGGCGGCGGCGAACGCGGACAGGGCGATGACGGCGAGGATGGGCTTGGACAGGCTCATGGTCATGGTCCAGAACAGGGTCCATTCGCCTGCGCTGTCGAGCATGGCGCTTTCGTAGAGTTCGCGCGGTTGCGCGTCGAAGAAGCTTTTGAGCAGAAAGATGGAATAGCCGTTGGCCATGCCGGGCAGCACGAGCGCGGCGAAGGTGTTGAGCAGGCCGAGCTGGCGCAGCATGAGGAAGTTCGGTATCTGGGTGACCATGGGCGGGAAGGCCATGGTGCAAAGCAGAAACAGCAGAATCTTGTAGGCGCCCGCCATCTTGGAACGGCTCAGCGCGTAGGCGGCCAGCGGGTTGATCAGCAGGGCGGTCAATACGGCCAGCGCGGTGTAGATGACGGTGTTGACAATGCCGCGTCCGCGAAAGAGAAGGAATTCGGCGACGGCCCGATAGTTGCGCGCGACGAATTCGCGGCGCAGGCCGCCGCGGTTTTCGGCGAACCAGGCGGCGTGGAATTCGCGTTGGGGCAGGGGGATGTCGGCGCCGGACAGGAAATCGGTGTTCAGCGCCGTGTTGACGTTGGCCAGCGAACCGAAACGGTCGAGCAGCCAGTCGCGAAACATGAGTTCCGGGCTGTGCATGCGCAGGGCGGAAATCGGGATGCGGTGCAGGCGATCGCTGTCGGGATCGGTCCAGCCGGAGACGAAGGCTTCCCAGTCGCTGGCGGCCATGCCGTCGAGCGGCGGTTCGGCCGGAAGCGGCACGTTTTCGAAGGCGGCGTAGCCGGTTCCGTAGCGGCGGTTGAGCGTGGCGACGGCGCCGTGTTTGGCTTCGAGAAAGGCGCGGTAGGAGGACAGGGCGGATTCGTCGGCGCGCAGCCAGTGCAGAGCCAGCGTGTGGCGCGCGAAGGTTTCCCAGTCGGCGCGCAAGCCGGCGGGCGCGTCGGCGGGCCAGGCGCGCGGCAGGCGGATGGCGTCGAACGAGTCGTGCGCCGAGCCGTGCGCGCGGTTGACCGCTTCGATGTCGGCGCCGTGCTGCGCCGGCAGAAACATGCGCTTGTAGAAGCCTTCCGGCGACACGAGTATGCGCAGGCCCCAGGGCCGCTTCCGGGTCTTGAATTCGGCCAGATGCCGCATGAACGGGGTGCCGGCCGGTTTTTCGCGGCGCAACAGGTAGCGTTCGGGCGGGACGGACACGCTGTTCCAGCCGACGAATTCGGCGCCGATCGCGCGGTTGACCGCGCCGATGTCGGACCCGTAGCGCGCTTGCAGCCATTGTTTGAAAGCGCGTAGTCCTTCGGGCAGGGTGCGGCTGGTTGGGGTTTCCATGTATCCGGCCAGCGTGGCGTGGCTCGGCAGGTCGGCCTGTTCCAGAAATTCGGCATAGACGCGAACCAGGTTCGGGTTGGCGGCGGCCGGCGGCTTGAGCGTGTCGAAGGAGCGCGCGTCAAGATCGTAGGCAATGGCCAAATTCAGGATGCGTTCGTTGAATAGCCCTTCCATGTGCTTGCGGTAGAGCCAGGTGTCGTCGGTCAGGAAACGGGGGACGACGGCGAAATCTCCGACATCCACGCCGCTTTTGACGCTGCCCGAAACCATGAGCAGGAACGGATAGACCATGGTGGCCGCGCCCGCGCACAGAAACGCGTACATGCTCAGGAAGAGCAGGCGCGTTTTCCAGTGCGCGCGTCCGACTTTCGCGATGATGGACATGGAATCCTTTCTCTCTCGAAACAAGGTGTCAGGCGCCGTCGTCCGCCGTCCTGCCGGCTGCCCGGTCCTGATACATTTGCCAGAACAGAATCCAGGGATCGAGCCGTATCAGCTCGCCATGATCGAAAACCGCAAAGCCGAAATGACTGTGTTCGGCTACGCCGACCCAGACGCCTGCGCCCTCGGCATATAGAATGCCGGCAGGCAGGGGCGTATGCTCGGGAACCGTCAGACCGATCATGTGGCAGCTTGTCAGCGTCCATGTTTTTCCGTCAGGCCAGTGGCGAATGCCGCGCCAGCGGTTGTTGTTGTGTCCCATGGCCGTTGAGTTGTAGAGGAAGTGGTCGTCCAGGGCGATCGGCGTATGGAGCGGCGTGCCTTTGGGGTGGTTGATGTCCAGGCCGCCATGCGCGGAGGCGCCGTCGTAGGCGCCGAGCCAGCAGTCTTCTCCGCGGTAGCAGTCTTCGATGCGAAGTCCGCCCTCGGGAAGGGGGCACCAGGGGTGGAGTGTTTCGGGACAGATGCGCGCGGATGCGTCCTGCAGGGCCAGTCTCGCCTGGCGGCGCGGCGGAAGAGCGCGCGAGCATGTCGCCTGCAAACGGCAGGGGCTATGGGTTTCCCGCATGAAGTCGAACAGGGCGTCAACCGCATCGAGCCAGATGCGCACCCCTCCGATTTCCAGCGGTTCGTAGAAAGACGCTTGCGTGCCCACTTCGCGTTCGAGCCGGATGTCCTCGCCCTCGATGCGGCAGTTGGCAAAGAAGCGGTAGACGGTTGTCGCGCCGGGTTCTTCCCGGCCGGGTTCCTTCAAAGTCGTGCGTACGATCTCGGCGTGCGTGTCCACGATTTCTATCGGCACGACGCGGCCGTCGTATCGTTCGAATTCCAGCGTGTCGCCGTGGAGCATTTCGACGGCGCTCACTGTTAGCGACGCTTTCCGTTTGACGATCATGGTTTCTCCTTTCGTGGTTTCGCCCAAGCTTTGCCAACGAAGCGTTGGCGCAAAGGCCGTTGCGACTGTCGGCAGCGGTTCATGGCGCGCCGTCTCCGATCGTTTTGAATTCGACCGTGGCGAGAATGCGCAACTGGTGAACGGTGAAGCCGATGAGCAGGAAACCGAGCATCCATGCCATGGCGGTGGCTTCGCCGAAACGCAGATGCATGTAGGCGCGATAGAAGATGTGCAGGCCGGCTGTTTCCGTTTCGGCGGCGCCGGCGGTCATAGCCAGGATATGGGCCGAGTTGTTCCAAGACTGGATGAACAGGCCCACAAACTGGATGACGAGCAGCGGTTTGAGCCTGGGGACGATGACGAAGAGGATTTTGTCAATGAAGGTGGCGCCGTCCATGTCGGCGGCTTCGTAGAGCTCGTTTGGGATGCCTTTGAGGGCGGCCAGATAGATGAGACAGCCGGGCCCCATGCCGGCCCAGGCCATGGGCAGGACGCAGGCGAACATGGCGGTGGCCGGATCTTGCAGCCAGCGGTAGGGTTCGGCAAGCGTGAGGAACGGAAGGCGATACCATGGGGCGAGGGCGTGGTCGGGATCGGTGACGATCGTATGCGCGAAGCGGGCGCAGGCCAGAAACAGGCCGATGCCGGCGAGCGCGCAGAGGGCACCGCCCGCTCGCCTGCCATGCAAGGCCAGCCGTCGCATGAAGCTTGCGCCGATCCACAGGAAGAAGACGCCCAGCGCCAGAAACGCGCCGGCCGGAATGCGCATGATCAGCGCGTTGAGCATGCCGGTATCGGTTGGTTCGTAGAACGAGCGCCAAAGATAGACAACGACCAGCCCGGTGACAACAGCGGGCAGATAGTACAGCGTACGGAAGAGCAGGGTGCCGCGCGGGATTTCCTGGAGCAGGATGGCCAGAACAACGGGCGGCAGAAAGGTCAGGCCCACGACGAACAGGCTGTAGCGCAGAGCGTTGTAGAGCGCCTGCCACCAGTGCGGATCCCAGAGCAGGTTGGCGAAATTGTCCAGGCCCACCCAGGGGCTGTCGCCCATGATGCGGTAGTCCTGAAAAGCCATGACCGACCCGCGCAGCAGCGGGAGATAGTGCCAGAAGAAGATCGAGGCGACCGCCGGGAGAATCATGGCATAGGCCCAGGCGAGCTTGCGGAAGCGGACGAACCGGGGCGGGCGTCTTTCCGGCGTTGGCATGGACGGGACGAAGGCGCGAGCCGCGTGGCGCAACAGCGCGGCGAACAGGCCGAGCGCCAGAAGCAGAACACCGCCGGCCACCCGGCGCCGCACGCGCATGCGCTCGGCGGGGACATGCCCGATCATGCGCTCGTTGGCCTCGCGCGCGCTTTCGTCGAGCGCGCGCCGCAGAAGGGCCGCGCGTTCCGGCCCGTCTTCCGGGAGCGCGCCTGACAGCGCCCACTGCTCGGCGCGCTGAATGGGCCGGGTCAAAATGTGATACACATGCTGGCAATTGCGGCCGTAGGGTTCGGGCCGGCCCGATTCGATCGCGATCCGGAACGCCTCTTCCCAGCCGGGCGGGGCCAGGCGCACGATGTCGTCGTAGCCGAACATGCGCAGATAGCGCGGATTCACGAAATGGCCGAGCCCGCCTTCGACCATGATGCGCGTTTCGATTTCCACCGCGTCGCGGCTGGAGACGAAGCGCATGTATTCCCAGGCCGCATCGCGCACGACCGGGTTCTCCACGCCGGCGAAGATGCCCTGCATGCGCGCGTTCAGTTCGGAACCGCGATGACCGTCCGGCCCGATCGGCACTGGCACGACACCGATCAGGTCGGGATTGATCGTGGCGAAAAGCTGTTCGTCTATGTAGGCGAGCTGAAAGCCGACCTTGCCCAGGTCCCACAGCGCGAATCCGGCCGGCTCCTTGATGGCGTAGCCGTAGCGGCGGCGCCCGTCGCTGTCGCGCCACGGTTCCGTGGTCAGGCGCGTGTAGAAATCGAGCGCGGTCACGCCCGCCGCCGTGTTGAACACGGCGCGCCACTGGTCGGTCGCCTCGTCGTATTCCATAATGTCGCCGCCGGCCGACCACAGGAACGAGGTCCAGAACACGGATTCGGACGGGCCGCGCCCGAAGCGGATGCCGTATGTGCCGTGTTCGGGCCGGGTGAGGGCGCGGCAGGCTTCGAGCAGGTCCTGCCAGGTCCAGTTGTTGTCCGGGAACGGCACGTTGGCCGCTTCGAGCAGGTCCTTGCGATACAGCATGACGCGGCCGAGAATGCCGCCCATGGGCATGGCCCAGACCTGAACGGTTCCTTCCGGCCCGCGTCTGCGGATCACCGGCCAGATTCTCTCGTGCACCCAGAAGTCGCGTTCCACGTCCGTCAGCCCGGCCAGGTAGCCGTCTTCGGGTTTGTCGAGCGGGTAGAGGAACCGTTGCTGGATGTAGGTGTCCGACTGCCGGAAATTAACGTAGAGCACATCCGGGGCTACGCCGCCGGCGATCGCCATGAGCGGTGCGGAGTCCATGCCCATGCCCTCGATGGACAGTCCGGAAAACCGTTGCAGCTCGATTTCCACCCGGCTCCAGTCATGGCGACCGTAGCGCTCGGGTTCGGACTCGTAGCGCGCGCGGTAGCGACGGGCGAAGAGGTCGGGGAACCGGCGCGCGAATTCCTGGACAACAGCCGATTTGGCGCGGGTATGCACGTCGGTACGCGTGGGATCGGGCAGATCCCACAGGCGCAGACGAATGACGGTTCCGCCGTCGTCGCCAGCCGTTACCGGCGCCGGATTCGCTTTGGCGACCGCGGCGAGCAGGCAGGATGCCGTCAAGAGCGCGAAGACGGCGACACGAAGGCGCCGGGCGAGAACCGGCGCCAGCCGGAGAGACGTTCCGGAATAGACTCTCGTTTTTGCGTTTGTCCTCCGGCATCTCATGAACGGCAACCTTTGACAGCGATGCTGGCATTGCCGCGATGCGTCGCAACAGATCGCGGCCTTGATGCACACGGGAAACATTGGTTGTTGGAAACTCCTTGTTGGCTGTTGGATGTTGACATTGGGGTTGCGGATGAAGCCAGCCTTAAAGCCTTTTCCCAAAAGATACACGCTTTTGCGTGTATGTTTTCCGTGTATTCCGCGTATTCCGTGGTAGAAAAACAAATTGGGTTGCGGGCGCAGCCCGCCTTAACGCCTTTCCGGTGAAGTTGCGCGCCCAACCGTACCGTATCCGCAATGCGCCGTCAACCGCGGGTTTGCGATTCCCCGGAGTTTGCGACTTGACTGTTTGCCGGTTTTCGATTTGAATCCCTGCATGAATGCGAAAGGATATTCTTTTCCCGTTACCGTTTGCGTGGCTGGCGGCCTGGCGTTGGCGTTTGCGCTGGTCGCGACGGCTGCGGACCGCATACATCTGAAGAACGGCCGCACGCTGGAAGGGATTGTTCGGGAAGAGACCGCCATGCATATCGTGTTGGAGCTGAGTTCCGGTTCCATGACGCTGCCGCGCGCCCGCATAGCGCGTATCGAGCGGGGCGACCAAACGGCGCACGATCGTTTGCGGGATGAATGGCGAGACCGCAACTGGCTGCATGCGAACCATGTGCCGACCGGGTTCGAAAAACTGGCGGCGCAGACTCGTGCCGTAGCGGATCGGCGCCGGGACGCCATGCGGGCGCGCGAAACGCAAGCGCGGGATGCGGCCGCGCTGCGCAAGCAGGAACGGCAGGCGCAGGACTTGCGCCATCGGCTGACGGAAGTGGCGAAGGATCTGGAAGCGGCCGGGCCCGGCCGGGACCCGGCGCGCTACAACGCGCGCGTAGCGGAACACAACCGGATTCAGGCGGAACTGGCATTGCTGCAGGGACGACGCGACGAGCATGATCGGCGGCAGGCGGAATTGTCCCGGCGCATCCAGGCCTATCGCGATGCGCTGCTGGAGGCGCGCGCCGCGCAGGCGACTGCCGCGGCACGCAAGCCCGGCTCGCCGGACGGCGCGCGCTTTCTGGAACGGGTCGAAGAGGCTTTGGCCGGATTCGATGCCGACTTTTCCACGGCGGAGATTCAGGCCGACCGCGAACCCGGCGGACTGGTGGTGACGGCTGTGATCAATGGGCGGACGCACGGCCGTTTCATTGTGGATACGGGCGCGGGCATGGTGACCATGACGCGTGCCTTCGCGGAAAAGCTTGGCGTGGACTGGCGCGCTTTGCCAACCGGTCGCGCGATTCTGGCCGACGGCACGGCAGTGGAGACGCATTATCTGCTGCTTGATTCGGTCGAGATCGGCCGATTCCGCGTACCGTCCGTACAAGCCGCCATTTTGCCGGCCACAGCCCAGGAAAACGCCGACGGACTGCTCGGCATGAGCTTTCTCCGCCATTTCCATGTCTCGCTCGACGGGCAATCCGGGCGCATTGTTTTGCGCGAATTCGGTCCGCGTTCGCCTTGAAGTCCCGATTGATTTTTCGTGAAAAACATTTCGAATCCGTCTTGACATGTCAATGGAAACATGTATTTTGCATTCCGTTTTCATGGCAAATTCCATGGTTTTTTCGCGCGTATTCCGGTAGCATGACATGCGTTTGTTTCTCTTCATAATTG
>SLKS01000136.1 GCA_007134465.1 Kiritimatiellia bacterium | reverse complement strand
GTTCCGCCAACCAACGCGCCCTCCAGATAGCGCACGGCAAGTGTTTCAGGCTCTTCGGCCGGCGCGCCGACCACGACCTTGATGCTGTTCTCGGCGAAGAGCGCCTGGGCGCGCTGCCCCATGCCGCCGGCAATAATGACATTCGCGCCTTGTTCGCGCAGCCAGCGCGGCAATACGCCCGGCTCGTGAGGCGGCGGTGTCAAAAACGTTGTTTCAGAAACGGTCTTGGCCGCTTCGTCCGCCTCGACCAGCGCGAACTGCTCGCAATGCCCGAAATGCATGCAGAGTTTCCCATTGGCTACCGGAATCGCGATTTTCATCATGGATTTTCCTTTCGTTTTTGTTGCTATCCGTTTTCCCAAACCTTCGACGCTTCATTCCTGTGTGGCACGGGCATCTTGCCCGTGTTTCATGGGCGGGACGCCCATGCCACGAGGGATTTTGTCCTCTGTTCACGGCTTACTGTTAGATGATCTTCCCCCCTTCATTCCCTTCGTTGTCTTCTGTTCAATTCTTTCGGGTTGCGGGCGCAAACCCGTCTTACGGATGTTGCGCGGGGCGCTTCTCCAGTCGCGCCACAACCGTTTCCCCGGCCCGTACCGTATCGCCGGGAGCGGCCAGGACTACGAGCCCGTCTGCCGGCAAAATCATATCCAAGCGCGAACCGAACTTCATCATGCCGATACGAATGTTCATACCGTCTCCATCACCTCGATCCTGTCCCAGACGGCCCGAATTTCGGCCCCGGACAAGGCGTCGGGCAGCTCCGTCACGGCTTTCCCCTGGATTTGCGCGTCCGTCACCGAACGGTCGTAGCGTACGCGCCCGACCGACCTCGCGCCGACCCGAGCCGCCTCGTCCTCGATCATGGTCGCCATGTCGGGATTCAAATCCCATTTGTTGACGCAAAGAGCGGACGGGATATTGAAATGCCGGGTCAACTCCAGAACGCGCGACATATCGTGCGCGCCCGAAAGCGTCGGTTCGGCGATCACGACCACAAGCGACGCGCCGCTGATGGCCGCGATTACCGCGCATCCGATGCCGGGCGGCCCGTCCACCAGAACCAAATCGCGGACGCGCTCTTCCGCCACCTGGCGCGCAACCTCCCGGACTTTCGCCACCAGCTTGCCTGAATTTTCGGCGCCGGGCGCCAACTCGGCATGAACCATCGGCCCATGCCGCGTATCGGACACGAACCAGGCCCCGCCCACACGCTCCGGGAAATCGATCGCTTGCACGGGACAATGCGCCACGCAAACCCCGCACCCTTCGCACGCATTCGGATCGATTTCGAAACGCGCCTCGCCAGCGCCGCCGTCGCTTTTGCGCACGGCATCGAACCGGCACCGCGCCAGGCAGGCCCCGCACGAAACGCAATCCGCATGGCGAATCACCGCCTCGCGCCCGCACCGAAAGGACTCGCGTCGCCGTACCCTCGGCGCGAGAACCAAATGCAAATCCGCCGCGTCCACATCGCAATCGGCCACAACCGCCGAATGCGCCATGGCCGCGAACGACGCGACCAGACTTGTCTTTCCCGTTCCGCCTTTGCCGCTGACAATCACATATTCTTTCATCTCGATTTCACCACCATAGTTCCGACCGGCACGCCCGTTCGGGCGGCGATCACGGGACATTTCACCGTGAACAAAAAGAAATCCGTTGCCATAACGCCACCATTTTATCGTTCCATTCCGGCAAGACGCGTACGGCGATTTCGCCACGCGAATAAGCCTCCGCTACGCGTCGGTCGTCCGGAATCTCCGCCAGAATCGGGATGCCTTGCGCCGCCGCATAGGCTCGGACACGGTCGTCGCCGACATCCGCGCGATTGACGACAATGCCCATCGGACGATCCAGCTTGCGAAGCGTTGCAACGGCAAGCTTCAAGTCGTGCAACCCGAACGGGGTCGGTTCCGTCACCAACACCGTAAAATCGGCATCGCGCACCACGGCGACCATTGGACAGGACGTGCCAGGCGGCGCGTCGAAAACCGATATACCGGACGGGGACGCCTTCCGTTTCACAGCGCGAATCAGGGGCGGCGCCATGGGCTCGCCAACACGCAATCGCCCCTGCGCAAACCGCGCGCCTTCCGCATGCCCGCATTCCACCACGCCGATCGAGCGGTCCTGCTCGCGAATGGCGCCGGTCGGACACGCCAGCGCGCATCCGCCGCATCCGTGACACAACTCCGCGAAAACCAGCGGCTTCTCGAGAACGGCGATCGCATGGAACTGACACGCCTCGGCGCATCGGCGGCATCCTGTGCATTTCGACTCGTCCACAACCGGCACCGGAATACCCGCCGTTTCCGTCGTTTCGATTTCGGGCTTCAGAAAGATATGGCCGTTCGGTTCCTCGACATCGCAATCGAGATATTGCGCCTCGTATCCCGCATCCGCCAGCGCGCAGACCAAATTGACCGCGACCGTCGTCTTTCCCGTCCCGCCTTTTCCGCTGGCAATGGCTAGGTTCATGACACCCTTATCGTTCCCGTATCATGGCCGTCCCGCAAGCCGGACACGGCGTTTGCGTACAAGGCGTGCCTTGACGGTGCGCCTGGGTTTTCCCGCAACGCGGACAAACACAGTTGCCGACAGCGCCAAGCCCGAAACCGCCCATGCGACCTCGACCCCGGCCCTGTCCCATGCCGCGTCCCGTTCCGGACCCGGCCCCTGCCGGGCCTGTTCTGTCGCCTCCTGGCATAACAAACTCCTTTTTCTTTGTTGTCTT
>SLKS01000009.1 GCA_007134465.1 Kiritimatiellia bacterium | reverse complement strand
TCGTCACGACGAGGGTCAGCGAGGTGTCCCGGATGAAATTTTCGACCATGTTCGTGTGCACGACGGGCTTCTGGCAGATATGATCGTCCAAATCCACCGCCGTAATTTCGATAGACAGCCAGTCGCCGGGACAGGCGTAGCCGATGTCGAACGGCTCCCAGCGGCGCCGTTGTATTCCTGTTTCGCCCATTCCAACCTGATACCGGATCAGCACGATCGGAGCCATGCCCTTGACAACATCGCCATGCCGGGTCAGGTTGTGTCCGGTGCAAGGCGGCTTGTTCGACGCCCGCGCCGACAGGCCGCCGGTCGCCAGACAAAGCGCCGCCATTCCCGCCAGCCATGCGTTCTTGCTTCTCGTCATCTCCGTGTCCTCACTCCTGTTTTCTCACGTCTCTTGTGCTTCAAGCGGCATCCGCGCATTCCGTGGCGAAAAAAAAGCGGACGCAGCCCGATCAGCGTCATCGGTGGAACCGGTGGCATGAGGAGAAGGCCCCGTTCCCATTCTCATCGGCAGAGCCGGTGGATTAGCGGCGATTAAGTCCGCCTGTCATTGCCCTTCCGTCACCGTTCCCGGCACGAAGGGAACTTGCACCGATTCGAGCCCTTGCAGCAAACGGTCGAACGATTCTTCGTCCACCATGCCGACATCCTGCCGGCTGATCGCGCTTTCGTCGCCCGGCCGGCGCAGCGCGACGGTCAGGCTGGCCTTGCGTTGCGCCGCGATCAGCATCTGGGCCTGTCGGGGCGGCAGCGCCACCACGATTTCCGTTCCGGGCGAATCGCCGCGCCGCACATCGCCCATGCCGCCCACGTCCAGCACGCGCACGCGCGGAAACAAGGTCATGGTCGCTTCCTTGTCCACCGCCTCCGCCGCCTCGGAAAGATCGGCCGACTTTACGGCGGTCTGGATGCGAAACGTGCCGATAATGGCCACTTCGTCGCCCGGCTGCACCAGCGCGGCGATTCCGCCGCCGCCCAGCCGCAGCGTCGTGGCCCATTCGCCTTCTCCGACAATCTCGGCCATGCTGCGCGCGAACGCCACGTCCGAAAGCATTACATAGTCGCCCTGCACCACGGACCGGCGCGCGCGCTGACCGGTCACCATGCCGGCGCGCGACCATGGAATCGCCTGTTCCGGGCGAGCGGACAGCGGCACGCGCTTGGGCATGATCGAAGAGGACGAAAGCACATCCCCTTGCGAAATGGCTGTGGCGGCCGCCACCACGGACGTCTCGCGCTCCTGCGCCACCTGTCGCTCCCTCAGCAAGCGGCCCACCGCCGCCGCCGCCGCCAACCCCAGCAGCACCGCCAAAATCAACGGAACCATGTTCTTCATTTCGGCTTCCTTTCGTTCGGTAGCTCCGACAGCCTCTGTCTTCTCCGGCTCGTTCTCGTTCTCGTTCTCGTCCTCGATCTCTCCCGGCCGCCGTAGCCATGCGAAGGCTGGGCGTACGGGAACGGGAGATTGGGTGGAAAGGCGCGCCTTTCCACCCAATCTCCGGCTCCTGCCGCACGAGGCGGCAGGGGGCCTGTTCATAATTGGAACGGCTCAGTCTTTACCTTAATTGCCCGGCCGTTGTCTCCACCAAAATTGCCGGTTATTGTTCCTCGTCCCGGTCTTCGCCAACGGAAAACCCGCAGACGCCCGGCCCGCTTTCCCAGAGCATGAGCAGCAGTCGGTTTCGGCCCCGCTGCGCGACGACCAGCGCCATCTTGCCCGATCCCTGCTCGCGCACAAGAACCGTGTTCCACGCCCAGCCCTGACGCGTCAGGCAAAGACGAAAATCGTCGAACACCGTTTCCAGCCCGCCGTTCTGCCACCCGACAACATTCCAGGTTGTCCCGGAATCGTCCCGTTCCGTCACACGGGCCAACGGCGGAAACTCGACCGTCACGCCGGTCTCCTTCAGTCGGAACGAAGCCGGGCTTGCCTCCACGCCCCCCGTCGGCGCCCACGCCAACAGCACGGCCAACGCCAACGCGCCAGACAAACCCCGGCGCCGTCGATGCGACGTTATGGCATGCACTGTCATGGTTTCACCGCCATGGTTTATCGTCCTCGTTCTCGTTCTCGTTCTCGTTCTCGATGACACTGTCACGTCCTGATTTCCGTTTGTCACCTCTTTGTCGCCAACCGTTGGCCGACACGCCTTGCACAGGGCAATCGAAGCAGTTTACGGCAACGTTTACGGTGGAGTTAGTTTCGATGCGGTTGACGGAACAGTTTACGGAACAGACGAGATAGCCACGCCCCTTCCTCCAACGCAAACTGCCTCGTAAACACCGCCGATTCTAACTCCGTCGTCACCTTTGCCGCAAACTTCAACGACACTCTCTCGACCCGACACCCTCTACCCGACACACCGCCCGCCCGGTTCACTGGCTCCAACGCACGTAGGCGCCATGCCGATTGTGTTCGTAGCCGGGCGGGCCGGGCGGCGTCCAGTTCATGAAATTGAGACCGTGCGGCGGCATCTCCTTGAGCGCGCCCATGCGGTGCCAGAGATCCTTCCAAACATACTGATTCCATGGCTGGCTCCAGTCCGCCAGCATGCGGGCCGACCAGCTCGGGCTGCGATAGGCCAATTCGCCGAACCGGTTCCGCACGATCACCACATGGCGCCGCCCGCCGTCAATGCGCCGTCCGACCGCGCGTTCGGCGGATGGCGGCGGCGAAACGCCGTCCCAGGCCGGACTGCCGGCCAGCCAGCCTTCGGTCCAGGCCGGCATGGCCATGCGCAGGGTCGTGGCCGCTCCGGCCGGCGCGGACCAAGCCACCGCCTCGCCCAGCTCGTAGCGGATCGGCTCCAGCGTCTGATCGCCCACCTCGGCCTGCCGGAAGAAGGCCTGGCGAATCTCGGCCGGGATGCCGGTCTTGTCGGGCCGATGCCGGTTGCCCGCGTTCCAGGCCGCGTAGCGATCGGCCATGACCAGCTTCTGCCGGGCCAGCTTGATGTCGCCCATCCAGAACATGCCGCCGATCGCAACCAGCCACAGCGGCAGCACCAGCACGGTTTCCAGCAATATGCTGCCCGCGCGGCGGTCCCGAGAACCCCGCCCTTTCGCGCTTCCGCTATTCGTGAAAGCTGTCATGATAGTCTTCCGCCACCTGCGCATCGGCATCGCGGTCCGCGCGCCGCATGTCCAAGTCCTGCTTGGCCTGGGTGTGGCGCAGGGTCGCGCCGTCGCCGGCCGCGAAGAACATTGTACCGATGGAACGGCTGAACACGACCACGGCCACAACCAGAGCCGCCGCGATCAGCACGGCCAGCAGCACGTATTCCATTGTCACGCCGCCCTGTTTCGCGCGACGCGTCGCGCTTCGCCGTTTGCCCGGCCCGCCGCCAAGCGTTTCTTTCATGGTCCCGTCTCCGTTTCTACCCGCAACGCGTTCGCCCGACATCAGCGAAAGCGACGCAGCTTTTCTGGCCTCTGGCCTTCCGTCTCCGAGCCGTCGTCCGGATGCGGCAATCCGACGCCTGGCGGACCGGGTTCTCCTTCGCCTTCGCTGGCGGAACCGGGCGGCGGGCCTTTGACGGTATCGAAGATCAATTCGCCCAATTCCGTAATGGAACCGGCCAGCAATTCGTCATAGGCCTTTTCCGCCAGCTTTTCCGCCGCTAGCCCACCGATAATGGCGCCGGCCGGAACAGTAATCAGGACAAGCAGCCCGCCTTTGATCCCGAGCGCCCCGACCTTGGCGCCTTTGGCAGCGCCGGCGGTGCCGGCGCCCATCTTGACGCCTTCCCGCACAAGGTTGTTGAACGCCTTGGCAAACTCGTCCCGGTTTCCGTTGACCAGGGCCACGCGACACTCGTTCGAAAGATTGCCCATTTTAATGGCTTTCAAGGCCAAATCCACCACTTTGGCGTACTTGCCGGCGCGTCCGAGCAATTCCTTGTACTTGGCGTCGGTCAGCCCCTTTTCGAGCGCGATCTTAAACGCTTCGTTCAGCTGCTCCACGCCGGTGGCGGCGGCGCCGGACGCGTCATGCTCCGCCACCGCCACGGCGGCATCGCGCGTCCTGCCCAGAAAGCCGCCGGACGGAGCGGGCCCGGACGGCGAATCCGCCGCCCAGCCGCGTTCGACGCCCCCGGCGATCCAGACGAAACCGACCAGCAGAAGGGAAGGAAGAAATACCCGTTTCATTTCGCCTCCTTTTCCGCCAGGGCGACAATCTGGCCGCTAACGTTCAAGTCCAGCGCCTCCATGATCAAGGCCGGCGCCGCGCCGGGCCGCTCTTCCATTTGGACCATGAGAATCCATTGCGGAGCCGTTGGGCTTACCAGTCCGACCAAGACCTTCCCGTTATTTCGACCGAAGAAGTTCGGCGCAAACCCGCCGCGAACGGAGACAGGCATTTCGAATACCGTTTCCACAACCTCGGTCGGCTGCTCGGCCGCCAGACGGGCCAGAACCGCTTTCGCGTCCTCGGCTTCGAGCGCCTTGATCAAATGTCCCGCCGCCGCCAGGAAGGGCCGATTCCCTGCCTGGCCGAAAAAGTCGTTAAACATGCGCATGCGATGCAGCATGCGGGTTTTGATCAAGGCGGTTTCCTGCCCGATGGAGCCGGCGTTCTTCGCGAAACCGGCCGGGCTCAGGTCGGGCCGCCCCTCGAGCGGGAAGTGCGCCTCGAAGGCCCGCAGACTGTCCGCATACAGACGCGCCAGCGCCAGCGTGGGAATCTCCGCACCCGCATACAGACGCAAGGTGCGGGCGACCGACGGCTTGTCCGGGAGCGGTTCGCCGCGCAAGGCTTCGCCGGACAGCGCCCGGAAATCGGTCAGACGCGTCTTCTCTCCGGCCAGCCGAATCCGCAGCAACACCGCTCCGTCGCTCCAGGGGCTATAGAGGGCAACCACGCCTTCGCGCCCCGCCAGGCGGCCGCACCAGAGTACGGCGCTGGAAAAGAAATCGTGCCATTCGATATGCTCCTCCTTGTCGAACAGCGTCATGACCTCCCGGTTCCACTTTCTGACGAAGGCAGGCGTCCCCCATTTCCGTACCGCCTGTTCCACGTTGTCCGACGCCTCGGTCCGGAACAAGTTGGCCGCCGTGACTAGAGTTGCCAAGGCCGCGCTCGGCTTGTCGTCGCCAGCCGGCTCGGCCCAAGCCGATCCGGCCCACAAGGCCAGAACACATCCGTACAACACCCATTTTCGCATACTGCGTCTCCTTTCCGGAGGAACGTCCCCCTTAAGACAGGCTGCGCCCGCAACCCAATTTGTTTGGCAGTTTCATCTTCTGTAAAAGATACACGCAAAAGCGTGCATCTTTTTATAAGTCTCTAATGGAGGATCAGCGCCTCGGCGGCATGCCAGTTGACTTCGCCGCCGCCCGGCATCAGCCGCGGCGCGCCTTGCGCGCCGAGCGCGCCGCCGGCCCCGTAGAGCGGCGTCCAGGAGCCTTGCCGCAAATCGGTCAGAATGCGCCCGCCCGTTTCACCGGTCCAGGAACGCGCTTCGCCTTGCGCCCACGCGCGATGCAACGGCAGCAGCACGGCGTCCCAATCGCTGTACTTCAGGTTCCAATGCTTGTACTGGGCCGACCAGTAGGTCGGATCGTACTCGCCCTGGGACGGGGCCGGATTGCGCACGCTATGCGCCGCGATCGCCGCCGCCGCACCCCACATGAACCGGTTCCCGCCATCGAGCGTGAACGGACGGAACAAGCCGGCCTGCGCCTCGGAATCGTACAGGAACCGCAACGGATTGTTCATGCGCCGGGCCACGCCCACGACAATGGCGCCGCCTTCCGCGAAGAATTCGGGCTTGACCCGATGCGGCTTGCAGCGCTCGGTTTCGTAGAAAGCGTCAATCCAGCCCTCTTCGCCGCGGACTTCTCGATAGCTTTGAATGATTTTCACCGGAGCTGGGAGCGGGGTCAATTGCCAGTTGGCGCCCCGATAGCTCCACGAAGCCACCAGCATGTTTGCGCGCTGACGATAGCGCCGCTGTATGCCCGTACCGCTGTCGGAACGCACAAACCACTGCCCTTCCTGCGCGCCCCGCCCGAAATACTGGTCGGGCGGCGGGAGATCGGCGTAGTTCAGAAATATTTTCTCGTCGTCGGCATTGTTGCCGAGCACGGCGAAGTTGGCGAAGGGATCCTCCGCCTGGCGCAAGGCGAAGGCGAAACGGGCGCCGCCGGCCAGCAGGTCGTTTTCGGTGTCGGACACATTCTTGCGCAAGGTTTCCAGAACTGCCTCGTGCACCTTTTCGGGAATCATGCCAATGATTTCACGTTCCGCCTGGTTCATTTCCAGAACAATCTGCCGCTGCATCGCTATTCGCGGCATGAGCGTCATCCAGCTTTTGCCCGCGCCGGCCGCGCTGGCGCGTTCGGCCATGATCTCGTAGATCGAAACCCACGGGCCGCGATTGATCTGCACATGCGTGCGCTGACCATGATTCTGGCCGACATACCAGTCGAACGCGCCGGTAGCGGGCGGCACGTTGCAGACCGGATTGCTCAGAGCGGCCAAGGCGACCACCTTGTTCAAATCGGGGAAAAAGCGCTGCACGACCAACTGCAGCCAGCGGTCCACGATCGCGTCCATTTCCATGCGGCCCATCTGCGCGTAGGTCCAGGCCATGGCCCGGTTGATCGCCGCCACGCGGCTGATGGCGTCCGCCTGCGCCACGGCCCCGGAATAGGCCGCCGCATCGGCCGCGTTCTGAATCTCGATGCGCTGCCGAACCGTTTCGCCAACGGCAAACACGGAGAACACCATCATGAACACGGTCAGAAACGCCACAACCGTCACGGCCAACGCCGCCCCGCTCTCGTCGCGCCACAGCCGCAAGCAAAACCTGTTGGCTTGTCTCAGCATCACCATCCTTTCGGCAGGCCGGAACGAAGGATTGTCACGTAGGGTTTCGGGAGAATCGCCCGTTCGCGAAAACGCAAATGCGGATGAAAAATCAAATCGCCCGCCCCGACATTGCCGGTCGGATCGGCCCGCTGTTCCCGCCATTCGCCGCCTTCGCGCCAGGGACTGACCGCCCAGCCGATGATCGGGCCGGCGATCGGAACGATAAGCGCGAAATCGTGCTCGACAGTCGCCTCGACGTTCCACGGCCGTTCCTGCACGGTGGCGCGGGTCTTTCGCGCCGCGGCGCCGGACCCCGGTATGCGGCCCCAACCGGGGACAACCTTGTCGGATTCGTCCGCGCGATGCCCTTTCACGATCCAGGCGCACACCTGTTCGGCCGCCTGTTGCGCCGCAGGCTGGTATTCCGAGCGGTGCGTCGTCAGCGTCGCCCGCGCGGCGCAATAGGCGGCGTATTGCACCACGTGCCGCGCCACCCAGATGTGCGACAGTTGCATGCAAGCCAGAAACAGAACCAGCACGAGCGGAAACCCCAGCAGAAACTCCAGCGTCACCGACCCGCGCCGCCGGCGGGAAACAGGGACGCCGACGCGGCGGGAAAGGCTCTTCCGCAGAATTTGTGGATGCATGGCGGTCTTCTCCCGCTCCGCTACAGCGCCAATGCCGCCAGCGTGCCCAAGGCGATGGGAAGGCTGAAAGGGATGCGAGTCCGTTCGCTGTCCTTGGGCGGCAAACCGGCCTTGCCGGCCTGGCGGTCGTAACGCCAGTCGAACAGGCAGCGTCCGAGATGCTTCAGGCGCGCGCCGTCCAGTTTTCCGGCCGCGAGCATCGCCACGCCGAACACCACGCCGGCCAGGGACGTTGCCAGCAGCAGCGTCAGCAGTCCGCCCGTTCCGACTATGGCGCCGGCGCCGGCCAGCATCTTGACGTCGCCGCCGCCCGCGCCCCGCATCAGGTAGGGAACGAAAAGAAACAGCCCGCCCAGCGTCGCGGCTACGAACCCGTCCACAAGGAACAGGCTTCCTCCGTATCCGTATCGCCATGCCAGCGCGACGGCGGCCCCGCCCAGCGTGAGCCAGTTCGGCAGCCGCCGTTCGCGGCAATCGTACCGGAACAGAACGCCGCCCCACAGCGCGGCGGGGATCAGCGTCCACAACATGACGGCATTCACCTGGCCTCGCGAGCCCTTACTCGTGCATGTCGTCGTGATAGTCGCGCGCGTCCTGCGCCGAAGCGTCCTGCTCGCCTCGCACAGTGCCCAGCGTGGACTGCGCATCCGTATGGCGGCCGGTCGCGCCCTTGGCGCCGACGTCGAACATGCCCACCAGCGTTTTGCCGAACATGGCCACGGCCACCACCACGGCCGCCGCGATGAGCACGGCCAGAATGACATATTCCATCATCACGCCGCCGCGCTTGTCGCCGAACGTTTTCCGCAAAAACCGATCCAGTTTCGCCTTCATCCTGTTCCAGCCTCCCTTGTCTTGTGGTTTCGCCGTCCGAAACGCCTTTCGCGCCCCGACAGCACGCATGTTGTCCATCTTGTCCGAAAGCCCTGGCAAGTGTTTCCCGCTAAAACGTTTTCATGGAATCGGCAGCGACAGCCCGCTAAGAATCATTCTGTACATATCCACGAACGCATCGCCCAGAAACCCGAAATTGTCGCCCGCCAACGCGCCGTCCACCGTGAAGGCGCGGCCGGAAGGATCGAACACGAACCCGGCCACGCCCGTGAAAAACGCCAGCGTAATCGCCGTGACCAGCACGTACTCCATGAGCACGCCGCCCGCCTTGCCCGAACGGACGGAAAAGCGACGCTTGAGCCAACGCGCCGCCTGCCAAAAGAACACCGTGAAAAACATGGGAAAAGCAAACAGTTTTAAATTGCGCGCGTCAACACAATTCTCCACATTTTTTTTGACAAATCCCTTGGTTGGAACTACAAGAATCCGGTCCGCGCATTGGCGCGCAGGATACGGCTGACGAAGACGCACGCGTCGAACACGATCACGAAACTCGACCGCTTCCGCTAACCACGCAGACAGGAGCATACCATGCCAGACAGCCAGGATTCCTTTTTGCTGCTGTTCTTTCAACCCGTCCGCGACGTCTTGCAGGACGATTCTGTTTCCGAAATTCTGATCAACGGGCCTGACAGCATCTACGTGGAACGCAAGGGCCGCCTGGAAAAGACCGACGCCCGCTTCGTCAGCGAACAGGCCCTGCGCGCCGCCGCCACGAATGTGGCCAAGAACGTCGGCCGCCTGCTCGACGAAGCCAACCCGCGCCTCGACGCGCGCCTGCCCGACGGCTCCCGCGTCCACGCCGTGATCCCGCCCCTGGCCCGCTGCGGCACCGTGGTCGCCATCCGCAAGTTCAGCAAGGAACGGCTCGACCTCGACCAGTTGATCGCGTTCGGCAGCATCACGCCTGCCGGCGCCAACCTGCTCGACATGGTGGTGAAAACGCGCAAGAACGTCATGGTCTCCGGCGCCACCTCGTCCGGCAAGACCTCCGTCCTCAACGTGCTCAGCAGCCTGATCCCCGCCAACGAACGCATACTGGTGATCGAAGACGCCAGCGAGCTGCAGTTGCAGCAGGAACACATCGTTTCGTTCGAAACCCGCAAGCCCGACAAGCACGGCCAGAACGAAGTGACCATTCGCGATCTCGTCGCCTCCGCCCTGCGTCTGCGGCCGGACCGGCTCGTCATCGGCGAAATCCGCGGCGGCGAATCGCTCGACCTGCTCCAGGCCCTCAACACCGGTCACGACGGCAGCATGTCCACCATTCACGCCAACAGCCCGCTCGACTGCCTCTTCCGCATCGAGACCTGCGCCCTGCTCAGCGGCATAGACATTCCGCTTGTCGCCCTGCGCGCCCAGGTGGCCGCGGCCATTGACGTGGTCGTCCATACCGCCCGCCTGACCGACGGCTCGCGCAAGATCACGCACATCTCCGAAGTGCTGCCCCTGGAAAACGGCGAATACCGCATGCGCCATCTGCTCGCCTACGAAACCGAAAGCATCAACGCCGAAGGCAAAATGGTCGGCCGGCACCGACCCGGCGAGCAGCCGCCCTCCTTCCTCGCCGAAGCCCGCCTGCTCGGCCTCGAACCCGACCCGGCATGGCAAAAAAAATCGTAGAAAAACTTGCGCAACGCCTGGGAATATGTCTTCATTGGCTTCGCATAGCAAAAGCCGTCTATCAAAAAAAAGCAATACGACAGTTCAGGAGGTTTGCAGAAAGACGATTTTGACATAAGACAATTTGCGCGATCGCAAGTGTAGTTCTTTGGAAAACCGCGAAGTTTCAAGGAAGGAACGAACTGGCGGGAACGCGCCCTCTCGGGCGCGGCTCCTGCCTGCCCGCCGTAGCTTTCTGTCGAAGGCGGGTTTCATGTTCCTGCACAGGGATGCCAGTCCCTCCAAAGAGCGTGGGCAGTTGTCCGCGCCTTTTGTTTTAAACATCTCACCGTCTATTCTGAAACCGCATGGATTCATCGCTCATCGGGAGGAGAGCATCATGGTCCAAGCCATCCGGCGCTGGTTGCGCGGGAGCGCAAACGTCACTCTACTGATCGAACTGGCCGGTCTGCTCGTCCTGCTGGCGGTTGCCGGCGCTCGCGCCGCCCGAACCGGCTCGTTCGACACATCCGAAACCGGCCTGCGGGTGGCCGAGCCCATCGGGACTTTGGCCGATCTGGCCGAAGACTACAACCGCCATCAGTCCGGAATGCTGCCGCTCCTTCCGCCGGGCATGACGCTCTGCCAATACCGCGGCCTGCGCGCGTACCGCCGCAGCCCGCTGCCGCGCCGACTGCTGACGGCGGACGACATCGAGACCTGGCAGGGCGTCAACGTCCATCCCGTGACCGTGCGCGAGGATCCCGCCACCCGCGAGCGGGTCGTGCGGAGCCGGACGGGAACCGAACTGCTGCGCCTGCCCGCGCCGCCGGACTACGCCGCCGACCGGCTGGCCCTTCGCCTGTATCCGGACGCCGCCCCCGCCGA
>SLKS01000280.1 GCA_007134465.1 Kiritimatiellia bacterium | reverse complement strand
CAGGCGCGCGGCAGTGGCGGCGGTATAGACATCGGCGCCGCCGATGTCCTTGTCGTAGGTGCGGGTCAGGGCGATGTCGCTGTCGCTGCGAAACTCGACAAACACCTCGCCGATCACCAGAAGCAACGCGGCAGCCGCCAGGATGCGCCACAGCTCGCGCCCGAACGATCGGCCGGCCAGCGCGCGCTGAACATCCTCTTCGCTACGGGCCAGTTGAAAACCCATGTCTTCCGAGAGATAGCGCTTGTCCTCTTCGCTAAGCGGGGTCAGGACGCTTTCCGAGGCATCGCTGGCCATGCTGAACGGAATCGTGCCGCGGACGCCGGTCAAGGCTTGAAGAAACGGAGCCGCCTCCTCGGGAAGCGCCACCTCGTACAGCCCGGGAGACAAGCGTTTCTCGATACGCAACGCCAATCCGTCGTCGACACTGAAAAACTCGCCCTCCAAACGCTGGTCGCCCGACCCGAAAACCTCCGTCTTCACCCCCGACGTCCAATAGGCCGTGCGCCCGCGCCGAACATTCAAAGCCGTTTCGGGTACAACCTGGCGCGGCTGGCTTCGGCTTTCCCAATCGAGACGGGCCGCCGCCGAGTCGCCATCGACCGCATAATCGACCCTGAGATCGTGCGCTCGGCCCCGGCGCAGATCGAAACTTCCGCTGCCGCCGCCATGGACGATGCGTTTTCCGTCCACCCAAACGCTCATGCGCCCGTCGGCTTCGGTCGTAAAGGTGTAGGTTTCGCTGACGCGCGGCATCAGCGATCCGGTCCAGCGCACGCCGAATTTCTTGCCCGGCACATCCGGCGCCGGCGGCTGATCGCCCCAGTTGAAATCGATATGCGGATCGATCCGTTCATGACGGTCGCCGCGCAAACGCGTATCCTTGAAATAATAGGCGCGAAGGCCCCGATGATCGTCCGCAACCGCGGGGGACGACAAGGGTAAACGCAACGTCTGACTGTGGCCGGGTTCGATATTGAGTTGCGCCAGCGCATCGTGCGTCAACCGCCCCGTCAAGGCATGCATCAGCGGAACAAACACTTGTTGCGCAACCAGGTTTCCCGCCGCGCGATCCAATCCGGCGGCCACCTGCATGACACGGCCTCGCCCTCTTTTAACATCCGCCAGCCAAGGACTGCCGTCCTGCATGCGCGCTCCGACCGTTGTGCCCGCCGCCGCATCCTCGTCCAGGCGCCACAGCCGACTCAGCGTCACGCGCGCCATCTCGGTGTCGGCTTGAAACGGCGCCAAGGCCGGCCACGCGAAGGAGGCCGGGTCCACACGCGCCATGGGCTCGTCCGCCTCGGGCAACAGCGGTTCAAGGAGCGGAAACGGCAGCAGCGGAACGTCCTCGAAACGCCATTCGTTATAGAAGCCGGGACGGGAACGCGGCCCGTGCACAACCATCAAAGCGCCCCCGGCCGCGACATAGGCGGCCAGACGCTCGGCCGTTTCTGTCGGCGCGGAAGGCACATCGGCTAAAACCACCAGGGCGTATTCGTCGAACGACAACCGTGCCGGCAATCTAGCGGCCGGTACCCATTCGGAATCGACCAGAAACCGTTCGTCCTCCCCGTTCGAACCGGCATCCTCGTCGAGCGGTCTAGGGGTCAGCGCCAAGGCCACATAGCCGCCTGCCCGATCAGGAAAACGCAGCGAGGCGCTCCCGTCGACCACCAGAACCCGCAGGCGGTCCAGCGCCTGCACAACCCTGATCCTGCGGTCGTCAGCCGCAAGTTCGTCGTCGGCCTCGATCTCGGCTTCGATCACATGCGCTCCGGCGCGCTCGAACCGGTGCCGAAAACTCACGCGTCTGTCAACACCGGGCTCGATCTGACCGGCAGACATGTCGGTCAGAATCTCCTCGCCGATCCGCAAACGCACAGCCTGCGGCGTCACGGACTCGGATCCTGTATTGCGCAACGTCACGTCAATACGGACCGGCCGGTCGACGCCGACGACCGGCCGCGACAGTGCGATATCCGAGACAGCCAAATTCCGAATGCTGCTCGGCAACGGCAACGCCCGTATCGTCACTTGCGGCGGGCTCGGGAAACGGGCCAGCATATCGCGCACATGCCGCCAATGGCCGGGCCGATCCATCCCCCACCCCACGCGCTGCCCGTCGCCGATCAGTACCATGTGCTTGCCGCTCCGATGTCCTTGCGCCAGCGTAAGCGTCGCAGCCGCCAGCGCATCGAGAGCGCGCATCGAGCCGCCCGGCGGACGAAGCTCGTCGAGCATGCGATACAGTTGCGCGCGATCGGACAGCGGCGCCGGCGTCAACGTGTTCGGGGTCGGGCCGCCCACGATCAGGCTGAAGGCCGTTCCACGCGGCGCGGATGCGATGAGACTGCGCGCCTCGCCCAGCGCCCGTTCGAAATTGACTCGCCCTTCGGATGTCATCGTCATCGAAGCCGAACCATCGATAATCAATGCCACGTCGCGGACGCGGTTCGCGCCGAAAAGGCGTCCCGCTATCCAGCGCTCCGACAGCACGGCAGTTATCGCCAGCACGGCGCAAAGCGCGGCCGCCGCCAGCGTCGCGCGCCGACGCGCGGGCGTGCGCCACAGCGCAAAGCTGACCGCGAACAACGTAATCGCCATCAGGATCAACGGCAAAACGATCGGCCACGGCACGCGCGAACCTTCGGGAATGAACGGACGGGCCAACGCCAACGCCAGCAGGGCAACCAGCAAACAGCGGCACGCCAGCAGGAGCATTTCCTCCAGCAGAATGCGGCGACGGCGCCGCAACATGGAATCCACCAGGAAACGCATGGCGCCCCATT
>SLKS01000298.1 GCA_007134465.1 Kiritimatiellia bacterium | reverse complement strand
CGATTACATCAATGTCCTGAGCAGGGTACAAGACGGCACCCAATATTTCGAGCGACTGGATATCCTTCGCACGGCCCATCTGCGCCCCGCAGAGGTCGGCCTGTTTATTGTGGACGATTTTTTCGACGCGCAGCTTCGGCGGCCGATCTCGTCAACAATCACCATGATGCTGCACCGCGACAATCTGCGCCAGCAAGACCAATTCGACGAGTCCTTGCTGATTGGCCAGGATTGGGAATTTGCATTACGGTATTCCTATGGTCGACAAGTGGGCATAGTGATGGATGTGGTGGCCAAACGCCATGTTCACGAGGGGAACTGGGTTCGTGTTCAGCGGCACGCGGGCAGAAACGGCCCGATACGCGTAGATCGCGCGGTTCTGGCCTATCCCTGGCTGACAAACGAGCAGCGAACGTTCGTGAAAAAGCGTTTGGCCGACGACCTATACGAACAGGCCTATCACACGCTCTGGACTAAACGCGAACGATGGACAGCGTTCAAGGCGCTGGCCGCATCCATGTGCCTGAACGTTTCCATTCCGAAAATCAAATTGCTGCTGGCATGCTGTTTGCCGATGGGGCTAGCCCTGCGTGCGCGACGAACAAGTGAAGAAAGGGCGAAAACCTGACAAGAAGGGAAACAGGGGATATGAAACCCTTGAAGTTTGTGTAAAGGCGTTCCGCCACCCCGGAAAACAAGCACATGTCTATTGCCAAAGAGCGGAATAGCTCTATTGAAAGCCCCGTTTGTCTTTTTTGCGGGAGCGGGAAGGTTCGTCATGCGGAATCGCTCTCTGTCCCAACTGTTGTCGAGCGATGGCGTGAAACGTACGATCTCGATGTGACATGCCGTTTCGAGGGCTTGTCCACGCTCAACCTCTGGACTTGCGCTTCCTGCGCATTGCAGTTTTTCGCGCCAGCCCCCTTGCTGGCGCCTGACGACTATGCGGCGCTTGAAGGCCGACCGGGCTTTTATGCCGAGACGAAATGGGATTTCGACGTGGCCATCCCGTTTCTGCCCGAGCGCGCGCATGTCCTGGAAGTCGGGTGCGGACCAGGACATTTTCTGGCAAACGTGACGGCGACAAAGTCGCTGCAAGCGGAAGGACTGGAAACGAATCCGAACGCGGCGGCCGACGCGCGAAACAAGGGTCTGCGCGTAGAATCGGTTCCGCTGGAAACTTGGGCGGCGGACAAGGCCCTCCACTCCTCGTACGACGCGATCTGCGCTTTTCAGGTTCTCGAGCATTTGCCGAACCCGCATGATTTCTTCGCCAGCGCGCTTGCGCTTCTCGACACCGGCGGCCGTTTGCTGATCACCGTTCCGAATGGAGCGGGGTTTATCCGCTACAGCCGATATAATTTGCTGAACATGCCTCCTTATCATTGCACACGCTGGACGGCCAGGGTGTTCGAGCGTGTGGAAACCATGTTCCCGGTCCAGATAATCGCCATGCAACATGAGCCTTTAGCCCGACATCATCTGCGTTGGTACGTCAATGCGCATCTGGAACGATTGCCTGAAACGCCGTTTTTGTATGCCGCCGCCTGCGTCGGCGGTCGCCGCATCGTGCGACCGCTGCTCGGCTGCTACCCATGGCTCAGACGCCGTTTGACCGGACACAGCCTGTTTGTCTGCATGGAAAAAGGAAACTAAAGAACGTTGGCGAACACTGATAAGTCCTTCGTCGGGAAACTCCGGCGGTCAAAACGAAAGCCAACAGGCCCGGACAGGAAACCATGAAGGTTCTCATGCTCATGGATACAACGCGGGGCGGCGCCGCCACTGGAGCGCGCCGTCTGCGCGACGCGCTCGCGACCGTACCGGACATGCATGTGGACGCGCTGGCCGCGACCGGGCCAGGCCTAGCCTGGGTCCAGCCGGCCGACCGCTGGCTGTCCGCGCGCCAGCTTCTGTTCTGTCGGCTGCAGGCCAGACTTATGCGCAAGCCGGAACTGGAACGGCGCCTGTACAACGACCGCGCATTGGCCAACCAGGCGCGCCTGCGCCAGCCGGATGCGTTCCTGATTCAAAATATCTGGCAGGCCTGTTCCTACAGCCTGCTTGAACGCCTGCCCCGTCAGATTCCTATCGTCTGGACCCTGCGCGACATGTGGGCGCTCACCGGCTACTGCTGCTACAGCTTCGATTGTCGCCAATATCTCGACGGCTGCACGGGAAACTGCCCACAATGGGGAAAATGCGGAACCACTTCTATTTCGCCCGCCCGCGAATGGACGCGACGCGAACGGTTCTTCTCGGCCAACGTGGATCGGATCCGGCTCGTCGCGCCGTCGCGCTGGCTGACGGGTCTGGCCGAAGAACGGTTCGGCGACCGCATCCGGACCGCCTGCATCCCGAATACGGTCGAAACGGATGTGTTTCGGCCCGTTCCCGAACGACAGCGCCTGCGCGCCATTTTGGGACTGCCGGAACAGGGCTTGCTCTTGCTGGCTGGCGCAGTCAATATCCACGACGCGCGCAAGGGCACAGGTCTGCTGGTCGAAGCGCAGGCGACGCTGCGCGAGCAAGGACTGGACATTGCCTGCGCCGCGTTCGGCGAAATCAAGGACGATGCGTCGGCCTGTCCGGGGATCAAGCTGATGGGCCCCGTCGCCGATCCCGCGCTTCTGAACCTCTACTATAACGCGGCCGATCTGTATGTGCTGCCCTCGCTGGCCGACAACCTGCCCAATACTCTTCTCGAGGCGACGGCGGCCGGCACGCCGTCTGTGGTTTTCAACGTCGGCGGCTGCCCGGAAGTCGTGCGAGACGGCGTGAACGGATTCGTGGCACGATCAACT
>SLKS01000196.1 GCA_007134465.1 Kiritimatiellia bacterium | reverse complement strand
GACGATGCGGGAACGCGACAGGATTTCATGGGACTGTCCCGCTTCGATGAGGGTGCGGTCGGCCAGCGGCGAGCCGGCGGCGATGCGAACGCCGACGGCCAGGATTTTCCGTTCGAACATGTCGAGCACGTCGGCGGCGCCGGGATAGCGCAGAATGTCGAGCAGCTCCTTGGCGCATTCCTCGTTCTGCGACACCAGCAAATCGAGCCCTTGCGCCTTCCAGTTCCAGCGCGAGGGCGACAGATGGTCCGTGTTGCTCACGCGGGCCACCTTGGTGGCAACGCCCGCCGCATGCGCGTACAGGCAGGCCAGCAGGTTGGTCTCGTCCCGGTTGGTCACGGCCAGCGCCATGTCGGCTTTGCCAATGCCGGCTTCTTCCAGCGCGACGGGGCTGGCTCCTTCGCCGATATGAGTCATGACGTCCACCAGCGCGTCGGCCGCGGCCAGCGCATCCGGATCGCGATCCAGCAGAACGATGTCGTGGTTCATTTCGCGCAGGGTCGCCGCCAGGGTTCGGCCCGTGGCGCCCGCGCCGATAATCAGAATGCGCATGCGTTCGTCTCCCGCTTCGGCGTCGGTCGCGTCAGTCCGCGACCGCGATGGCGACCAGGCGGCCGGCGGCCATGCGTTTCACAGACAGGCTCAGGCGTCCGTCGGCGCCGGTCAGTTTTTCGAAGGCGCCGACATCCGGCACCGGTTCTCCGTTGACGTGCGTTATCAGCTCGTACGGCTTGATGCCCGCCACGGAAGCGCGGCCGCCCGGCTCGACGCGCGAAATCACCACGCCGGGTTCGCCGTCTTTCCGTTGCAGATAATTGCGCACTTCGTAGGTCGTGTTGCGGACGGTCAGACCCAGGGATTCGGACGCGAAACGCGGAGCGGATTCGAAATGCGGCGGGCCGGCCTCCAGGACGAACGGCTTGTCGGTTTGTCGGCCGTCCTGAAAGAATTCGGCGGTGATTTCCGTGCCCAGGCCCAGATCGGTGAGCATGCGGCTGAAACCGGTTTCCGCCGACGGCCAAGGCGCGGGAATCTGATCGAAATACTGTTCGGGCAAATCGTCGAGCCGATCCCAGGGAAACGACCGGGACATGTGGCTGCCGTCGTCCACCTGAACGGCGAGCGGCTGGGGTCGGCCCGGAACCCGCAAGCGCAGAAGAATCATGCCGGGTTCGATGCCGGCGCGGGCGGCGGGAGAATCGGGGTGCACAAAGGTTACCAAGGCGCCGGTGCGTCCGTCCTGGGTCTGATCGGCCACGCGGTTGGCGCGCGCCAGCTCGCGGCCGAGCGGCTGCAATTCGACGCCCAGCCAGGCCAGCCGGTTTTCTTCCTCTTCGCTCAGCGGCACGTTGGCCGGATCGAGTTCGGCGTCCAGCGCCGCCAGCAGGCCGAGCGCGTACGCGGTTGGGGTCAGGACGGCGCGGGAAAAGCTGTAGCGGCGTTCCGTGCCGGAATCGCGACGGGCGAGCGGAAGGGCGATCAGGCGGCCGTCCAGATCGAACAGAAACAAGTTTTGCGAGCGGCCCGGCAGGTCCGGATACAGGCGTTCGCGCCAGCCGTGCGAAAAGGCGGAGATCCGCGCATGGGAGAAGCGGGCGATCCGCTGTTCGCCTTGCACGGAAATGTCGCCGGCCAGCAGCAAACGGCTGCGCCAGACGTTGATGTCGCGCTCGCACAGTTCAAGGCCTTCGCCTGGCGCGGGCTTGTCCGTGGCGGCCAACAGCGCGCCGATGTCGCGAAACGAACCGGAAAACTCGGCGAGCGTCCGTTCCGTTCCGTCCACGTTCATCCAGTGGATTTGTTCGAGCCGGGCCGTGACGCGCGGGGACAGGCCGGCAAGAATCAGAAGCCGGTCCGCGCCGATTCGCAGGCCGAGCGCGTCGCGCTGCGCGGCGGATTCATCCTCTCCGGAATGGTGGAACCGGCCGCGGAATCCGGACCCCGGCGCCGCGCGCGGACTGCGCAAGCCGAGCGAGACGCGCACGAGCGCGGCTTCCGCGCGCTGCTCCAGCTTCTCGAGCCGTTCCCGCAATTCCTCGGCCGCGATGGCAGGCCAGGCGAGCGGCGAACCTTTCCAGGATTCGTCCGTCGGCAGCTCCTCCGTCATGGACAGACCGACCGGCGTTCCGTCGGCGGCCAGCAGCGCCGCGTAGGAGGGCGCGGCCAGAAAGGGCGGACGGTCGTCGGGCACGGTGACGGCGCCGGCAAGTGGCTGCACATGAAACGACCAGGCGCCTTCGCCGCCGGTATAGACAACGGCGAGATAGGGGGCGGACTTGGCGGCGTCGAATGCGAGCGGCTGAATGCCGGGCAACGGCTCGTCCAGCGCGAGAAAGGAGGCGTTGCGTTCGAGGGCCAGCCCGGCCAGGCGCGCGGGAACGCTCCGCTCGCCCTTGCGCACGCGAATCTCGCGCACGAACCGGCTGTGCACCTGGATGTCCGGCGTAACAATCCGATCCGGCGCAACCACGAATCCGGCCGTGCGCAACGGGCGTTCGTCGCGGATCAACGACTCCAGCGGATTGCCGTGAATGCGACCGCAGTTGGGACAGCGTTCGCCCCAGCCGCCGCTGGGCGCCTCGCTGCCGTCGTGCTGAAGCCAATGCTCGACCTGCACCACCGACGGCGCCAGGTGTTCAGTCAGCCGTATCTGTTGTTCCGGAGTCGGCGGCGCGTTTGTTGACTGCGCCGCATTGGCAGGCAGCCTCCCGGCCATGACGAGAACGACGAAAGCGAAACCGACACGATGGAATAACGAGAACACAGCCATAACGAACCTCCGTTTTTCAGCTTCCGGAACTATTTCAGCTTCCATTTTCTG
>SLKS01000282.1 GCA_007134465.1 Kiritimatiellia bacterium | reverse complement strand
TTCGTATGACAACCCGAACTGACCAGAGCAATTAATTGTTCATTTTCCCGCCTTGACGCATATACAAGGCGAAAGGAGGCGGCTATGCGCGTGTTGCTTATCAATTCCAATCGGTTCAAGCAGCCGTGGCCCGTATTGCCGTTCGGGCTGGGCTGCGTGGCGGCGGCGGTCGAACAGGCTGGGCACGAGGTACGCGTGCTCGATTTGTGCTTCAGCCGAAGGCCGGCTCGCGACGTTGCCGAGACGATCCGCAACTATCGTCCCGATATTGTCGGCATCGGCATTCGCAACATAGACAATTGCGCGGGGTATCGGACGCAGTTTCTGCTCGACGAAATACGGCGCGAAGCGATCGAGCCCTGTCGCAAGGCGTTCGACGGCCCCATCGTGCTGGGCGGCGCGGCAGTTGGCATCAATGCGGCGGAAATCCTAGAGCATTTCGACATGGAATTGGCGGTTCGGGGCGACGGCGAAGCGGCGATGGTCGAACTGATCCGCCGTCTGGAAGCGAACGAGCCGCTGGACGGCATGCCGGGCCTGGTTAGGCGTGTCGGGGGCAGAACGGTTGAAAACAACGAGCCGATGCGGGTTTCGCGGATTGACGACCTGCCCTTGGACCGGGTGTACGACCATCTGGATACGGCTGCCTACCGCCACTACGATTCCCCGCTCCAGATCCAGACCAAGCGCGGGTGCGCCTTGCGCTGCTCGTACTGCACGTACAACCGGATAGAAGGCCGATCCTGGCGTCTGCGCGATCCGCAACGGATCGCCGACGACATCGAGCGGCTCGTCCGGCAAACCGGCATGGCGCACATCGAATTCACGGACAGCACATTCAACTATCCGCTCGACCACAGCAAGGCGGTCCTGCGCGCGATTATCGGCAGGAACCTGAAGCTGCGGCTGCGGACCATGGGCTTGAATCCTGGGGCAGTGGACGACGAGCTGGCGGGCCTGATGGTTCAAGCCGGATTCCGGGATGTGGATCTAGGCGCCGAATCCTGTTGCGACCGTACGCTGAAAGGGCTGGGCAAGAATTTTCGCACGGCGGACGTCTTGCGGGCGGCCCGCATTCTGCGCGCGCACGGAATCGCCGTCATGTGGTGCCTGCTTCTGGGCGGCCCGGACGAAACAGAGGAGACGGTTCGCGAGACGCTGGATACGGCCATCGGGGCGGCGGGCCCTTGGGACCTGATAGACATCGGGATCGGATTGCGCGTGTATAACGGGGCGCCGATCGCCGACCGCGTGCGCAGCACAAGGCCGGAAAGCGCGGTTGGCAATTTCCTGTTTCCGACAACGTACGAGGGAGGGGCGCTGGATGTCGAGCGTCTGAAAGCGCTGGTTAAGGATCGGGCGCTGCGCGAAACGAATGTGTTCATGTACGACGAAGACGCGCGTACGCCGGCGTCCTTTTTGAAACTTGGCGCGTGGCTGTTCCGGCTGTTTGCGCCGAACCGGCCGATGTGGCGCTGGTTCATCCTGATCCGCCGTACCGAGAAAGCGCTGGGCGTCCTGGCCCTGAAACGGGCGCTGTATCGCCGGAAACGCCTGCGCGAAGCGGCGGCATTGCCGAAGATCGTTGTATCGTCTCCTAACGAAAGGGAAAACGATGGCATCCGCAAAGAACCAGAGGAATGTCCAGTCGGCGCGCAAGATGCCTTTTCGCGAAAACCCGGTGCACCGGCCAGAGCCAACGAGCGTAAAACGCGAAAACCTTTGCTTCCCGGGTCACTTCCGCAGAGTTCATAAGGGCTTCTTTCTCAGGCCAGACGGTATAGATGGTCAACCAGGCTCCCGTATTTTTTCTGCACGGCCCGGCGTTTGACTTTGAGGGTGGGCGTCAATTCTCCGCCTTCCATGGAAAAGCTGCCCGGAAGGATCGAAAACGAACGGATGCGCTCGTATGGGGGCAGCTTGCCGTTGATGCCATCCATGCTCTCCAGCAATTCCTTGTGGGCCGATGTCGCCGTCTGCCAAGCGTCGGACGTAACGGCGCTCGGCGCGCAGCCAAGCTTGCGGGCCAGCCAGGAACGGTCGAGAGTAAGCAACGCGGCCAGGTGCTTGCGTCCGTCCCCCACCACAACGGCATGCTCGACACAGGGGCTGCCCTGCAACATTTCTTCGATTTTCGCCGGAGAAATGCGGCGGCCCGTTGAGGTCTTGATCAGATCGGATTTCCGCCCCTTCAGTTGCAGAAAGCCGTCTTCGTCGAGCAAGCCGTAATCGCCTGTTTTGTAAAAGCCATCGTCGGTGAAGCTGGCGCGCGACTCGCTGTCGCGCCAGTAGCCGGCGAACACGCCCGGTCCGCGCACCAGCAGTTCTCCGTCTTCGCCGAACCGCACCTCGTTTTCATCGAGAATCCGTCCCACCGTTCCTCGCCGCCATGCTCCGAACCGGTTGGCCGCCATAGGGATGGCATTCTCGCTGATCCCGTAGGCTTCGAATAGCGGCAGGCCCGCATCGGCAAAAAAATCATGCACGGCGGCCGAACATGGAGCGGAACCCGTGATCAGGAACTTGATCCGGCCCCCGAACAGGCGCCGAACCAGTCCGGCCAGCAACGGACGCGTCAAAGCGCGGGGAAGCCATCGCAACACTCGCATTCTTTGCCGAACCCCTTCGTGGACCTTCTCGAAAAAGCGAGGCACGCCGATGAGCGTCCCCGGTTTGATCTCGCGCAAGCGGTCTATCATTTGGCGCGGATCGTCCACGAAATAGATCGGGCATCCATTTGCCAAAGCCGCCAAATTGATCATGCGCTGAAACAAATGGGACATGGGCAGCCAACAGACCGTACGATCCCGGCTGTCGGCCTCGGGAAAAAGCCTAAGGATCGCCCGGCAAGCCGCCAAGATCTGACTGTGCCTGTATTTGATCGCTTTGGGCGTTCCGGTCGTTCCGGATGTGTAGATGACCGTGGCAGGCAAGTCCGCCTCGGGAAGAACAGGCGCCATCTCTTCGCCGACCGAAGGCTGGTCAACGAATTTCGTCCACGACAACGCCTCTCCCGCCGTTTCGGACTTGTCCATCGTCACGATCAGGCGAAGCGACTTTCGGATATTCGCCGACACCTTGTCCAGACTCTTCCCGGTATCCGCAATCAGAACTCTTGCGCCGCAATGCCGCAACACATGCTCAATATGCTCTTCCGGCGCATGCGTATCCACGCCGACCACCAGGAGACCGGCCAGCATCGCGGCATATTCGGCCACCATCCATTCGCGGCGGGTACGTGCCAGAATGGCTACCGTCTCGCCTTGACGCAACCCCTTTTCTTTCAGCGTATGGGCGCCGCCGGAGACCTCGGCCCAGAACTCGCGCCATGTCGTGCCTTGCCAGTGGCCGGCTGCCGAACGTGAATAGAGGAAAGCCGTGTCCGGCGAAGCAACCACACGCCGATACAGCAAAGCGGGAATGGAAGACAATTCTTCATTCAAGTCCGGCTTTTGCATTGGCCGCCCTCCCGTGCATGTTATAGGCTTTTCAAAGGTTTGCTACTTGCGCGGACATACGAAAGGTCGGTCAACGTGCCATCCTTTCCGCGATTTCCGTGGTATGCTCTTGCAAACCCCTGCGGCTATCCATAGTAGACGCGGCGTCTCGCCGCGTTTGACGAGGCGGGACGCCTCGTCTACTCTGCCATCCCTTCTTGCGGCCGGGGTTTTGCAAGCGCCTCGTGGTAGAAAACAATTGGGCTGCGGGCGAAGTCAGCCGTGACTCGTTGCCTCTACTCCGTTGCGCGTGAAGTGTTATTGTCAGAAAATGCATGGGCGAGAATGCCGGAAAGGCTCGCCTGAAATTTTTGCCAGCCATAGGCGATCAAGCGCGCCCAATTACGGGCAAACACCGTTTCGGAGCCTGCGGACATGCTCTCGCCAGCGCTATGCGCCAACAGGCTGCCGTCCGAGGCCCACGACAAACGCCACGCGCCAACTTGAATCGCCTCATCTTTTTGACATACAGACATTTGCGAATATTCTTGATTCATGGCTCCAGACTCCTTTTCTACCGACGCCCAGCCTTGTGTCTTGTTTCGCATTGTCGCTTCATCGTGTATTCGCCTTGCCATCGAAATTTGAACATATTTTGTTCTTCAATTCTACCATAGCGCGGGAGGCATCGGTTGTTACATCAATTGTCCTGCACGACCGTGTCTTTCCATGCGGTGAAATTCGAACGGAAAAAGAAATAGGCATTGATCAGGTTTCGCATATTGGCGCCGAAATCGAGGAAGCGCTTGCAGGCGTTGGAAAACCGGTAGAATTCCATGCGGGCCTTGACCACTCCTCGGCTGAGCGCTTCTGGCGCCATTCGGCCGGGCTTGAATATCGGCTTTTCCATGAAGTAATCCGGATCCAGCCACCATTTATCGTACAGCAAGCGTTTTTCCGCTTCCAATCGGCGGTACAGATTCGTGCCCGGAAACGGAATCACCTGATTGAACGAGGCCAGCGCCAGCTTCTGTTCGATGGCGAATTCCACGGTCCGTTCAATGTCATCGGCCGTATCCGTATCGTAGCCGAGCACAAACGAGCCGTAGATGCTGATGCCATGATCGCGAATGGCGCGAATGGACTCCTCGTAGGTCCGAACGGTCTGGGTCCAGCTCTTTCCCATCAGCTTGAGCGTTTCGGGATTGAGCGATTCGAACCCGTTCAGGATGCACACGCACCCGGCTTTGGCCATCCAGCGCATCAGTTCCGGATTCCTGGCCATCAGAATGCTGCCTTCGACGACCCAGTGCAATCCGTATGGCGCGATCGCCTTGCACAACTCAATGACATATTTTTGGTTGGCCACGAAATTGTCGTCGGCGATATATAAATCTTTCCCTGACAAACTCTCGATATCCCGCACTACATCCGGGATGCTCTTTTTCTTGTACAGGCCGCCATGCATGGCTGCTACTGTGCAGAAGTCGCACGTGTGCGGACAACCCCGTCCCGTCTCGATCACGTTGTTGGGGAAATACTTGTATTTGCGAAAGATATCCCGACGTGGCGGAACATGCACCAGCGTTTTCGTCGCCTGTTCATCGCGGTAGACCTTCTTCATTTGACCGTCGGAGAAATCCTTGAGAACTTGCGGCCAAACTGATTCCGCATCGCCAAGCACAATGGCGTCGGCATGGCAGAGCGTTTCGTCGGGCAGAATCGAACACTGGACGCCACCCATTACGACCGGGACGCCGCGATTATCGCGACTATCCGATGCAGCGGCAGAAGCTCGATTTCTTTACGCGCCAACTGTTCGCCGCGCGCTTGCGTCAACTGACCGCTCGCGGTTTCGACAAGAACTGTACTCTGCTCGATTACGGGTGCGGAAACGGCGGGTTCGTCGCATGGCTCCGGGAACAGGAATACGCGCATGTGGCGGGGTACGATCCCTATTGCGAACCGTTTGCCGACAAAGCTTCTTTGCTCGAAACATACGATTTTCTGGTGAGCCAAGACGTACTGGAGCATGCGTCGGACACGAACGCCATGCTGGACGAGATGTTGCGTTGCGTCGGCAAGCAGGGTGTGGCCGTTCTGGGTTCGCCCTGCGCGGACCGAATTCGGCTGAACGATCCGCTCGACGAAGCCGGTCCTTTGCATCAGCCTTTTCATAGGCATATCCTTGCGCAAGCTCAGCTGATACGATTGCTTGAGAGGCGTGGATTTGCCGTGTTTCACACGGAAACCAGATGGTATCTCGATACGTGGATTCCGTTTCTGAACTCCACCTTCCTTTTCCAGTACGTCCTGGCCACCGGCGGCGCGGAAGACGCGTTTTTCGAACCCATCCGTTTCGGCCGGATTCTTCGCTCGCCCCGCTTGCTTGCGTACGGACTGCTGGGGCGGCTCCGGAACCCGGGCAAAGACATGACGGTGTTTGCTCGCCGATCCTGAACGCAACCCATGCGTTAATCACTCGGAATATCCAACCGAACAAGGAGAGAATAATTGCCCGGCTATCACTTGGCTGCTGGATATTGACTTGCGCTTGACACATACGGGCTGAAGCCCCCGCAGAACTTCCCCCTGAAGGCGGCGCTCTGGCCAGAGAGGCAGAGCTTCTCTTCCGCGTCCGTGGTCAGAGTACCGGCTTCAGCCGGAAGCTCTCTTTGCGGCTTCAGCCGCAAGGCAGGCGGAATCCGCGACCGCTATCCCGATCATACCCTAAGTTCCGCCCCGCCTATTTCTCTCCCAACAGAACTATTCGCGCTTGCCTCGCCGTCTTGTCCGCCGAAGCCCGAAGGGCGTAAAAGGAAGGCTTTGAGCGAAGGCGGGTATTTCGCGACTTTCGCAGTTGTCAAACATGTGGGGGGCTGGGCGAAGCCCGCCTTCCGACTTTTTCCTGCCACGCCTGTAACAGATCGGCATCGCGAGGCTATAGCGTATTGAAAGGGCGAAAGAGGCCTGCTTTCCCAAGGAGGTTCATCATGACAGTCGCGCGAACAAGCGCCGGCAAGGCCAGCAAGATCGCAGCAACAACCGACAGAAAAGAAACGCTATGGAGCCGATTTGTCAGGAGAATTGGCAAGGGACGCAGGTTCGCCCATTGCGATTATGCGCCCGTCGCCTGGACGGCTTTCTCTGGCGCACCCGCGAGTCCGCCCTATGCCCGATGACGTCGGCGCCGAAGCGAAATCCAGTGAAAGAGAAAGGAAGGGAACCATGAACAGCCGTGCCACAACACGCGTGGCGGGAATACAAGCGGTCAAGGCGTTGCTGGTTGCCTGGCAGCGCGGTTTGCGTACGAAACCACGCGATCGGACTCGTGTTCTTTGCGACTCCGATACGATTGTCGAATGCGCGGCAAAATCCGGTGCGGTTTACCGCTATCGCGTGGCATCGGACCCGATCGCGCGCGAGCGCGCGTATCGGTTCGCGCACAAGGTCTATAGTGGAGTTTCCCTGGCGCAGGACGATGGAATCGGCATGGTCGTTTCTCCGTACGATGCGGGTTCCGAAACGATTACCCTGCTGGCGGAAGACGAGAACGGCGGCACAGTCGGCACAGTGTCGTTGGTATTCGATTCGGACAAAGGCCTGCCCTGCGACGAGGTTTTCTGGGTGGAAACCGAACGCATGCGCGCGGGGAGACACGCCATGGCGGAAGTGACCCGGTTGGCGCTGCGCAAAGATTGCCTGGATTCGCGCGATGTGCTTTTGCGCTTGTTCAATCTGATTTACATTTATGCGCGCCGCGTACGCGGCTACACGGATTTCGTGATCGAAGTGCATCCGCGCCATTTGAAGTATTACGAAAGGGCCTTCTGTTTCGAAAAACTAAGCGACGCGCAAAGGTGTCCGCGCGTCGGCGGCGCGCCGGCCGTGCTGGGCCGTGTCGATTTGACGATGCCGGACCACAAGGCGCGTTGGGCGTCCGGGCGCACCCTGTTCCCCTTGTTCTGGAGCAAAACCGGCGAACCGGCCTTGGCGGATGCCATGGCTCGGGCTTGGCGCCCCATGACGACTCGTGAAGCCCGCTATTTCGGAATGTGAACCCACGATAAGCTTCCCGACAGGAGGTCCGCCATGAAACAGCCCTTCGACGATGCCAGCCTCTGGACAAACGTCCGCGCCGTGCGCTCCCGACGCAAAATTCTGTTCGTGTGCCCGCGCTATCCGGTCACCTTCTGGAGCCAGCATTTTCCGTTCCGCGACATTCTGGGCGATCCCGAAAAGGCCTTTCAGCCGCCGCTCGACTTGCTCACCGTGGCCGCGTTCTTTCCCGATGCCTGGTCGTCGCGGCTGATAGACGAAAACGTGCGGCCCGTAAGCGACGCGGATCTTCAATGGGCGGACATGGTGGTCGCGGGCGCCAACCGGGTGCAGATGGATTCCCTGGAGACGCTGATCGAACGCGCGCACGCCTTCGGCAAGCCGGTGGTTCTGGGCGGACTGGACCCGAGCATGCGTCCCCATTTCTACGATAAAGCCGATTATCTGCATATCTGAAAGCCATTTCCAAAACACAGAACACGACCCGCTCCACGCTGGATGTCGTCGCCGCCATCCATGCGCACAGGCTGCAAGTCTTTGGGGCTTTCGTGCTGGGGTTCGATACGGAAGGCGCCGATGCCGGCGACAACATCTTCCAGTTCGTCGAGAAAAGCAACATTTGCACGCCCATCCTCAGCCTGTTGGCGCTTAGTTAACGACGTTTCAGGACAAGCAACAAGCCCTGGTACCGCGCCATAAATGACGAATGAGCCTCCTTCGCCCCTTGGGCTACGGCGGCCAAGCGAAATACCCACGTGTCGCGGCGGAGCGCGAAGCGCGGAGACGGAAACCCGAAGGAAATCCTAAATCCGAAATGCCGAAAAAGGCATGTTTCTCCTTGTTCTTGGCTTAGGAGTTTCGGGCTTCTTTCGGGCTTGTGTCGGCGCTTGGGTGTTTCGTCATTGAACGGCACGCCGAAACGGCATCAACCATTTCGCCCCGAACGACTTGCCGTGTCGAATGCACGTTGCAGACATAAAAACGAATTATCACTGTTGACCTTTTCCTGGCGCTCTGACCCTTCTGCTCTCCTTCAAATGAAGACAATCATCCGCTCCTGGGCCGTTAATACCCAAATCCGGGGACTGACCCTTCTGCTTCCAGAGGACAGAATCATTTTATGACAGAATAATTTGGAACCGCCTCTTCATGATTCTGTCCAACCCCGCATCGCTCGCGAATCCCGCGCGCCCCGAATGCGTGACAGGCTCGATCTGGCCACGACATTCTCGGGCCGAAATGCCAGAATCCGGGGACTGACCCCTTTTTTTTGTGTCTCAAGTTCCTTGGCTCGTGGATCGCGATACCCAGATGCGTCACCACAGTACAGGCCATGAGAGACAAGTTGGCATTCGAGATCCATATCATTCCCCTGAACAGGGGAAGGATATCCGAACAGATGGTGAGTGGGGTTGTCTTGGAAAACCCCTGAGCATAGCTCGATATACTGGTCGCCTTGGCTGTCGTTCAGGTTGAGACCTCCAACTCGGTCATCTTGCCAATCCGGATAGGTCTCAACAGGAGTGAAGGTTACCGGTTTCTCCGTGTAAACATAGTCCTTGCCCAAGCCGTCGGGCGCGGCACGAGGTGCATCGCTTGGTGCCGATGCATGAACCACTTGCCAGCTTCCTTTGTCCTTGGGGTCGAAGCCCCAAGTCTCCTGTTCCTGATTGTAGAAGAAATAGAGCATGCCCGAGGCCGGAAGCCCTTGTCGCTCGCAGGCTTCGGGAATCTCAGTGAGGTCGATCTGGCAGAGGAACGCGAGGGGCTTGTCCTTCCATTCCGGCCAAGGAACACCGTCGGGAAGCGAGGGCAGACCCCCGACTCGGCTGAGCTTCGCCTCGGCAGACGCCGATATGGCAATGGCTGGAATCCTTAGCGAGTTGAGGAATTCGAGGTGCTCCTCAATCCCCTGTTCCACCTTCGGCTCTTTCTTCGATCCGCCAAACAGCGATTTCAGAAATGACATCCTCTCCTCCTTGGCCAACGCGGCGCAAACGAGGATTTGGCGCGGCTACGCGACAATATCCTCCATTTGCTTGTTGGCGCACTCTCATTTTTCTCTTTGTTCACGCCAGGCGGAAACGGAACGGCCGATTCTCACTTTCCGAATCGTCCACCGTACGTGACGAGTGACCGGACCAAGTGCGCCGAGCTCCGACGCAGCTTACTTGGGTGCGTGACGACTCGATTGTTTTGTCATCCTTCTGACTCTGAGCGCCAAAGCCAATACGGCAATGGCAAAGAAGATTCGCGAGATGCCTGTTGCGAGCGCAACAGGCTTGCCAGCCGTATCCTCCGGCGCTTGGTTGGCATTGTTCTTGTCGTTTGCCAGATCCAGCAGTCTACGGCAGAGGGCCACAAAGGCGTCAAGTCCGCGTTTCTTTGTATCGTAGTCGGCTGGACACCATCGCGTCACGACGGCGTACTGCCCATCCGCAACACCTTCAAGCACCCATTCTTCTCCATCGCATCCTCTCGTATCATCCGTCTTCGGTATACTGAAAAGGTCAACCTTGGCGATCATCTTCCTCAAACCGTCCGAGTCCTTCTTGTTCAGGGTCCTGTAACTCTGATGTGTGATTGTCCCTGGGTCATAACCGCCTTGTCCGGAAAGAAAGGTCGCATGCACTGTGAACACTTCTCCTGATCTCGTAACGCGAACGGCAACCGGATGTCCCCATGTCGGAAGATAGAGAAAGCGATAGCACTCTGCCCCTGCAGCGTTCGTCATCCCCGACAACGCTGGTTCCTGCATCGCCGACAGGTGTTTGCTGTACCACTGACTGGTGAATGCGTGCATATCAGCACGGTCATCGAGTGAACCTGCGGGGAAGTAGTTCGTTTGCGCGAAGCATGGCCATGACACCGCAATGAGCATGGCTGCGAGTATTCTTGTTTTCATTTTCATTGGGCCAACGGCGCAAATCTGGGGCGGCGAAGCCGTACCCAGCATTTGCTGGTTGGCCTTCCTCATGTTCTCCTGACTCCATCTGGCCCAGCCAAGAAAGTGGGAGGATTCTCCCGCAATATGTCTTCTCTCTTCGGCGGTGTCAGTTGCTTCCACTCCGGGTCCTTCTCGTCCTCCGGTGTTGGTTTCCTGACGAACCCAACGCAACGGTCCTCGCAATAGCCAAGTTCCACAAAGTGCTGTTGTGCTTCCCGCAGGGAAGCATTGTTTGCCCCGCCACGATAGTCCGGATCTTTGAACTGGACATAATCGTCTTCCCAGAAACAGATCGGACAGATCGCATAGGTGCCCGGCGGCTTTTCGTCGAGGGTCTTGTAACCACAACATGGGCAGGTGTATTTCATCCTCATTATCTACCGTGGCCAACGTCGCAAATGAAGATTTGGCGCGGCTACGCGACAATATCCTCCATTTGTCTTGTTAGAATGTCTGATCCTTTCTTGATATCGCAATCTGGTCTATCAATGATTGCCGATGAAAGAACACCTTGTTCGATTCAGAACCATAACGTTCGAACTCTGCCACATACCTCATAACCTGAAGCTCGGTATAATTGAATCCGCGGATACGCATTTCTGCTTCTCTAAGGGGACTGAACAGGGGCAGAAGAATGGGCTCCCCGAAGCGAATGCATTTCTTTTGAATTCTGCCGCATCCAATCTGGTTGCGCTCGCTTTCAAACGAGTACGAAGCGTAG
>SLKS01000053.1 GCA_007134465.1 Kiritimatiellia bacterium | reverse complement strand
CTGTGGCTGTTCGGGCCGGAACCGGATTTCGGGTTCGCGCCGCGCGTGGAGACGGAAGACGATACGCAGAGGATACAGGAGGAATTCTCCCTATGACTTGCGTTCCGGACGAAGAAGCCGGCAAACAGCGCCAGCGTTCCGTCCCTTGCGCGGACGAAGAGGCGGCGGAGCCGCCGAGCGCCGCTTCCATGGGGAGCCGTCGGGCGCAAGGCGAGCCGATAGGAAGCGAAGGGCTTCTCCGGCGGGAGAGTATGCTTGCCCTCCTGGACGGCATGGAAGATTTCATCTATGTCTCCGATCCGACAACCTATGAGGTGTTGTTCGTTAACCGTCGGCTCAGAGCAGCTTTGGGGCGGGATCCGGTGGGCGGGCAGTGTTACAAGGAGTTTCAGAATCTCGATTCGCCGTGCGATTTCTGTACGAATTCCATCATTCTCGCCAACGAGGGAAAGCCCCATTGCTGGGATTATTACAACCCGAAACTGGACCGGCATTTCCAGATCACGGACCGGATCATCCCATGGACAGAGGGTCGGGAAGCCAGGTTCGAGATCGCCCATGACATTACTCGTCGCAAGCAGGTGGAACGCTACCATATTTTGACCGCGGAAATCCTGGAGCGGCTCAATCGGCCCGTTGCGTTGACGGATTCGCTTCGAGCCGTTCTCGCCGCGATTCGCGCGAGCACGGGTTGCGCCGCGGCGGGGATTCGTCTGGCAAGCGGAGAAGACTTTCCCTATTTCGTCCAGGACGGTTTTCCCGAAGAATTCCTGCAGGAAGAGAATACGCTGATCGTCCGCGATCCGCAGGGAGGGATCTGCCGCGGGCCGGACGGGGAAATCGTTTTGGCGTGCACCTGCGGCTTGGTCGTTTCCGGCAAGACCGATCCGTCGCATGCGCTGTTCAGTCCCGGCGGCAGCGCGTGGACCAACGATTCTTTGCCCATCCTCGATCTGCCGCCGGAAGCGGACGCGCGGCTTCACCCCCGCAATCGGTGCCTACACGAAGGCTATGCCTCCATAGCGCTGATTCCCATTCGCGCGCGCCGTCAAATCGCAGGCCTCCTTCATCTCGCCCATCGAAATAGGAATCAGTTTTCGGCGGAGACGATACGTCTTCTGGAAGGCATATCCGCCCATATCGGAGAGGCATGGATTCGCGCGCAGTTGGAAGAGGAAAGCGAAAAGCTGCAAGCCCGTCTTTTCCAGGCCCAGAAAATGGAATCCGTCGGGCGGCTTGCTGGAGGCGTGGCGCACGACTTCAACAACATGTTGATGGTCATATCGGGAGAAGCCGAGATGGCCCGGGAAGAAACCGGGAACAAGGAACTGGTTGAAAACAGCTTGTGCGAGATACAGAAGGCCGTCAAGCGTTCCGCCGATCTGACCCGCCAGCTTCTGGCCTTCGCCCGCAGGCAGACGGTGGCGCCCAAGGCGCTCGACCTCAATGAGACGATCAACGGCATGCTCAAAATGCTGCGGCGGCTTATCGGCGAGGACATTGACATGGTCTGGCAGCCGGGGCGCAATCTGGCGCCCGTGTTCATGGATCCTTCGCAGGTGGATCAGATTCTGGTCAACTTGTGCGTCAACGCCCGGGATGCCATTGCCGAAACGGGCAAGATCACCGTGGAGACGGACAACGTATCGTTCGACGAAGCCTATTGCGTAAGACATGCCGAGGCCATGCCGGGCAACTATGTTATGCTGGCCGTTAGCGATAACGGCCGCGGCATGGATGCCGAGACGCTTGGCCAGATCTTCGAACCTTTCTTTTCCACGAAAGGCGCGAACAGGGGCACCGGGCTGGGGTTGGCCACAGTGTACGGCGTGGTCAAGCAGAACCAAGGCTTCATCAATGTGTACAGCGAGCCCGGGCACGGGACAACCTTCAAAATCTACCTGCCGCAACATGCCGACAAGGCTGTTCGAACGACCGAACAGAAACCGGCGGCGAAACCGCAGGCAAACAGGGAGACCGTCCTGCTGGTGGAAGACGAGTTGGCCATACTTAGGACGACGACGCTGCTTCTGAAACGGCTGGGCTATACCGTGATACCCGCTTCTACGCCCGGGGAGGCCATCCGCTTGGCCCGCGAATACGAGGGGCGAATAGACCTGCTCGTTACGGATGTTATCATGCCGGAGATGAACGGGCGCGATCTGGCCAGAAATCTCATGTCCATTTTCCCGGATATCAAGCGCATGTTCATGTCGGGGTATACCGCCAATGTCATTGCGCATCATGGCGTGCTGGACGCCGGCGTGCAATTCATCCAGAAGCCTTTCTCCGGAAACGCCCTGGCCGCCAAAATCCGAGAGACGCTGGATCGTTGATATGCGGACCAAAAGAAGTCGTTGGCGAGACCAACCATATGAAGCGAGTCGTTTTCGGTCATGGCCGGTTGTCGAATGAATGCTTGATGATCTTGACCGCTGCGAATGGCCGCCATTGCGGCTTTAAGGAGGCGTTGCAACGATGAAAAACAGGGAACGCTACGCGACAAGGTCCGCGCAGGTTGCGTTACGAATGAAGGCCGCATGGCTGATTGTGTTGTTTTCGGCGATATGGACGCCTGTTGCCCGCGCGCAATTCGCCGGCGGGGACGGGTCGGCGGAAACCCCGTACCAGGTCGCGGACGCGGATCAGTTGAATGCCGTGAGCCACCATCTGGACAAGCATTTCATCCAGATTGCGGACATTGATCTCGATGTGGCGCCCTACAACGAAGGTTCCGGCTGGCAGCCGATCGGCAATGACGCGAATCGCTTCCAAGGACGATTCGACGGCAACGGCTATACCATCGTCAATCTAATGATCAATAGGTCCGGCGCGGACAATGTAGGCCTG
>SLKS01000285.1 GCA_007134465.1 Kiritimatiellia bacterium | reverse complement strand
GGGATGACAGTAAGTTTTTCCCAAAAAGCCGCTTACGCCGTTTGCATTCGCCATTCGGCTCCAACCGGCATCGAATCGGCGACGGGCGCTGTCTGCGGCGCGCGCCCCCCGGCCGTCCGCGCCCAGCCCGACTGGCGGGCGAGGACCATGCTGTAGGCATTGGTCAGGTCGCTTAGCCGCGCGATGCGGCGGTAATCGCAGGAAACGATGTCGGCCAGCGTTTCGTTCTTGAACGCGCGCGCGCCGTCCGCCCCCTCGTAGCCGCAGGCGCGCAACATCAGGAAATGCTCGTCCGAGAGGTCCGTCGGGATGCCCAAATTTTCAACCGCAGCCCGCATGCGTCCGCACAGCCGCAGCAGCGCCTTGAATCCGCGCCCGCCCAGCGCGTAGTTCAGGTCCGGCCACAGCTCCGGCGGCTTGTACAGCACATACTCGTATTCCATCGCCTGGCCGATCACCGCGTCCTCGAATTCGAATCCGTAGGCGGTCCGGTTCCGGAACCAGTCGCTGTTCTTGAACGGACCGGGCGGGGTCACCATCACCGCATCCGGCTGCGCGGCGCGCAGCAGCTCGAGGTTGGCGGCCATGACCTCGTCGTCGGTCACCCCCTCGATCAGCGGTGTGGGGTAGATCAGCGCCAGCGAAATGTCCACATGCCGGCCTTCGCGCTTCTCCGCTTCGCGCAGGGCCCGGATGGTCCAGATCAGGTCCGACCGGTTCAGCCCCTTGTTCATGACCTGCTCGTTGATGCGGTCGTGCCCGGTCTCGCCACCCATGAAGACTGCGCGCAGACCGGACCGGATCATGAGCGCGTATTTGTCGGCCAAGTCCGCGAACACCTCGGGATCCTTCGCGTTCGGACGCGCGCGGCTGCCCATGGCGTATTCGATGCGCAGGCCTTCGTCCAGGATGCCTTGCGCGATGGCCGAACCGAAATCCGGCGGCGTATCGGAACCGGCGAACCGGAACAGGCCTATCCCCTGACCGCGCATGGTCCGAATCTCGTCCACGATCCGGTCCACCTTGCGCTTGACGTAATCGGGTTCCAGATGCTGATGCACGCAAAAGCTGCATTTGCCCCAGGCGCAACCGGAGCTTTCCAGCAGCACATGCAGTCGCACCTTGCCGGTCATGTCGCCATAGACCGGGACGCGCCGCTCGTCGATGGCGCCGGCATGCTTGGCCGTCTTGCGGATGGCCGCGCCGTCGCGCCAGACCACGTTGGTCAAGGTACCGGACTCTATCATGGTTTGCAGGCGCGTCAGAACCGCTTCGCGCCCGTTGGCGCCGACGGCGTCCACGGCATCGAGAATGCGACTCAGCGCGGCTTCGCCTTCGCCGATCACGGCCAGGTCGAACGGGCTGTGCTTGAGGAAATCCTCTTCGTAGAGCGTGGCGTGATAGCCGCCGGCGACCAGCAGGGTTTCCGGGGATCGGCGCCGAATCTCGTGCGCCAGATATTTGGCCCAGGCGAACGCTTCCCCGTACCAGACCTTCATGCCGAAAACCGGCAGGTTATGGCGGGCGACCTCGCTGGCCAGGCGCCGCAGCGCGCGAGCCATGCGCTGGCGCTGGACGAGGGCCATGCCCTGTTGCAGCCATAGTGTGGTCAGGCCCAAGGCTTTGAACATGAATCCTTTGCGCTTGCGGCTCATCGCCATGAGCTTCAGGGTCAGGGCGCGGATTGGCCGGGCCAGCACGGAGGGCGCGATGCGGCTGTAGAAATCGCCGCGCGCCCAGTCGATTACGCGCACGGCATGGCCGTTGCGTTCCACGCCGGCGGCCAGCACGCCCAGACCGTTCTCGACGAATGTGTCGCTTGCGCTGCGGCGCCGCGACGCGATCGCGTTCCATATCCAGATATTGGCCATAATCGCCTCCTTTGCCTTTATTTTGTCGTCTCTATATGTAATCCGCCGCACAGGCCCGATAGTCTCGAATTTTTTTCGCATCATATTCGGGCCGCTTGTAAAACCCCGTATTTGCCATCTGTGGCGCAGGCATTTTGCCTGCGGTTCATGGGCGGGACGCCCATGCCACCAGAGCTTTTGCAGGAGGCCCCTGCATTACCCCATGTCAGTTTGCGCATCGGCGATGGGTAACGGCCGATCCAGCATGCCTTCGGCCACCATCCAGCGGTAGCAATCGGACAGCATTTCATGGAGCGAAGACGAACGATAACCGAGCGTTTTCAAGGCTTTGCCGGAGTCGGAATAGACATGTTCGGTCAGGATGTTGATCGTATGCGGGGTCAGCATCGGTTCGCGTTTGATCAGGGAAGAAACAGCGAACTCCGTCCAGCCATAGGCTTTGAACAGGAACGTGGGCAGGGCGGCGATCGGCGCCCGTTTCCCGAGTAAATTGGCGATCTCCTTGGCCACCTGAAGCCAGGTGACATCCGGTCCGCCCAGAATGTAATGTTCGCCCTTGCCGCCCAGTCGCCAGGCATCCACATGGGCGCGTGCCACTTTCAGGGCATGGCACACGCTGCCGCCGCCGGGCGGCGCGAACGGAAGCGGAAGACCTCGCTCGATTTCCAGGAACATTTTCGACCAGGTCGCCTTGTCGTACGCGCCGAACACGGCGGACGGGTGCATGGATACGATATCCAGCCCCAGCTCGATCCCGCGGCGAATCTCATTGTCCGCCAGTCGCTTGGAATGAATGTAGGGGTCTTTGCACCAATCGTTGGGCGGGGAATCTTCCGTCACTGTCTTGTGCGCATGGAAATCGTAGGTCAGCACGGTCGACGTGTAGATCAGGCGGCCGATTTTTTTCTCCAGACAGGTGTCCACCACGTTGCGGGTGTCATCCCATGGAATAATGGAATGAAGGAATGTTGGAACAATGATATC
>SLKS01000237.1 GCA_007134465.1 Kiritimatiellia bacterium | reverse complement strand
GGCCGTCTTCCCCTACTTGAAATCGACCCTCCATTCGCCAAGTGAACCATTGATTAATTTGTATCGCATCTTGCGCTTTCTTCTTGCTTGCGGCGCTAACCGGCAGGTTTTGGATCGGAGATTTTTCGACGAGACGAAAACCGTCCATGCCAAAGGAAGTTAGCCACTTGATGTCGAATTCGACCGCCAAAGATGCATTCTGCAGGCCGCTGCCAACAGGGGCTGCCATAATTACTCTCTCCGAGCCGAACGCATGATGCATCTCGAGCGCGCTGGAGCCTGGCGCGCGACCTGCTTCGGGCCGAATTCGAACGTGAGCCAGGTCTTCCGGAGATGCGTCGATTTTCCGTAAACTGCCATCGGGTTGCCTTTGCGAAAGAAACACTTTCCATTTCCCGAGCCCCTGCTCGAAATCGTCGCGGAAGATGACGGGGCCATCCACCCATTCGGCGTCGGCGGGATAGGTCTTGAGCGCGAACGCGGCATCGTCTTTGCCGACAATGGCGAAACGGCCCGCCGCCACGTCCAGGCTCTCATGATCGGCCCGCCGCGCGATGCGCACCAAACCCTCGTCCACATCCAGCCGAGTGAAGGGAATGGTTGATGGTTGATGGTTGATGGTTGATGGCCAGGCGCCAGAGGCTCTTTCCCCAGTTTCGAGTTTCGAGTTTCGAGTTTCCGGAAGCGTTTCCCGCTTCAATTCGCCAACCTGCATGCGCAACCCGGTGCCCAGAACCGTGGCCAGCGCGTGCGGGGTTTCGAACTCGAACGGCTGGCCGTCTGGCCGCGGGCCGACGGTAGCGCTCAGTTGGCCCTCGTGCAAAAACGCTCGTTTCGAGCTTCGAGTTTCGAGCTTCGAGCTTGCAGCCAGCTCGACCGTCGCGTCTTCGGTCAACCAGGCCAGGGTGGCGGAGCTGTCCGCGCCGGTCTCGATGCGCATGCCGGCAAGGATTTCGTCGCCGGCTTGCAGGGCGCGAGGCTGGGGGTCGGCGTCCTGAACGCTGAACACTGACCCCTGCGCGCTTTCGACGCGGGCGACGGCGCCGTAGGGCACGGGCGTTTGCAGGGCTGTCCGGCTCAGCCACAGGCCGATCCCGAGCGCGGCCAGCAGGCCGGCTGCTGCGGCGAGCGGCAGGAATTTGTGTCGCCATGCCAGGCGTTGACGCTGTCTCTTTGCCGTTCGCAAGGCTATGTTTTGAACAGAGGCCGTAAATTCCTCTTGGGAAGACAAGGCACGACATCCTTCCAGAACGGAACGGACGACCATATCCTCCGTTGTTTTGTCGAAAAACATGGCCAGTGTTCCTGCCAGACGCAATTCTTCCAGAAACCAAGCTCGAAAGGCGTCGTTTTCGCCAATTAGCCGCGCCAGAAGGCGAGCGTCGGCTGGCGACAGGTCGCCATCGCAATAGGCCTCGAACAGACGGATCATCTCTGGTTGGCTGTTCATGCCGTTTCCCTTTGGATTTCCTTCAAAACACAGGTGCGAACGGCCTCTCGCAACCGAAACAGGAGTTGCGCGACACTGGCCGTACTGCGGCTGACACGCCGGGCGATCATCTCAATTGATTCACGCCGGGAATAGCGCCATTCCATAACGGTTCGGTGCGTGTCTTTCAGCTTGTTCAGGCAGCGGTTCAGGCTGTCCAGGCGCGGATCGGGTTCAGACGCGCTTTGGGCATCGCCCTGAATGGCCTCGATCAGCGCCTGATCCACGAGCGAGACGGACAGCTTGTCGCGCCGATTGCGCGCGCGGTAGTAGTTGCATATCTTGTTTTTGCAAATGCCTCTCATCCACGGGCCGAAATCGCGGGCGGAGTCAAAGGTTTCGATATTAGCAAATGCTTCCACAAAAGCGTCTTGCACAATGTCTTGTGCGTCGGCCGCGCAGGGGATATACCGTGCCGTAAATGCGCGCATGGACCCTTGGTAAACGCGGACCAGGTCGCCAAAGGCGTTGATGTCGCCTTGCTTGACCTTTTGGATTGTGTCGCAGTCGCTCATGATCGTCCTTTCACAGATAACTAAACCGCTGCGGACGGAATATAACGATTTTTTTCGAAAAAAAATTGGAGGTCGGGCCAGATTCGCCTTCGCGCCTAGTCCGAGAAGGCCTGCCTTACCCTCGTTGTCTGCCTGAGAGCCGCTTCTGTGTGGCGTTGAGCCCGCCGCCGAAATACGCGCAACAAGGCATATTCGATCCGCATTGCCGGAGAAAGCGAGCGTGCGATGGCATTCAGCTTGGTCGTGACTGCCGCGTTCGGCTTCGTGCGCGGCGGCGATTGCAGAAACCAGAAAAAATCAAACCAACGGCTGCGATAAGCTTGGAAGACATCCGGCAGTTCCTGCCTCGCCATCTCCAGAACGCGCGGGATGGGAAACATTGCCATGAGGGAGGCACGGTAATCCTCCACTGTGAGCGGCGGAGCCAGGCGCGCCACCTCGGCAACGCAATATTCCATGGCCCGCTCCGATTTCAACAGCCCGAAATCGAACATGTACACGCACCCGTCCGGCTTCAGCAGCGAACGCGCGCGTCGAAAGACCTGCCGTACGCTTTCCTCGTCCGGCACATGATGCAGCGAAGATGTTGTCAGCACGAGATCGGCCATGCTATGGCCCAGCGACGGAATCTCGCGCATATCCTCATGCAAAAGGCGAATGTTTCTCAAACCCCGCCGCTCCGCCTCCTGCCTGAAATGGCTCAACATGACCGGCGACAAATCCACGCCGATAAATTTCGTGTCCGGATACAAGGCGGCCAGTTCCATCAGCAGGGCGCCGGGGCCGCAGGCCATGTCAACCACCGTATCGCCGGGCCGGATCAAGCTCGCCAGTTGCCGCAAATGATGAAGCTGCAAAGCCGAGGT
>SLKS01000025.1 GCA_007134465.1 Kiritimatiellia bacterium | reverse complement strand
CACGGCGCGGCCCGCGCCGCCGCAGCCGAGCATGAACACCGACAGCCCTTTGGGCCGCAGGGAAAGCGTTTCCAGCAAATCCAGCAGGAAGCCCTGGCCGTCGGTGCTATGGCCCTTGAGTCCTTGCGGCGTGAATTCCACGGTGTTGACCGATCCGAGCAGGCGTGCGGATTCGTCCAGATTCGTCAGGCCTCGGAAGGCGGTTTCCTTGAGCGGCACGGTGAGGTTGACGCCGCCAAAGCCCATGTCGGCCATGGCGGGCAGCACGCTCATCAAACGTTCGGGCGCCACGTCGAAAGCCAGGTAGACGGCATCCAGGCCCAGGCGTTGGAACGAGGCGTTATGCATGATCGGCGACAGCGTATGGCCGATGGGATGGCCGAGCACGGCATAGACGCGCGTATGTCCGCTTGCATTCATGGTCTCGGGCTCCTCCAACGCGGGTTGCGCCCGCATCCCAAGCTTCACAGCTCGTGTTTCTTGTTGTTTACGGCATAGGCGGCAGGATAAGGCGCTAACGTTTCTTGGCTCGGCGCCGGGCCGGCTTGGACACCTGATTGCGCACATGGCGGTTGACGCAGGAGATGTAGGCCTTGGCGCTGGCTTCGACGATGTCGGTGCTGGCCGCTTTGGAGCTGACGGTTTCTTCGTCGAACGCCACGCGCAGAGCGACTTCGCCCAGAGCGTCCTTGCCTACGGTCACGGCCTGAATGGCATAGTCGAGCAGCTTTCCGTTGGCGCCGACGATCCGCTCGATGGTTTTAAGAACGGCATCCACCGGGCCATCGCCGCATGCGGCATCCTGCGTGACCTCCCGCCCCTTGCGGATGCGCACGGTGGCGGTCGGCACGGCGGTCGAGCCGGTCGAGACGTGAAAATAGTCCAGTGTATAGACGGGCGATGTTTCGATCATCTGTTCCTGGGCCAGGATGAGAAGATCGTCGTCGTAGATGAATTTCTTCTTGTCGGCCAGTTCGGTGAAGCGTTCGTAGGCGGCGTTGATTTCGTCGGGCTTGAGCCGGATGCCCATTTTCGCCAGGTGATGGGAGAAGGCGTGCCGTCCGGAATGCTTGCCCAGCACGAGTTCCGTTCCGTCGGCGCCGATGTCCTGGGGCGTCATGATTTCGTAGGTTTCGCGCTGCTTCAGAATGCCGTCCTGATGAACGCCGGATTCGTGCGCGAAGGCGTTGGCGCCGACGATCGCCTTGTTGCGCTGGACGGAGAGCCCGGTGAGCCGGCTGACCAAATGGCTGGTGCGGAAGAGCCGTTCGGTGCGGATGCCCGTGGTCAGGCTGCCGAACTGGTCGGGGCGAGTGCGCAGGATCATGACGATTTCCTCGAGCGCGGCATTGCCGGCGCGTTCGCCCAGCCCGTTGATGGTGCATTCGACGGCGCGCGCGCCGTTTTGAACGGCCGCCAGCGAATTGGCCACAGCCAAGCCGAGATCGTTGTGGCAATGGACGCTGATTGTGGCCGCGGCGATATTGGGGACAGTTTCGTAGAGCCGGGCGATGACGGCGCCGAACTCGTTCGGGACGGAATAGCCGACGGTGTCGGGGATGTTGACGGTGCGCGCGCCGGCATCAATGGCGGCTTCCACGATTTCCGCGAGAAAGTCGGGCTCGGTCCGCGAGGCGTCTTCCGGGCTGAACTCGATGTCCGGGCAGAGTTTCGCCGCGTAGCGAATGAACTCCACCGCCTGTTTGCGGATTTCGTTGCGGGCTTTTTTCAGCTTGAACTGGCGATGGATGGCGGATGTGGCCAGAAACAGGTGGATGCGCGGCTTGGCGGCCGGGGCTACGGCTTCCGCGCAACGGTCAATGTCGGCTTTCACGCAGCGGGCCAGGCCGGCGATCGTCGGGCCTTTTACGGATGCGGCAATTTCCTGGACGGCCTTGAAATCGCCTTGCGAGGCGATCGGGAAGCCTGCTTCGATCACATCCACGTTGAGCAGGGCCAAGTGGCGGGCGATTTCGAGTTTTTCGCGGTGAGTCAGGCTGGCGCCAGGCGATTGTTCGCCGTCGCGCAGTGTCGTGTCGAAAATGACGACCCGATCCTTGTCCGAATTTGCCATGGGTTATTGTCCTTTGTTTTTTACGGATCGGTCCGCGACCTGTTTGTCGGTGATGTGGGTGACTTCGATCACGTCCACCAGCTTCTCCAATTGCTTGGTGATCTGGTCCAGAACGCGGTCGTCGCCCGGCACGGCCATGGTCAGGCGCGAGATGCTGTGATTCTGCGGCGTGGGCGCCACGTCCAGGCTTTCGATATTGTATCCGCGGCTGGAGATGAAGCCGATGATCTTGGCCAGTACGCCGGGCTTGTTGTTGACGAGCGCCGTCACAATGTGAATCATGTCCTGTTCCTCCCGTTGTTGCTTCAAGGATCTCACGCGTTATACCAGCACGCCGCCATGAACCATGTCGGCCAGCGCCGCGCCGGGCGGCACCATGGGATAGACGTTTTCGTCCGGCTTGACTATGCACTCGACCACGGTCGGCCGATCGGACGAAAACGCTTTTTCCAGGGTCGCGGCGACTTTTTCCTTGTCGTTGACGCGCATGCCGAGCGCACCGTGCGCCTCGGCCAGCTTGATGAAATCGGGCAGATAGCCGTTGTTCGTCGGCTCGTCCAGCCGTTCCATAGCGGCGCGTCGCTTGCGCCCGAGCACGGTGGCGGACAGTTCGTTGTTGTAGAACATTTCCTGCCATTGCCGGACCATGCCCAGATGCCCGTTGTTGATCACGACTATTTTGACGGGAAAATCGTGTTCCACGGCCACGACCAGTTCCTGGAAATTCATTTGGATGCTGCCGTCGCCGGCAATGTCCACGACCAACTGGTCCGGGCGGCCGGCTTGCGCGCCGATCGCCGCCGGCATGCCGTAGCCCATGGTGCCGAGCCCGCCGGACGACAGAAAGGTGCGGGGTTCCGTGTACTTGTAGAAATGGGCCGCCCACATCTGGTGCTGGCCCACCTCCGTGACGATGACGGCTTTGCCGCCGGTCACGTTGTAGATTTGCTCGATGACATATTGCGGCAGCAGTTCGTTCGTTTGCCGGTCGAAGTCGAGCGGGTGCTGTTCCTGCCATTCCGCGATTTTCCGCAGCCAATCGTCGTGGTCGGCCGTCTTTCCCCTGTCGAGCATGGCGCGCAGGGCGAGCTTGACATGGCCCAGCACGGGAAAGTCCACCTTGACGCTTTTGTCTATTGCCGACGGGTCAATGTCCAGATGCGCTTTCTTGGCATGGGTCGCGAACCCGGACACTTTGCCGGTGACCCGGTCGTCGAACCGGGCGCCGACGCTGATCAGCAGGTCGCAATTGTCTACGGCGCGGTTCGCGGTGACACTGCCGTGCATGCCTAGCATGCGCAGGGCCAACGGATCGGTTTCCGGAAACGCGCCCAGGCCCATGAGCGTGGTGGTTACAGGGATGCGTTCCTGGCGCGCGAACGCGGTCAGTTCGGCTGCCGCGTCGCCGGCGATCACCCCGCCGCCCGCGTAGATCACGGGACGGCGCGAGCGGCTTAGCGCGTCCAGCAACGCATCCAGTTGTTCGGGGTCCGGTTCGCAGGCGGGCCGGTAGTTGGGCAGGTCCAGTTGGCCGTTGTCCTCCGTTCGCACCTGCGCCTGCTGGAAATCCTTCGGGATGTCTATCAGAACCGGTCCCGGCTTGCCGGTGACGGCGATATGGAACGCCTCGCGCAAGGCGCGGGGAATATCGTCGGGTTCGGCGATCAGATAATTGTGTTTCGTGATGCAGCGGGTTATGCCCGTCGTGTCGGCTTCCTGAAAGGCGTCGTTGCCGATCATGGTCGAGGGCACCTGGCCGCTGATGCAGACCATCGGCACGCCGTCGGCATGCGCGGTGGCCAGGCCGGTGACTGCGTTCGTGGCGCCGGGTCCGGACGTGACGACACAGCAGCCGGGTCGGCCTGTGGCGCGCGCGTAGCCGTCGGCCATATGGGCGGCGCCTTGCTCGTGGCGGGCCAGAATGAAGCGGAATGGCGCATGGTACAGCTTGGAAAAGATGTCCAGCACGGCGCCGCCCGGCAAACCGAAAACCGTGTCCACGCCCGCCTCTTTCAATCCGTCCACTACGCAATCGGCGCCTGTCCTCATGATCTGTCCGTCTCCCGTTCGCTTTGTCGCTCTCGCGACGGCCGGCGCTCCGTTCGCCGGGGCCGCCGCTTGTCTGCCCGTCTTTTGGAATAAAGCCGAGCATACTGACAGGTTGCAGGGGGAAATGTCAAGCAGAACGTGTTTTGGCAGCGCGGAGCCGGGTGCATCCGCGATTGGCTGACCTATCGTCCTCGTCGTCGTTCTCGTTCTCGTCCTCGATTTCTCCCGTCAGCTTTGTCGAGGACGAGAACGAGCCCCGTTCGCTCCGCTCGCTTAGGACGAGAACGATTTTCCCGGCGTGCCGCAGGCTTTGCCTAGGGGGAAGGCTCTGGCGCAGGTGTGCTCGCAGCGGAAAAACACGCCTGTTTCGAGGCTAATCCAGCGTTTCGAGCGGCTCGACATCCATGTCGGCAGGCGCCAAAGGTTGCGCCATGCTCGATGGGGGTGGCCTTGTGACGCCGACTTCGTCACGCGGAAACGCATCGTTGAAGAAATTCCATTCCATGAATTGGAAAATGATCAGCGCAATGAACATGACCGTTGCGATAATGGCAAGGGTGCCGGCCAGCACGTAGGAGGCGGGTTTGACGGCGGGTGCGGCGGCCGCAGGCTGGGCGGCTGTCGGAATGGCGGCGGCGGGCGCCGCTGTTGCCTCCGCCGGAGGCGCGGCAGCGTCCGGGGCGGCATCGGTCTCTGCCGGTTTTTCGCTTGCCTCTGCGGCGTCTGGCGCTTGCGCTTTTAGGGTCTTGACCGTCAGTTTCTTCTTTTTGACAGTAATGCCCATGACCGTTCTCCCAATTTCGTATTCTATTCGGAAGAGGCAATATAGGGAAATACGCTGTTGCCTGCAAGCGGTTTTTTTGGTTTTCTTGCATGAGCGTGGCGGGTGTCGCGTGGCGGGCATGCCGCGCCGTTATGTCCGCCGTAGCCGCGAAGCGCGTAGGCGGAAGCCGCGAATGGCTTGTCGGGCTTGGAAAGGGATTGTATGGATGCCGATCTGGCGGAAGCGATGGCGCTGATGGCCGTGCCGGGGCCGACGGGCCGGGAAGGCGCGGTGTGCGAGGCTGTGCGCGAACGGCTGCTGGCGATGGGCGTGGCGGAGTCGCAGATGCGGACGGACCGGGCGCACGAGCAGTCCGAGCAGGGCGGCGAGATTGGCAACCTCGTGGTGCGGCTGGACGGGCATGGCCGTGGCGAGCGAAGGCTGCTGTCCACGCATTTGGATACGGTACGGGAAGCGGTGGGGAGTCGGCCCCGACTGGACGGGGATCGCGTTGTGAACGAAGCCTCGGATCGCGCGCTGGGGGCCGATGCGCGAGCCGGGTGCGCCTGTTTGCTGTCGGCGGCCCGGGCGCTGATGGAGACGGGCGGCGACCATGCTCCTCGGACGCTGGTGTTTTTCGTGCAGGAGGAAATCGGTCTGGTTGGCTCGCGCGGGTTGGATACGGGCCTGTTGGGCGAGCCGTTTCCGGCGATGGCCTTCAATTTCGACGGGAAAGCGCCCCGGGAAGTGGTGCGGGCGGTTGTAGGGGTCGAGCGGATGTCCATACGCGTGCGCGGCGTGCCCGCCCATGCTTCGCGACCGCGCGAAGGCCTGTCGGCCGGCATGATCGCGGCGCGCGCGCTGGCTCGGCTCGAGGAAAACGGCTGGACGGGCGCTGTGGAGAAACCGGCGGGAACCGGCACGGCCAATATCGGAATTCTGCAGGGCGGAACCGGCAGCAATGTCGTGATGGCGTCGCTGGAGGGGCTCATGGAAGCCCGTTCGTTCGACCGTTCGTTTCGGGCCGCGATTGGCGAGGCATGGAAACAGGCCTTTCTGGATGCGACGGACGAAGCCAATCGTTGCGGGGGACTCGCCCAGCGGGCGTCGGTCGCCTTCGAGCCGGGTCCCGCATACGAGCCGTATCGGCTGGCCGACGATGCGCCGGTTGTGCAGGCGGCAGTGCGGGCTCTCAAGGCATGCGGACTCGATCCCGTACTGACAGACCATTGGGGCGGCATGGACAGCGGCAACATCGTGGCCAAAGGCATTCCCGCCGTCGGATTGGGGATTGGCGGCCACCATGCCCATTCCGTTGACGAGTATCTCGATACGTGCGAATTCGCACAGGCCTGCGCGGTGGCTCGGCAGTTGGCGCTGGACGGCGGCTGAGACGCGCATAAGCGCGTGTCTGTGCCGGAAAGACATTAAGGCGGGCTTCGCCCGCAACCCAACGGAATTGAACAGAAGGCAACGAAGGGAGCAAAGAAGCGCAGGCAAACTTCTTCCCCTTCGTTATCTTGAGCGAAGCGGGTGTTCAAGGAATCCAGAGACAAAAAGACGCACGCGAAAACGTGTATCTTTTTGAAAAAGGCTCGAAACGGGGGCGTATTATGGGATATGGACAGAGCGGATGCGCGAGGCCGACAGGAGACTCGCCGTTCCATACGACGCGGCGGCGTAGAGTTCGGCTGACGCGCTGGTTGTGCCTGGCGGCGGGCTGCGCGGGCATGGCCCTTGCCGGCTACGCCCGGCAGGAAGCGTTGCTGAAGCGTCTGGCCGACCGGCCGACAGATCGCGGATTGCTTCAGCAGTTGAACAAAGCCATTGCCGACACGCCGAATGCCGAGCAGAAGATGCGGCTGGGGGCGATCTACGCCTTGGGCTGCCTGGCGAACGGTATGCACAAGGAGTGGACGACCATTACCGCGCAGATGCATCGGTTCAATCCGCAAAGTCCCTGGCTGGCCCTGTTGTCGCTGGAATCGCTGGGCGATGTCTGTTCGGCTTGTGGCGGCCCCGGATACACGATCGAGGAGTGTGCGCGTTGCAAGGGCGCAGGATGCGCCGCATGCCAGAAGAGCGGTGTTCGCCGCGCATCGTGCGCGACCTGTCGCGAGCGGGGCCGCAGGTGGTCGGAAGCCGAGGCCAACGCAATGTATTTGAAATTTCTGCAAGGGTGGACTTTGGAAAAGGTGCAGGCGGATACGGCAACGCGAGTCGCGGCCCAGAACGAGGAAATCGAAAAGGCGCGGTCCGTTCGCAAGCACGAACAGGAATACCGTGCGCTGTTGCGAGGCATGGACGGAAAGGGCGTACAGGCGCAGTTGCGTATCCTGCACGTGATCGGCCAAGGCGCCTTGGCGACCGGCGCATCTCGCCAGGCGGCGTTGCCGGACCGGTTTCTGGTGGATATGCTGCCGGATGTCGTGGACGGGGAAATGTGGCAGGGCGTCATCTATCCGCTGGGCCGCGCTCAGGTCAAGCTGGGCAATCAGTCTGTGACGCTGCGGGTGTTTACCGCGTCCAAGGAACAGGCGGCCATGGCCGAGTTGCATGCGAAGCTGGGCAAGGATCGGCCGGAGGGACCGGCCGAGAAAGGGACGTCCACGGGCACGGGCTGGTTCGTCGGTTCCGGCCATATCGTCACCTGCTGGCATGTTGTGGAAAATCGCCGCCAGATATGGATCGTATCCGAAACTCTGGGCAAGATTCCGGTGAAGATGGTTCTCAGGGACGAACGCCACGATTTGGCCGTGCTGGAACCGGTTGGTCGCGCTTTGTCGGCGTCGCCGCCGGGCATTCCCCTGGCGCGCGCTTTGCCGGACCTGGGCGAACGGGTCTTTACCATCGGGTTCCCGATCATCGGCATTCTGGGCAAGGAGCCCCGCTACACCGACGGGTCCGTCAGCTCGCTGGCGGGCATGAAGGACGATCCGCGCACGCTGCAGATGAGCGTGCCGGTCCAGGCCGGTAACAGCGGGGGGCCGCTGATCAACGAACGCGGGGAAGCGGTGGGCGTGGTGGCGTCCAAGCTGCACGCCATCAATATTTTCCGTTGGACCCAGGATTTGCCCCAAAACGTGAACTTCGCGGTCAAGGTTCAGTATCTGGAGACTCTGCTGGCCTTGCTGCCCCGCGCCGACGGGCCCCCGAACGTGCTGTCGTTCGACGATGTCGCCACGCGCGTGGAAATGGCCCGGCGCGTTCAGGGCTCGATCGTGCAGATACTGGCGGAATAGATCGGGAGGCGAATGCATGGCAGCGTCTTTGCATGTGGCATTTGTTTGTCCGCGTTTCGCCGACGGCTCCTCGGCGCTGGGCGGCGCGGAAACGTTGCTCAAGGCGCTCGCTCTGCGCGCGCAGACGCTGGGCCATGCCGTAACGTTTCTGACCACGTGCGCGACCGATCATTTCACCTGGGCCAATGTCCGCCCGCCCGGCCGTCGCCAAGCGGACGGGCTCGATACGGAATTCTTTCCCGTGGACGATCGCGACGAGCCGACCTTCTTGCGGGCGCAAAACACGCTCTGTTCCGGGCGGCGCGCAACGGAGGAAGCCGAACAGGTCTGGCTGGCCGAAGGCGTCAACAGCGCCGCGCTCTGTCGGCATGTGCGGGAACAGGCCGAGCGTTACGACCGCATTGTGGCGGGGCCGTACCTGTTCGGGTTGACCCATGCCGTTTCGCGTATCGCTCCCGAAAAGACGCTGCTTGTTCCATGCCTTCACGACGAGCCGTTCGCGCGCATGGCCGCGACGCGCGAACTGTTCGCGCGCGTGCGCGGAGTATTGTTCAATACGGAGCCAGAACGCGATGTGGCCGCGCGCCTGTTCGGGTTCCCGGCGGACAAAGGCCGCGTTGTCGGCATAGGCTTGGATCCGTTCGAGGCGGATTCCGGCGCCTTCGCGCGCCGACACGGTTTGTCCGTGCCGTACCTGGTCTATTGCGGGCGGCGCGAGCCGATGAAAGGCACACCGCTGCTGCTGGACTATTTTTCCGCATTCCTCGACCGGGCCGGCCGCGATTTGGCGTTGGTCCTGACCGGTACGGGGTCGGCGGACATTCCGACCGATTGCGCCGCGCGGGTTCTGGACGCCGGGTTCGTGTCCGAACAGGAGAAGCGCGAGGCCATGGCCGGCGCGCTCGCCTTCTGTCATCCGTCCCCGAACGAAAGCTTGAGCATCGTGCTGCTTGAAGCGTGGCTGGCCGGAACGCCGGCGTTGGTGCGTGCGGCCAGTCCCGTTTTGACGGATCAGTGCCGCCGAAGCGGCGGCGGGCTCTGGTTCGACAACTATCCCGAATTCGAGGAAGAGCTGACGCTGCTCATGGATCGCGCCGATCTGACCCGCCTTCTGGCGGAAAACGGCCGCGCCTACGTCCAAAGCGAGTATGCCTGGCCGGCGGTGGACCGGCGCCTGCTCGCCGCGCTGCGCGCGTAGCCCCGGAAGGTTTTACTGTTCGCGGATGCGGGCGACGATGGCCTGCACGACTTCGTCTATGGTCAAGCCGGTGGTATCCACCGCAACGGCGCCGGGCGCGGCGCGCAAGGGGTCCGCATCCCGTTCGCTGTCCAGCGTATCGCGGCGGCGCAGCGCGCGGCCCACTTCGTCGGGGCTGACGTCTTCGGCGCGTTCGGCCAGTTCGTCGTAGCGGCGGCGCGCGCGTTCGTCGGGACTGGCGTCCAAAAAGAACTTGTGGCGGGCGTCGGGGAAGACGACGGTGCCGATGTCGCGCCCTTCGGCGACGAGCGGCCCGAGTTCGGCGGCCTTGCGGAGCCAGCGTGTCACGCCCTGACGCACGCCCGGCGTGGCGGCAACCGCGCTGACATGCTTGTCCACGCGCGGCGCGCGGATTTCGATGCCCAGCGGCATGTCGTTCAGCGAAAAACGGATGGCGCCGTCGGCGATGGCGAAGGCAATCTGAAGTTCGGCGACCATGCCGACCAGCGCCGGGCCGGCGCTGATGCGAATGCCGTTTTCCAGCGCCTGCCAGGTTACGCCCCGGTACAGGGCGCCGGAATCCAGATACAGCCAGTTCAGCGCGCGCGCCACGCCGCGGGCTACCGTGGATTTGCCGGATGCGGCCGGCCCGTCAATGGCGACAACCGTGTTAATTGTCGGAATCATTCCTTTTCCTCCTTTCGCGAACCGTCACGGTTGCGGCGCGGGTTCCCCGGCGCCACCGATGGTTGGTCTACGCTGCCATGCCGTCGGAGTGCTTCATGATAGGCTGATGCGAAGCGGCGGGGGGCTTGCTTGCGTACTTGTCCACTTTCTTGTTGCCATTTTCTTCAGTTTCTTCGTCGGTACGGAACGATGACGTTATCGAGCATCGGGAAGTGTTTCTTGTTCAATGTCACCAATGGCAATTGATGGATTTGCGAAGTAGCAGCGATAATTCCGTCAACTAGATCCACTCCGTGACTCGGACCGTACTTAGCTCTGAAATTCCCTCCTGCCTCGCAAATGACGGCATCGGCTGACAACACATCAAAAGACAATACGAAGGTTTGGATGGCTTCTTTCTCATCGTCGTTGCGTGCGCCAGCACACAACTCCGCCAGAGACAGAGCCGAAATGCTCATGGTGCCGGAAGTGTTTTCAAGATATGAGGTTGCCGAGGAAATTCCTCGGAGATAATCAATCAGGATATTTGTGTCCAGCAACACGCCGCTCATCGCTACACCCGCCTGCTCAGTTCATTTCTAACCGCCTGAAAATCCGAGGGGTTTCTGTCCTTCCATATTCCCCGGGCACGTTGCATCCGATCGAGCCGAGGATAAGAAGGGGCGCGCGACAAGAATTCATCTATGGCAGATCTGATGAGTTCACTTCGCTTTCGGCCTGTTCGTCGGGCCAAAGATCGCAATTGAGCCTGTTCTTGGTCAGTCATATATATCTGTGTTCGTACCATGGCAGATCTCCTCTACAATGTATGTATGCAATGTATAACATCGGGTAGGGTGCGTCAAGCATCAGATGCCGGCGCCCATTCTTCTGCCTGCTCCAATGCTGCGCCTATCTGGCGGGAGCTGAAGCCCCCGCAAAACTTCCGCCTGAAGGCGGCGCTCCGGCAAAAAGAGCTGAGTCTTCCTTACGCTGCGCGGTGAGAGTGCCGGCTTCAGCCGCCGGGCAGGCGGGATTCGCGACCGACATCCCACCCTCGATTTCTCCCGTCATCTTTGTCGAGGACGAGAACGAGAACCGTTCGCTCCGCTCACTGAGGACGAGGACGATTGTCCCCGTCAACGTCGCAAATCAGGATTTTGCGCGGCTACGCGCAAATATCCTGCATTTGCTTGTCCGCAGTTTTTACCTGTCCACGTTCGTTGGTTGATGTGTGAATCCGGTTTGGAGTGCGGCGACCTGGCGCCGCT
>SLKS01000108.1 GCA_007134465.1 Kiritimatiellia bacterium | reverse complement strand
GCATTTCTGCGCCGCCATTTTCGCGGCGCACCGGCGGGTGCGCTGAATGCGCCGGAGTTGTTGAATTAAGGCGGGCTTCGCCCTCAACCAAGTGTGTGGGTATGTGGGTTTGGGAGTATGTGAGTGTCTCCCACACACTCACACACTCGCAAACAATGTCGCCTCCACTTTGATAGTAAATGGCAAAGGCGGCAGGATAAGGAACTAAACGGAACGGAGGCAGCCATGGCCGAGATCTGGATCTGGAACGCGCTGGCCTCGCGGCGGCGCAGCGCGAGCGACACGTTCGTGGAGAACGGGCTGGGCGTGTTGAAGGCGGCGGTCGAAGGGCGCGGGCACCGCGTGCGGCTGCTGGACTGGGCCAACGACCGGTTCTACCGGCGGCTGGCGCCCGCTCCGCTCGTTCGCCTCAGCCGCCGCCTGACCCTGCGGCTTTTGGACCGGCCCTCCCGCGCGGGCGGGAGGCTGAACCGGTGGCTGCAGGAATGGATCGCCCGCATCCAGCGTCGCCGCATGGCCGTCGCGCTGCGGCGGCTGGCCCGCGAAGTGGCCGCGCGCGACCTGCGCGTCTTCGGCATGAAGGTCTGGTACGGCGAGGCCTTTTCCTGGGCCAAGTATCTGGCGCGCGAAATCCGCAAGCGCGCGCCGCAGACCCTGCTGGTGGCCGGCGGCTATCACGTCACGCTCTACGAGGAGGATTTTCTGAAGAACAGCCCGTTCGATCTGGCGGTGATGTCCGAAGGCGAGACGGCGCTCTCCCGCATGCTGGACCTGGCCGACGATGTCGGCGCGCAGGGCAAGGCGGCGCTGCTGGCCCGCATCGGGGCCGAGGCGCGCGCGGGGCGGCTGCCCAACCTGCTGTGGCGGGACGGGCCGGAGGTGAAGCGCACCGAAAAGACGGCGGGCGACATCAATGCCAAGGCCGCGCCGGTGTACGGGCGTGCCGAGGGCAAGACGCGTCTGCACGTGCTGCTGGAGAGTTCCGGCTGCGCCTGGGGCAAGTGCCGGTTCTGCGTGCACCAGCATCTGGAGCCGGCCTATGTGAAGCGGCGCGTGGACCGGATCGTGGACGAAATCCGCGCCATGCGCGCGCAGGGCATTGGCCTGTTCCGCTTCGCCGGTTCCGATACCCCGCCGGATTTCGGGGAGGCCATAGCCAAGGGCATCCTGGAAGCGGGCCTGCGCATCGAGTACGCCATGGGCAGCCGCGCGCGGCCGGATGCGAAGGACCCGGCCGTGTTCGAGGATTTGGCCGGGAAATACGCGCTCATGATCCGGTCGGGCCTGCGCGCGGTGTTCATGGGCGGCGAAACCGGACACGACGGCGTGAACGAGCAGGTCATGAACAAGGGGCTCACGCGCGAGGATTTGATCTGGACGATCCGCGCGCTGCGCGAAGCGGAGAAGAAGGCCGGCCAACGGGTGGACATCGCCCTGGCCATGATCTATCCCACGCCGCTGATCGAAGGCGCGACGGATGCGGACGTCATGGCCGCGAATATCGAGCTGCTGCGCGAGGCGCGTCCGGACTCGGTCATGGTTACGCCGCCCGGCGTGTTCAAGAACAGCGAATGGTTCGCGCGCGCGAAAGAGTTCGGGTTCGCGCTGGGCGAGCGGTTCGTGCCGGAAATGATGGAATGGGAATATGTGCTGTACAAGCCGCCGGAGCTGTGGTCGAGCGTCGGATTGCTCCACCGGGGGCGCGGCTACCCGGAACTGCTGGCGCTATGCGGGCGCATGCGGGCGGCGGTCGAAGCGCTGGGCATGCCGACCGATCTGTCCGACGAGCATTTTCTGATGGCACGCGCCTGCGGATATGAAGGCGCCGACGGCGTGCGCGCCTTCAAGCGCGAGACGCTGGCCGACATCGTCTCCTGCGACTACCGCCGGCTCGGCGAGCTGTGCGAACGGACCAACGCGTACAGCGCCGCGCTGGCGCAGGCCGGAGCGGCCGACGCCCGCGCGACGGATCCGGCGGCCGTCCGCGCCCCGCAATGGGCCGCCGCTTGAGAACCATGGGCAGATGAAGGCGGGGGGGAGCAGACAACAGTCTTAAAATGGTGTCGTTTTCGGGGCGGGACGGCGAGCGGCGATATTGCCCCGTCGGCGTTGTTGTCAAGGAAGTCGCATACCAAGAGTATAGCGACAATCCTTGACGCCTTGCCATCGGGGCAATCTTGCCGCCCGCCGTCCCGCAATCCCCGAATCCGACACACCGTGCCAGCCGCATCGGCTGTTTCGCTTGCGATGCCAAGCCAAGGGCGCAAGCGAAACAACCGAATGCAGCAGTCTTTCTTCGGAATTGGTTTGGTTCCTTTGTTCGTTGCGAAGGAGAGAGAGGCTCGCGTCGCCGTCAATCAGGTCAATGCTGTCAACAGGGTCAATAAGGTCAACAAAGAACCACGAACAAAGAACGCAGAACCACGAACGTAGAAGTCCTAAGGGCTGTGCCATGAAACGCCACTACGCCCATCTTGACGGGAATCGGTTGCCGCTCCCGCCGCGCCAGGCCTGCCGCGGCGGCGTTCGGCCCTCGGATCCGAGCGTTACCCGTCGCCATGCCCTGCCGCCGCCGCGCGACCCGTTCGAGGACGCCTTCGCCGAGCTGCTCGCCAGCGAGCCCCCGGAACTCAAGGGGCTGGTTCTGGCGTATTAGGCGTAGGCACGGGAATAGGGCTTAGCGCCTTGTTCCCGCATTTCTGCGTCAAAAAACAAGAGAATTCGGTGGACGACTACGGCGACGACTACGGATTACGAGTGTCACGTCCTGATTTCCGTTTGTCACCTCTTTGTCGCCAACCGTTGGCCGACACGCTTTGCACAGGGCAATCGAAGCAGTTTACGGCAACGTTTACGGTGGAGTTAGTTTCG
>SLKS01000157.1 GCA_007134465.1 Kiritimatiellia bacterium | reverse complement strand
ATGCATAATGTCGCCGCATTGTACGGGATGCTGACGCCCCCCGAACGCGGCGAGGTTCTGCGCGGCATCCGGACCGGTCGTGTCGCCTTGCTGTATGTTTCACCGGAGCAATTCCGCAGTACGGCGTTCCGCAATGCCGTACGCCAGCGCGAAATCGGATGCTGGGTCATGGACGAAGCCCATTGCCTGTCGAAGTGGGGACATGATTTTCGGCCCGACTACCTGTATGTCGGCCGCTTTATCCGCGAACTGGCCAGGAATCATGCGGGCGTCATGCCGGCCATCGCCTGTTTCACCGCTACGGCCAAGCAGGATGTGATTGGCGAGATCGCAGACTATTTCCGTCGCGAGACGCAAACGGAATTGATCCGCTACGAGGGCGGTGTCGAACGCGACAATCTTCGCTTCGACGTGCAGGTGGTAGGCCCGCACGCCAAGTTGCCAAGAATCGAGGAACTGCTGCAGGAGCGCTTGCCGGCCGCTGGGTCCGGCAGCGCGGTCGTATTTCGCTCGACACGCAAGAACGCGGAGGAGACGGCGGAATTTCTCGTCGGAAAAGGATGGAATGCCTCATGTTTTCATGCGGGGGTGTCGGTAACGGACAAGAAGGCCATCCAAGACGCGTTTCTCGCGGGAGAGACCCGGGTGATTTGCGCCACCAACGCGTTCGGCATGGGTATAGACAAGGACGACGTGCGGATCGTAATTCACGGCGACACGCCCGGATCGCTGGAAAACTACCTGCAGGAGGCCGGGCGTGCCGGCCGCGACCGGCATCCTGCCGATTGCGTGCTTCTGTACGACGAGGAGGATTGCGAGCAGCAGTTTCGCCTAGGCGCGCACTCGGAACTGAGTCGCCGCGATATCGCCCAGCTACTGCGCGGTCTGCGCAAGGCTGCGGGAACACGCCACAGCGATGAAGTTGTCATTACAACCGGCGAACTGCTGCGGGACGAGGACGTGGAAACCGAGTTCGGGCCGCAGGATCTTTCCGCCGACACCAAAGTGCGCGCAGGCATCTCCTGGCTGGAGCGCGCCGGTTTTATCGAGCGAAACGAGAACCGAACCAATGTGGTACAGGCCCGCTTGCTGGTCAACACCCTGGACGAGGCACAGGCGCGCTTGGAGAACCTAAATCTTTCGGAACGCGAAGCCGGCCTGTGGCTGGCCATCATCCGCGAGATGATGAACGCGACCGAAACGGATGTGCTTACGGTGGACGAAATCGCATTGTTGCCCGAATTCCAGTCCTATGTCAAAGATCAGAAAGCCGACGGCGACAGCCGGACCGTTCGGGAGACGCGAAGCCACGAGTACCTGAGCGCAAAGGCGTTGAAAATCCTGGACGCCATGATGGACGGGGGGATGCTGAAGAAGGACACCCTGCTGACCGCCTATGTACGCTACAAGGTTGGGGACCACTCCGCCATCCGCCTTGCCCGGGTCCTGAACACGGATCGCGAATTGCTCAAGCTGCTTTCCGAGGAGGCGCCCGATCCGGAAGGATGGCTCTCTTTGAATCTGCGTCTCGTAAACGACACGCTGCGCTCGCGCGGCGTGGAGTCGTCCCCGGAAATGCTGCGCCAGCTTCTTCGTAGTCTGGGCGAGGACGGACGCGGCTTTGCCGGCCAGACCGGCAGCATTGACTGCCGGCATGTGGGACGCGACGCCTATCGGGTCCGCGTGCGGCGCGAGTGGCCTGTGATCGTCGCGCTGGCCGAAACGAGAAGAAAAGTGGCCGACCTGATTCTGAAAACGCTGCTGGCCTCGATCCCGCCGGACACGCCGCCCAAGGGCGATCTGCTGGTCGAGTTCACTTTCGAAACCATTCAATCCGCCCTGGAGCAGGATGCGGTTTTGCGGTCGGACATCCGGGATGCGCAGGCCGCCATCGAGCGCGGACTGATGTTTCTGCACGAGCAAAACGTCATCATTCTTCAGAAGGGCCTGGCGATCTTCCGTTCGGCCATGACCATTCGCGTGCTGCCCGAAGCGCACGGACAGGCCTATACGAGCGATCACTACAACGCCTTGCAGCTTCACTATCGCGAACGCGTGTTCCAGGTACATGTCATGAACGAGTACGCGCGGTACGGCACAGACCGAATCAAGGCTGCGATTGATCTGGTGGTCGCCTACTTTACGATGGACAAGGAAGCGTTCATTCAACGGTTTTTCGGCAGCAGCCGCGAGCTGCTCGAACGCGCGACAACCGCGCGCTCGTATCGCTCGATCGTGGACAGCCTGAACAACCGCGACCAGAGCCGGATCGTCGTGCAGCCGTTGCGAAAGAATCTGCTGATTCTGGCCGGGCCCGGATCGGGCAAGACGCGCACTGTGGTTCATCGCTGCGCGTATCTGCTTCGTGTCAAGCGCGTCCGCCCCCGCGCCGTGCTGGTCTGCTGCTTCAACCACAAGGCGGCGCTGGAGTTGCGGCGCCGTCTGGTGGCCCTGGCGGGCCGGGATGCCGTCGGGGTAACGATTCAGACCTACCACGGACTGGCCTTGCGCATTCTCGGGCTGTCCTTTCGCGGGATGACAATGGAGAACAGCGATATGCCGGACTTCGACCGGTTGATCGAGGATGCGGTGGGCGTGCTGCGGGGCGACGTCCCCGTTCCCGGCGTGGAACCGGACGATGTGCGCGACCGGCTGCTGGCCGGGTTCGAGCATGTTCTGGTGGATGAATATCAGGATATAGACGATCCGCAATATCAACTGATCGAAGCGATCGCCGGCCGCACCTTGCACGACAGCGACCGAAAGCTCTCGATCCTGGCCGTGGGCGACGACGACCAAAGCATTTACAAATTCCGGGGCGCGAATGTCGCGTTTATCCGCCGTTTCCGGGAAGACTACAAGGCCGACACCGCCT
>SLKS01000318.1 GCA_007134465.1 Kiritimatiellia bacterium | reverse complement strand
CAGGTCCTGAACCTCCCGGCCTTTGCGCGCGGCCGTTTCCAGACGAATGGCGGACTGGGCCTCGTAGGTGACGGTGGTCGGCGCAAATCCGAGCAGGGCGGAAAAGGCGTCGAACAGACGGCCCGCCGCGTGCGTCTCGGACGCGTTCACGCGCTGCTCGCATTGCTTTCGCCATATCGCGAGCGCATCGTCCGCAATCCCCATCCGTTGGAGCAGGACCGGATCGGGCGTTATGCCGGCGGCGAACCAGCGCCCGGCCAGTTGTCGAACCGGCTGGCGCACGGCGGCATTGCCGCCGGGCAACGGCACCGGCTTGAACGTGGCCAGGCGCCGGTATTCCGTCCCCTGAATGTCCAGCAGCTCGGCGCCCCAGATCCGTTCGTCGGGTCCCCATCCGGTTCCGTCGAAGACCAGGGCCAGCCCCCGTTCCCGCCGATGCTCGGCCAGGCAGGCGACGGCATGCGCATGATGATGCTGGACGGCGAACACGGGTACGTTCCATTGCGCGGCCAGGGCGCGGCCCGTGCGCGTCGCCTGCATGTCGAGATGCAAGTCTACGGCCACCATGTGCGGGCGCACATGCAGAAATTTCGGGAGCGCGACCGCCACATGTTCGAGACTGGCCACGGCTTCCGGCGATTCCAGGTCTCCGATATGTGGCGAAAGCGTCGCCTTGTCGCCTTGCGCGACGGCGATGGCGTTTTTTAGTTCGGCACCCATGGCCAGTACGGCACGGCGAAGGGGGCGCGCCAGAACCACGGGATCGGGCGCATAGCCCCTGGCCCGCCGCCACAATTGCGGCGCGCGCTCGCGCAGGACAGCGATCGAATCGTCGTTGCGCAAATTGATCTCGCGATTGTGCGTCAGGAAGACATCCGCCATGTCGGCCAGCCGATCGAACGCTTCTTCGTTGGAAAGGCAAATCGGTTCGCCACCCCGGTTGCCGCTGGTCATGATCAGTAGCTCGAACGGCGGCACGGGATCGTCGGCCAGCGGTTCGAACAGCAGCGTGTGCAACGCGGTGGTCGGCAACATGGCACCGACCGTGTCGGTATCGGGCCCGATCCAATGCCGGGGACAGGCGGGCCGACCGCGACGCCAGTCGAGAAGGACGATCGGGGCGCGAGCCGACCGTAACAGCCGCGCTTCCGCCGCGCGAATCCGGGCATGACGGCGCAGCGTTTCCAGCGAACGGGCCATCACGGCGAACGGCTTGTCCGGTCGCGTTTTGCGGTGGCGCAGCGTTTCGATGGCCGACCCGTTCATCGCGTCGCAGGCCAGCAGATAGCCGCCTAGCCCGCGCACGGCCACAAGGGCGCCTTGCGCCAGACGCCGCCGCGTTTCGCGCAAAGGCGAGCCGGGCACCGGCTGCCGGTCGCGGTCGTACAGCGCCAGTGTCGGCCCGCACGCCGGGCAGGCGATGCTTTCCGCATGGAAGCGGCGGTCGGTCGGATCCCGATACTCCCGTTCGCAGTCCGGGCACAGCGGGAAGACGGACAGGGTGGTCCGCTCCCGGTCGTACGGCGTGGCGTGAACCACGGTATAGCGCGGGCCGCACAGGGTGCAGGTGGTGAACGGGTACCCGTAGCGGCGGTCGGCCGGATTCAGGATTTCCGCCGCGCAGTCCTCGCACAGCGCCAGGTCGGCGGGAATGACCACGTCCATTCGGCTGTCGGACTCGCTGGCGAGAATGGCGAACGGTCGAACGGGTCCGGTCAAAGGTGCCTCGGCGACCGGCACGACGCGGTCGAGCCGCGCCTGTGCGGGCAGGAGGCGGGGCAGTTCGGCCATGAAGTCGGCAATGGTCTCGGGCGTTCCCTCGAGAACCAGTCGCACGGAACCCGTCCGGTTCCGCGCCGTGCCGCCCAATCCGCGCGCCACGGCCAAGCGGTGAAGTGTCGGGCGGAATCCGACACCCTGCACAATGCCGACAAGGTCAAAGGTTTTTCGGATTGTCGCCATGGGATAGATCGCTGTTGAACCAAGGATGGCACTGGATTTGTCTTGTTAGGCTGCCCCAAGTATTTTCTTTATGGCATTGTCCAAATCTTCTCCAGACGGAAGGTTGGGGCCAGAAATAAAACGATCTGCAAATTCTTGCAGTTCGAATCTGAGGCGTCTTTTCATCTTTATGGTGCGTTGCTTCCCCCTCGAAGGATATGGAGAAAGTTCGTACGTATGCACAGTTAATGTGTGTCTTCCTGCTTTCTGCACAATCGGAATGTCACTGCCAATGATATCCTCAAACTTGCCATACACAATGTCCGGAACGATGAAATACAGGCCTTTCTTGACCATGGCTGATCGTGAATACACCAACCCCTTTCTAATAATCTGCGGAATCAGACGCTTGTGAACATTTGCCCAGTTCATGCCGTGACCAGATGAGGATATTGTCTTCGTAGACGTTGTCAGGTTCTTGTATGAGTGCCAGCAATCACGATAATTTCCGGTAATATCTATGCTCTGAACTTCAATGCCTACATACTCCTTCAATTTACCAGCTTGCACCTTGGCCAGAACCCAGTCCATTGACAAGCTCCGTCCTATCTTGACTTCTTTGCCTGATGGTTGACCGAGAGCAACTATGCAAGTGTCTTTTCTGTCGCGAACGGGAATGAACTGCTCGTATGTAAGAAATTTGCAGTTGTTTCCGAATGCATCTTTTGCCACGGCTCGAATTACCTTGAAATCCTTTTCGTAAAAACGATTCGGGCAAATGATGCAATGCCCAAAAGGACTCGTTACGCTACAGGTGCCATAAACAATGCTCTGATCGTGATTTGTTTTCGTGCACGGCTTATTCAGAAAAGGACAGGCTCCGAGGTTCCACAGCGACCGGCATGCCTGTGTGGTGTCGTTCGGCGAATATCCAAAGATTT
>SLKS01000180.1 GCA_007134465.1 Kiritimatiellia bacterium | reverse complement strand
GCCACCCCGGCATTGAATTTCTGCAAGAGCTGTTGACGTTCCGCCTGGTCCAGATCGGCCGCTCCGGGCGCCTGCAGACGCTGCTGCATATTCTGAAGCTGCCGCATCTCCTCTTCGCTCGGATGTCCGTATTCCGTCAGCTTCTCCTGATAGACCTCCATCAGGTCGGCGTGCAGCTTTTGAAGATCGGGGTTTTGCTCGTGCGCCTTCTGGGCTATGGCATTGACCCGCTCCTGAAGCTCGACGCCGCGTTCCTGCATCTGCTGCATCCGATTCATGATCTGCGTTCGCATCTGATCGCCCTCCGACTGCTGCGGTTGCCCCGCCTGCGGTTGCATTTGCGCCCGAACCATACCTGTGGCGACAACGCAACTTCCGACTATAATTCCCATCATGGCCTTCTTCATTGTCTATTCTCCTTCCGATTGATGCCGTATACGTTCATCGTCGGCGCCGGATGCGGCGGCACTTCCGCATCGGCGCCAGCTCGGCCATCGCATGTTGCACGAAGCATGCCAACGAACAAGCGTCTTGTTTTTTGCATACGTAAACACAACCATGCAAACGACTTGAATGCCCACATCTTTTTTTCAATCCATTTTCCGCTTTACAAACAACGGTCGCGCATGTATCAATTTGACGCATGCGCCAATGATGCGTTGAACTGTTTGCGATGTGAACAGCGGAAAAAGGGGAGGTTATGACGCGAACGATAAAGGCGACAAACGGCTGGCGCCCGAGTTTCAGGCTGTCTCTTGTGCTGTACGTGTTGGCGCCGCTTGGTCTTTCCATCGCGTTGGCCGGCTATTTCGCTCTGAAGCGCTGGGAACGTCAAGTGGAGTCGCGCATGCAAAGCGACTTGGAGATGGTGGCGCGCGCGATTCAGTTGCCGTTGAGCCATGCCATGGAGCGGGATCGGCAAGGCGGCATCGAGCAGGCGCTGGAGTCGGCGATTTCGATGGATCGCATCTACAGCGCCCATACCTACGGCCTGAACGGCGAACGAATTGCATCGGCGGGAAGAGAGGACCCCGATCCGCAGCGCGACAAGCTCACAACGCTTGCCGCCGAAGGCAAGCGGCTTGGAGAATACGGGCAAGTCGGAGAGCGCCGCGTCTATTCCTACTTTGTTCCGCTCCTCGATTCCCGCAACCAGACCGCCGGCCTGCTGCAGCTTACCCGCCGCGAGAGGGATTTCCGCCACTACATCGCCAACGTCCGAAGGCACGCGCTCTGGTGGATGGCCGCCGGAACGCTGATCATGGCCGTTCTGGTTCTGATCGGGCAACACCATGCCCTGGGCCGGCATTTTCAGCTTCTTGTCGCAGGCATGCGACGGGTCGCCGCCGGCGAGTCCGACTATCGGCTTCCGCTTTCCGGGCCCAAGGAGATCGCTTCGATATCCGCAAGTTTCAACACGATGCTGGACAGCATTCAAAAAGCCGAAAACGAAATTCGGCGGAATCGCCGCGAACAACTGGCTTTGGAACAACAACTGAGGCAATCCGAAAAACTGGCGGCGCTCGGTCAACTGGCCGCCGGCGTGGCGCACGAACTCGGCACCCCCATGAGCACGATCGGGGGAACGGCGCAGCGCGCGCTGCGCCATGAAACTGGACCATCGCGCCGGGCCGAAGTGTTTCGACGCATCCAGCGCGAAATCAAACGCATGGAGACGATCGTGCGGCAGCTTCTCGATTTCAGCCACAGTCGCAAGCCGCGGCGCCGAATCCTGGCGCCCGTCAAGGTGGCGGAGTCGGCCGTTGCCGCAGTAGCGGAAGACGCCGCCAACCGTCAGGTGCATCTTTCCGCAAGCGGCGATCCGCACGCGCCGTCGTTTTCGGCCGATCCGATCCATATCGAACAGGCGCTGGTCAACCTGCTGCGCAATGCGATCCAGACAGGCACGGCCCGTACCGTGCGACTGGGATGGAACGTCGCGAAAGATTCCGTGGCGTTCACCGTGGACGACGATGGCCCCGGCATACCGGAGGACATCCGGCACCGGCTGTTCGAGCCTTTCTTCACAACGAAGCCTGTCGGGGACGGAACCGGCCTTGGGCTGGCGGTCGTGCATGGCATCCTGCTGGAGCACGGCGGATCGGTCACCGTTGGAGACAGCGATCTTGGCGGCGCGCGATTCGAAGTGCGCATGCCCGCAAGCCCTTCCGCCAAACGGAGCGCCGCGTCATGAATGCGCGCGACGAGCAAGACACCCGCATACTGATTGTCGAGGACGACCGCAGCCTGGCCGAACTGCTGCGCGACGAAGCCGAAGAAGCGGGGATGACCGTCCGGCTCGCGCATACAGCCGAAACCGGCCTGGCGACAGCCGTCTCGTGGATGCCGGACATTGTCGTCAGCGATCTTCGCCTGCCGGGCGCCGACGGGCTCGCGCTGTTGCGCAAGGTTCGCGCGGAGATTCCCGAACACACGCCGGATGTTCTGATCATCACAGCCTTCGGCACTGTTTCAAAGGCGGTGGAAAGCCTAAAGGCCGGAGCGGAGGACTTCCTGACGAAACCGCTGGATCTCGAGCATTTCAGAATCAGTCTCGAGCGCATCCTCGAGAAACGAAGAATGCGAGAGGATATGGGCCGGATCAGACGACTGATGGAGGCGGATTCAACGTTCCGCGGAATGTACGGCCGCTGTCCGCCCATGGTGCGACTGTTCCGGCAAATCCGGCAAATCGCCAAGGCCGGAGGACCTGTTCTAATTGTCGGCGAAAGCGGAACCGGCAAGGAACTGGTGGCGCGCGCGCTTCACGAGGAAAGCGCATGCGCGGCCGGGCCGTTTCTGGCCGTGAATTGCGCCGGCATCCCCGAGCCCCTTCTTGAAAGCGAGTTCTTCGGCCACAAGGCCGGCGCCTTCACCGGCGCCGGAAAAACGCGGCAGGGCATTTTCGCGGAAGCGGAAGGAGGCACCCTGTTTCTGGATGAAATCTCCGAAATGCCGACCGCGCTTCAAGCCAAGCTGTTGCGCATGCTGCAGGACGGCAAGATTCGTCCGGTCGGAAGCAATCGCGAACAACAGGTGCATGTGCGCATTGTGACCGCAACCAATCGCGATATCGAGGAACGGGTTCGCGCCGACGCGTTCCGGGAAGACCTTTTCTATCGGCTGGAAACGTTCCAGATTCATGTCCCGCCCCTGCGGGAACGCGAAGACGACATCGATCTGCTGGCCAGGCTGTTTCTCGCGCAATATGCGGCCGCCGCCGGCAAACGGATCGAAGCCTTCAGTCCGCCGGCCCATGAACGGCTGCGGCGCTACTCTTTCCCGGGCAATGTCCGCGAATTGCGCAACGCGGTCGAGCGCGCCGTGGCCTTCTGTCAGGAGCGCGAAATCCGCCTCGAACACCTGCCGCCGCGCATCCGGGAAAGAAACGGCCATGGCAACGCCAGGTCGGCGACTCTCTTGCAAGACGGCTTGCGGATCGGCGAGGAATCCCTGCCGACCCTGGAAGAAATCGAACGGCGCTATATCCGCCATGTCCTGGCAAGCGCCCAAGGCAACAAACGCGCCGCCGCCGCCATTCTTGGCATCGGGCGCCGCACCCTGTATCGCCGTCTCGAGGAAATGGGAGACGCGTAACTCTTTTCCGGCAAGAAGAAAACCCGACTCACTTCGCCGGTGTTCGACCCAGCGTCTTGAGCCGCTCGACGGCCAGATGCATGTAGGCCGAACGGCTGGTCTTGGCCTCTTCCTTCGTCCAGGCGCCGGACCGGTTGTTGAACCGACCGCGCCTTTTGAGCAATTCGGCGAGAAATTCGCGCGCCCGCTTCAAATAGGCTTCGTCGCCCGTACGGTAATAGACATAGGCCGCGCCGTCGCCGATCATGAAATACTCGAATCGGCCGCTCCATTCTTCGGTATCGTTCACCAGCGAGCGGAGCACGTCCAGCGCGCGATCGTCGCCCGAATGCCAATGATAGTCTATCAGCGGCCGCACGGTATAGGTGGCCTGCACATGCCCCCATTTCAGCACCGTCTTGCCGTCCTCGTTGAACATGTGCCACAGCCCGTTCTCGAACAGCGTGCGGCTGTCGTCCAGGTAGCTCTGCTCGCCGGTCAGCGCGTAGAGCGCCAGCAAACACTCGATGCTCCACCCGTACGTGCGCGCCTGATCGCGGCGCGGCTTCTGGTTCACCCGATGCACGGCGAACATGCGGCTGCGCACGCCTTCGGCGTTGATGCGCGCCACTTCCCAGGATTCCGGATCGCCGGTGAGCAGCGCATGCTGGGTCTGCCCGTAAATCCAGTTGTGGCTGGGAATCGGCAGCATGCTGCGCGGATTCGTGCTGACATGCCAGCCGGTGCCGCCCCTGCTGGTTTCCTTCTCGTAGGCGGACAGGAAACGGTAGGCGCGCGTATCGCGCGGCGAACGGTGGATGTCTATATCGTACTGGTGCCGAGCCATGGCCGAACCCCACTCGAAGAAATCGCGCTGCCCAGTGCGCAGGAAATGGTTCAGCATGATATGCGTCCAGTCGTAATGCAGACTGGCCGACCCGCAAGCCCAGTACAGGTCGCCCCAGTTCATCCAGTTGTAGTAGTTGCCGCGACGACGGCTTTCGGCGGCTTCGGTCAAGCCGGCCGGCTTGGAACGCTGCAACGTTTCGTAGCGCTGGATCAAAGCGTCCAGTTCCGCGTTGCCGGTCTTCACGTCGGCCGGGCTGAACAGCACGAACACGCCGCTGTCGGCGTAATGTTCCGGTGCCGCCAGCGGCATTAGCGGCATGTTGAGCGTGGCAGCCAGCGTCTGTGCGGCGTTCTTGTCGCCCGCCCCGAAGCGCAAGAGGATTTCGTGCGTCTTCTGCTTGCCGCCGCACAAGTTGTACACGTCGCGACCTTCCGGATAGCCGGCCCACTCCGGCCACAAGGCCAGCGCAAGGCGCCCGTGTTCCGCCGCGATTTCCTTCGGATAGTTCTGCCAGAAATCGCGAATGGCCACGCTCACGCTTCCGCCCGTGCCCGCAACGCCCATGAATCCGGAACTGCGCGCATCGGACGAAACCAGTTCCTTGTCGCCCGCCACCGCCTGGAAAATCGGCTCCTTGCCCCGGTTGGCGCCTTTCTGGCGGATAGCGAACGCCGCATCCGCTGTCGGCCGCCCCTCGGCTTCGTCGGCGACCGCGCGCAAACCGGCGCCCAACGCGAGATCGAAATTCAACTGAAGACTCTTGAACTGGAAATATTCGCGGCCGGACCTCATGTTGGCCCCGAACGCGCCATCGTTGCCGAGCGTATAATGCACCCGGACCTGATCCGAACCCGCGTAGAAATAAAGCTGACAGGACCAGCGCACCAGTTCCTGCCCGTCGCGCGCGAACGCGCCGGGAAACCGGCCGCGCGCGATCACTAGCGCCCGATACGGACCGGACTCGACAACCTCGACCGACTCCGGCGGATGCGCCGCCATGTTCATCGTTCTGCCGTCGGGCAATGTCAGAACCGCGCCGCCCTGCTCGCCTTGCTGCAGCATGCGCCGCCCGCCCGCGCTGACCTCGTCCAGAATGCGAAACGATTTCTTGCCGATCCGCGCCTGCAGCGGACCGGTATTGACCACTATGGCGTCGGCGCCGTCCTCAACAGTCAATCCGGCCTGCGGCTTGTAGGCCGGCCCGTCGGCCACGGTGATTTTGACCTCGCCACTGGCGGGCACGGAAAGCGGGAACGTGCACAAGGCCCATTTCACCGAGCCGTCCGGCCAGGTGTTCTGGGCGCGGAACTGGCCGCCGACCACGCCGCGCCCGCCGGACATCATGCGCAGAGTCTCGGCTTGCTTCACCGCGCCGCGCGCGAAGGGCACGCCGACGGTTACCCACTCCCGTTCGCGCGCCACGCCTGCCGGCTCGCGTACCGTAAGCTCCACCTGCGCCGGGCGCGCCAACGCCATCGTCTGCCCGAACACCAACGCCGCAACCCACGCCCATGACATACGTCCCGCTCTCATGTTTCTCCTCCGTCTTTGTACCCCTGATCCCATAATACGCTACTTTCCCCCATTCGGAAGAAAACTAGCGCCCCGATCCGCCTGTTGTCAAGCCGCTTAAGGCGGGCTGCGCCCGCATTTCAAGGCGTTAGCCGCAAAACCCAGCCCCTTCTGATACACCTTGAGTTTCTCATGCCCGAACAGCTGTGCCATAACGGCCACGCCTCATTGCCTCATCCCGCTCCACACTTCGTCGATCTCTTCGTCCCGCACGTCGTCGCTTACGCTTCGTCGAACGGCTTCGTCGTTCTCCGGATCCCGCCTGTGTTATCTCGATACGAGATCGTAGCGCCTTTGAATTTCCCAATGCCTCCGCTTTTCTTACAGAATCGCCGCCTACGCCGCTACCTGTCATGGTCTCTCACCCACAGATTCTGCTGACGAGGCTTTTTTTCTTGAACGATCCGCCCGCGCCGCGCATAGTGGTCTCCATATTCGATATTCCGGCGGGCTGCGGGTCGGCAACCCGCGCGCTTTCCAAGGAGGAAAATCATGAAGAAAACATACGGTATCTGGCTGGCAACGCTCGCGGTTCTGGTCGGATGGGGATGCGCGAGTCCAACAGGAAGGAGAACAGACATGGCAAATCAGGAACAAGGAAACCCCGTCGTGCTGATCGAAACGTCGCAAGGCAACGTCACGGCCGAACTGTGGCCCGACAAAGCCCCGAAAACCGTCGAAAACTTCCTGGGCTATGTGGACGAAGGGTTTTTCGACGGCCTCGTCTTCCACCGGGTCATCCCCAACTTTATGATCCAGGGCGGCGGCTTCACGCCGGACATGCGCCAGAAACCGACGAAGGCGCCGATCATCAACGAAGCGCGCGCCGATACGCCCAACAGCCGCGGCACGCTGGCCATGGCCCGCACCGGCGAGGTGGACAGCGCCACCGCCCAGTTTTTCATCAACCTTATTGACAACACGTATCTGAACCATACCGCCCGTACCCCGAAAGGATTCGGCTACGCCGTGTTCGGACAGGTTCTGGAAGGCATGGATGTCGTGGACAAGATCGCCGCCGTCCCCACCGGCACGATCGGACCCTTCGAAAATGTGCCGCGTACGCCCGTAGTCATTCGCAGCATCCGGCGCGTACCCTGAGACCGGCTTCGCCGGCAACGGCCGCGGATTGCGGAACGTGGGCTCGCAGATCGGTCAAGCGAGTCGTTGAAGGGTATCCGAGCAAGGGTGCGTTGACATGCGCTTGTTCGTCTTTTTCTATCTGTTCCTGACGCTGGCGCTCAATCTTTATGTGTTCCGGCGGCTGCGCACGGGGTTGCATTGGCAGGGAAAGAAGGCCTTCGGGCTGGCCGTGTTCCAGGTCGGCATGGTTGGCCTCCTGTTCTCCACTCATTTCCTGCGCCAGCACGACGGCGCTTTGCCCGTCCGCTGGATCGCCGCGGCCGCCTTCTCCTGGCTGGCCATCATGATGTGGACGCTCGCCCTGGGGCTGCTGACAGACCTCTGGAACCTGGGCGTGGCCGCTGCGGCCATGCGCAACCCCGCGCGCCGACGCTGGCAGGTGGCCCCGCGCCTGTTCGTACGGGCGCTGGCCCTGTCCGTGGCCGTCGTCTCGGTATGGGGCTGGGTCGAAGCGCGCAGCGTGGGCTTGAAAACCGTCGAAATCCGCTTCCCGAACTGGCCGGAACACGCGCCGCCCCTGCGCATCGCCCACCTGACCGACCTGCACCTGGGCCCGCTCCCGGACCAGCGCCGCATCTGGAACCGCATGATGCGCCTGCTCGAAAAGGCCGAGCCCGACCTGATCGTTGCCACCGGCGATTTCATTGACGCGCCTGTCGGCGACCTTTCCTCTTACATGCGCGAATTCGCCGCGCTCGATCCGCCGCTCGGCAAATTCGCCGTTCTGGGCAACCACGAATACATCGTCGGCGAAACGCGCAGTGTCGAGGCGTTGCGAGGATTCGGATTCATCCTGCTGCGCGGAGAAAACCAGGAGCTTGCGCACGGAAACACGCCCTTCCGCATCGCCGGCGTGGACGACTCTGTCGGTCGCTTCTTCCACAGTCCCTGTTTCGACGACGAAACGCTCGCCCTGCCCGACGATCCCGCCCGGCCCTGGACCGTTCTGCTAAAGCATCAGCCCATCGTCAACCCGGCCGCGACCGATCACTTCGACCTGCAGCTTTCCGGCCACTTGCACGGCGGACAAATCTTCCCGTTCCATATTGCCGTTCGCGGCCTGTACCGCGCCTGGACCGGCCTCGCACGCCTGAACGATACCGCCTGGCTCTACACCTCGCCCGGCATCGGCACTTGGGGACCGCCCCTGCGCTTTCTCGCGCGCCCCAAAGTGGTCGTCCTTGTCGTCACGCACGGCAGGGAGCCATAAAAAACCCCGCCTTCTACGCGCCATTCCCGCCGCCCCCCAATGATCGCTCTCAGCATTCGCCCGCTCGCGATACGGCGCCCCGCAACGGTGGCCGGACTCGATGATGGTACGGATCATCGGTCTCCATTTGACAACGATAGATTTCGATCATCGGTTCTCCAGAACATAATAAAACGGCAAAAAAAACCGAAAAAAAGCTGTCAAGGGGTGGACATTGTCGGCCTATTGCGATAGGCTACATAAAGAATAGTGAAAAAACCTAGGAAAATCATCGAAATCTGCCGCTCGAACCGGCCTGATTCCGGTTTCGCGCAGCGTATGAGGAGAATAACCATGAACAAAGAACGAATCGCATGCCTGTCAACCTTGCTGGCGCTGAGCCTGTTGCCGACCGGATGCAATCGCGGCAAAGAGCCCGCGCCCGACACGCCGCCGCCGGACGCGGAGCCGGCGCCCGCCGCCGCAATCGAAGCGGACGACCCGTCGGACGCGGTTTCCGAAACAAGACAAAACTGGGTGTCGCCCGCCACGAACATGGAATTCGTCTGGCTCGAAGACTTGAATCTTTGGGCGGGACGATACGAGGTGACCAACGAAGACTATCGGGCCAAGGCGCCGGATCATGATTCGGGACGCTATCGCGACCAATCCCTGAACGAGAACCGTCAACCGGTGACGCGCGTGAATTTCGAAGATGCCATCGCCTTTGGCCATTGGCTGACGGAACAGGATCGCGAAGCGCTGCCGGCCGGATACGCCTATCGCTTGCCAACCGAACAGGAATGGCTCGCCTATGCCTTGTGCGGCGGCGAACACGAGTATCCATGGGGCGCGGACTGGCCGCCGACCAGCGGACAGGCGGGCAACTACAGGGATGCGACGGCGCACGGCGCATTGAACATCGAAACGGATATGGCCGATTACAAGGACGGTTTCGCCGTCGCCGCGCCGGTCGAACAGACATGGGCCAACGCCTGGGGGCTGCACGGAGTCGGAGGCAATGTCTGGGAAGCCTGTCTCTCGGACAACGACCACGGAAAACCGGGCGCCTGGCGCGGCGCCTCGTGGTACAATCATGATCAACGCCTGCTCAAAGCAGCCTACCGTTATGTCTGCGAAAGCGGAGAACGAATAGATATCAGCGGCTTTCGCCTTGTGCTGGCTCCAATCGCCCCGTGACCGCGCAAAAGAATGCCGGAGATGGCAAGGGACGTCGAATCTGCCTCGAAAAATTATTCTGCAAGCAAGCGAATGCGATCGGCTTCTTTTTTCGAAGGCTTCACTCGTCAAATCCTTCCCGTTAGCGTGCAAACGTTGATATGGCTTTATCAATCTGTCACGCCCGCTCTGACGGAAAAGACATCAAGGCCGTAATCCGGGGACTCCTTTTTCGCACGGCCCCGAAGATCGGACGCGACAGAGCGCGTCCCTCCATTTGGTTGATCCGACTAGCTGGAGGGACGGCCTCCGTGCCGTCCGCTCCTCCACGATTGAACCATGCCGACATCGGCCCACTGCCAGTCGGGGCCGGTCGCGGGCTTGCATGGGCGGAAATCAGGCCACCGGTGGAACCGGTGGATTAGCGGTGATTTAGGGGTGGTCCAACCTCAGTAATCCCTGTTGGCCAGCGAGCGCAGGCCGAGAATCAAAGGGAGCGTGGAACAGAGGGCGGTCGCGGCGATCAGCCAGAGTCCGGCGACAAGAAAGCCGCGCCGGAAGATGGCCTCGTCCATGCCGACAAAGAAGCGGAGATGGAACAGCACAAGGAAGGGGGCGATCGCGGCGAACATGAAGACCAGGCTCACCACAAGGTTCAATGTTCCGCCGAAACCCGATACGATCGCCGACGGATTGCGCTGCTCGATATCCAGAAAGATCGCGCCAAGCCCGGTGGACAGGGCGCAAACCGCCAGGGAAACGGCGGCGACAATGGCCAGGCTGGCCCGGAACGTCAAAGCCGGCACGTTCAGCATGAGCGAGGACAGCAGAATCAGCCCCACGCCGATCGTCATCATGCATGCGGCGGCCGCCACGAATTTGACGAGAAAGACCCTTTTCATGGATGTGGGCGCCAAGCCCAGAATCCAGAAGCCCTGCCCTTCCAGACTCAGTTGCGGATAAACAAACCGCGAAGCGAGCGAACAGGTCACCGCCGACACGCTGAAGACATTGAGAAAGCCCAGCAGCGTGCGCCAGCTTTGGTCCCAGGCATGATAGCGCAGCGTGCGCAACTGCCCGAAATAGAGGGCGAGCAGCCCGAAAAAGATCAGCGCCTGCGACCATTGCATGGGATCGCGGAAAAACACGCGGACATCTTTCAGCAACATGGCCTGCGCATCGCGCGGCAACATGGCCAGCAGACGCCGCGCGCCGCCGAACAGCGCGGAAGGCCGGCGCGCCTGCCCAGATGCGCTTTCGACTTTCTGCCAGCTTGGCACGAAGACGCGCGCGCCAAGCTGTTCCACGGCCACGCACACCATGGCGGCCGACGAAAGCAGCGCGCCGAACAACGCGAGCCCTCGGGCGGTCGCTCCGCGCGACAGCGCCCCCACCCCTTCGGAAAACCAGTAGCTGGGCAACCAGCCGTTCGATGCCAGCCGCAGACCGGGAATCAGCCTTGTCACGTTGAAATAGGCTTCCCCTGTGGGGTCGTAGGCTTCGGTTGCCGTGCGCCAGAACCACGCGCCCAGGCCGACACCCAGCGCCAGGCCCGCCCGCTTGAGCCAATGCGCGCGCGGCATCCAGCGCACCCATGCCATAACCAGCAGCGTCCCGAATCCGGAGCACAAGATCACGAACGGAAGACTGAACAGAAACGTCCACAACGCAAATGCCAGGCCCAAATCCTGATGCCGCGCGTAGGCCCCGGCAAACGGCACGATAATGAAAAAGAAAGCCCAGGAGGACAGAGCGGCCGCATCGAAAAACTTGTACAGCGAAATCTGGGCCGGAGTC
>SLKS01000056.1 GCA_007134465.1 Kiritimatiellia bacterium | reverse complement strand
TCGTCAACGAAGCCAGCAGACATGGAGCGAACAGTCGGCGAGCCACGCCGAGCAGATGCGCCGTGCGCGGTCCGGATCCGTTCCGCACGGCCTTTGCCACATAATGAACCGCGCCCGCCAACGCAACGGCCAGAATGATCGGCGGCACGATCACCGTCGCATTGTTGATCTTCAATCCGACCACGCGCATGAACGCCAGCGAGAAAACCAACGCCACGCCGATCACAATCATCGGGAACGCCACCAGCCGAGCCTGGCGGAACGCCACCAGCAGCACCGCCACCATCAGAACCAGCGCCAACGGCAGAAACCGCTCCAGATCCCCCTGCATGTAATGGCTGTAATAGAATTCGATCGCCCCGTTGCCGCTCACATGCGCGGAAACGCCCGCCGGAACTTCCTCGTCCAGTATGGCCAGCATGGCGGCCACCAGCGTCTGCCGCTCCGATCCGTCCGAACCCGGAATCTCCTCGACATCCACCAGTATCCCCGCCGTCCGGCCGTCCGCGGAAATCACGTTCTTCGCGAAAAGCGGATTCGCTAGCGCCCGTTCCCGAATCTCGCGCAAGGCCGCCGCATCCGACAACGCATCCTCGCCAACCAGCGCCTCCACATGGAACGCGTTGTCGTCGCCCCGAATGTCGTTCACGGTCGTCAGGCTGATCACGTCGTCCACATGATCCAGATCCTCGAAACGTTCGGTCAGCCGCCCGATCAGCGCCAGGGTCTCCGGCGTAAACATATCTGACCCATGCAACGCCACCACCACCTGCTCTTCCGCTGCGAACTGGCGCGTCACTTCCTTGCCGCGAATCCAGGAATGCGTGTCGGGATCGAAAAACACGTCCACGCTTGCGTTGAAACCCACCCGCGCCGCGCCCGTCGCCGCCAGAACCAGCGCCGTCGCATAGAGCGCCAGCGCCGTCCTCGACCGTTTCAGGCCAAACCCCGACAGCGCCAGAATCCAGCGCTCGACTATCCCGGGATCGCGGCTCATACTCCCTCCCGCCGGACTTGATCGCTCAAAAACATACGACGCAAGAACAAGTTCCACGCCTCGTGCACGGCCGACTTGTCGCCCTGCGCTCCGTACAGCAACAGCACCCCGTGAAAAAACACCAGGCATTGCCGTGCCAGGTCTTCCGACGAAGCGACCTTACAAATCAGCCCTTTCGCGGCCAGCTTCTCGATCACATCGGCCAGAATTCGCGTCCAATCCCGATCCAAACGGCTCAACTCCTCGCGAATAGCCGGCGTATGGCTCTCGTGATGAAAATCCATGATCAGCCGCATGTCGTCCGGACGATCCAGAAACCAGTCGAGCATTCGCCGCGTTACGGCCAACGCCATGTCCGTGTCCAGCATCTCGTTCGCCAGCAACTCCAAAAAAATCTCGCGGTGACGACGACACTGCGCGCGGCAGATTTCCCGGTACAAATCCTCTTTCGAGGAAAAATACCAATAGAAACCGCCTTTGCTCAGCCCCAGCTCGCCGATCAACTCCTGCACCCCACACGAACGATAGCCTTTGCGCGCGAATATCGCTGCCGCGCGCTCGATCAGCGCCTCGCGCTTCGCCTGTCGCGCCTCCCCGCCCGTTTCGCTTTTTTCATTCATACCCGCAACATACAGACCAGTCGGTCTGTTGTCAAGGGGATTGCTGAAAAAAAAACGGGCAATGAACAGCTTGCGAAGCATACATAGGGGAACAGGGAAGAGAAAGGGCCTGCCATGAACGCAACCGACAACGAATTCTATGCCGAAGCCACCTCGCGCAACATTGGACTGGTAGAGGAGAGCGAGCAGGAAATCCTGCGCAACGCCACGGTGGCGATTGTCGGCATGGGCGCGGCGGGCGGCCATCATTTGCTGGCGCTGGCCCGGCTGGGTGTCGGCAACTTCGTCATTGCCGATCCGGACACGTTCGACATCGTCAACTTGCATCGTCAGGCGGGGGCATTTTGCGACACGCTTGGACGCAACAAGGCGGAAGTCATGGCCGAGACCGTGCGACGCATCAATCCTTGCGCGAACGTGCGCGTGTTTCCCGTGGCCATTGACGAGAGCAACATTGACGAGTTTTTGGAGGGGGCCGACATTGTCGTGGACGGCATCGAGTTCTTCGAGATAGACGTTCGCCGCATGGTCTTCGCCAAGGCGCGCGAGAAGGGCTTGCACGCCATTACGGCGGGGCCGGTCGGCTACGGCAGTTCCGTGCAGATTTTCGCGCCCGACGGCATGAGTTTCGACCGCTATTTCGGGATACGGCCCGGCATGACCCGTGCCGAGCGGCTGGCCTGTTTCGGGGTCGGGCTGCTTCCGAGAATGCCGAAGAGCAAGCACATGAACGCGGCGAAAGTGGATTTCGAGCGGCAGAAGGGGCCAGCGCTGATTTCGGCCATCATGATCTGTTCGGGCATCATGGCCACGGAAGTCATGCGCGTTCTGCTCAAGCGCGAAGGGCTGCGCGCGGTCCCGCACAGTTATTATTTCGATCCCTACGGCAAGCGCTACGACCGCGGGTTCTTCCGTTTCGGGAGAACCCGGCTTCGCGACCGGCTGATGCGCTGGCTGGCCTTCCGCATCTATCCCGGTCTGCGGCGTCTGCACGACGCCGAACGCGCGCGCCGCAGCGCCGCCCCTCCCCTGCCTGTCGCACTGCTTTCAGAATAGCTATCATTATCCTGACTAATCCACCGGCTCTGCCGGTGAGAATGGAAGAGGTTCTACCGTTACGAGCGATAGGTCGTGGGCTTTGACAGAGAGGGTCGTGGGCCGCCGTTCCGGCGTGTGTCGTGTTCGCGGCTTGCAAACGGGCGGCGATATTGCCCCGCTGGCGGCGTTGTCAAGGGAGTCGCATACCAAGAGTATAGCGACAACCCTTGACG
>SLKS01000268.1 GCA_007134465.1 Kiritimatiellia bacterium | reverse complement strand
GAATCGGAAACCCTCCGCCTAACATTGCATGCGCTGTCCTTCTACTCGACCTCCGCCTTCTGGGTTGCGGGCGCAGCCCGCCTTATGGGCCTTCCTCATACCACCGGTTCCATCGGTGCCGCTGCACGGATAACTGTTCACTGCTCACTGATTACTGTTTGCATGCTGCCTACCTGAGCTGCCAGGTCAGCAGGGTGTAGAACAGCAGTTGATAGGCGCCGCATGCGGCGGCGAGAGAGCGGCTTCAGGGTGCGGGGTCGCCAAGCCGCGCCTCCTTTCCGGCTGCGGCGATGCGCTCGCGCAGCGCGTCGTATTCCACCTTGGAATGATGGCGCGGGTCCATAGGAATATCCGCTATTTGGTACAGGGCGTCGAGCGGAATGCCGTTCTTGGCGAACACGCGCCGGATTTCGCGTGCGGCCTGTTCGGGTTCGGCGCTGTCGGGCCGCAGTGTCACGGCGGCGACGGCGGCCTCGCCGAGGGCCGGGTCGGGCATGCCCAGAAACGCGCCGCGCTTGACAAACGGGAAGCGATGGAGGAGCGCCTCGGCGCGGACCGGGAACAGGTAGCGGCCGTCGCGTTCGATGGCGTTATGGATGCGGCCGACAATCCAGAGATTGCCCGCTTCGTCGAGGCGTGCCAGATCGCCGGTCCGGTGCCATACGCGGCCGTCGGCGTCCACGATCTTGGCTCTCCGGAAGGCGTCTTCGTTGTTGAAGTAGTCCCGGCAGACATGATCGCCGCTCACGACGAATTCGCCGATGGCGCCGGCCGGCAGTTCGAGCGGCGTCCAGCCGCGCCCGTCCAGTTCGATGGGCTCGCGCACGATGCGGATGAACTTGTAGCGCAGGCCTTCGTGGATGCGGCCCACATTGACGCCCTCGTCCATCAGTTCCGGGTCGTCGTGCGCGTCGGCGGCCAGCATGGCGCGTGCCTCGATATGCGCCATCGGCTCCACTTCGGTGGAACCGTAGAGCACCCACAGTTCGGTGTTCGGAGCTATGGCCGTGAAGGCGCGGACATTGTCCCGGCTGATCGCGGCTCCGCCGGAGACCACCCGGCGCAGAGAGGGCAGGGCCAGCCCCAGCCCGGCGCAATAGGCGGCAAGATTGCGCAGCATGGCCGGCGACAGCGTTGCGCAGGTCGCCTGTTCGTGCCGAATCTGGTTTACCATGGCGGCCGCATCGCGATCGCTCGGCTGGGCCAGGTCCACTGCCGGCAGCAGCGTGGTCGCGCCGCTGGCCAGATTGTTGAGAGAAAATATGGGAAAGGCCGGCATGTCCACATCGGCGGGGACATAGGGAAGAACCTCGCTCAACGCCTCGTGCTGCGCGCAGAGGAAGCGATGCGTCCGGTTGGCTCCTTTGGGCGTGCCGGAGCTGCCGGTGGTGAAGGTGATCAGAGCCGTGTCTTCCGAGGCCACGGCGGCGGTTGGCGGCCGGGCGGCGCTTTGGAACAGCGATTCCAGTTGCGTTTCGCGGGTCTTGTCGCGGTCGGGGCCGGCGACGATCGCATGGCGCAGCGTTTGAAACTCGGGCATCGTCCGCACCAGGTCGAAAGCGGCGCGATGGCTGATCATGGCGGCAGGCTTCACGCAGGCGGCGCTGGCGCCCAGATGCGCGCGTCGCGCCCACGAGTCCAGGAATACCGCGATCGCGCCAAGCTTCAGCGTCGCGAACATGGCCGTGTACATCGGAACACCCATGGGCAAGAACACGATCACGCGGTCGCCCGCCCGTATGCCCAGTTCATGCAAACCGCCCGCGAGCGAGTCCATGCCGTCGGCGAATGCGCCATACGCGATGGCGCGATGCGGCATCGGTTGCGCGGCCGATCCGTCCCAGGCGGCAAGATCGCCCGGCTCGACCCAGCGCAGCGCCGGCCGATCCGGAAAAGCGTCTCCGTTGTCGCGAATGTACTGGGTCACGTTGTTGCGGACGGATCGGCCCGGCTGATAGCCGATGCGTCGGTCGGATAGGTTCATGGTGCCTCCTGTTACAGGCGCATGCCGCTGCGGATCATGCGTCGCAGTTGACGGCGATCCGGGTTGCGCCGCATCGTCAGATTCTCGGGGGCCGGGTTGGGCTGCACGGTTGGCCGGCCCGTCGTTTCGATTTCACGCAGCACGCGCGCGACCTCCCGCGCCTCCACGCCGCATGCGCGCCGCAGGTATCGCGGATAATGGCGATCCTGCCCGTCCGACACCGCGACGCGGGCCAGGATGCCGCCTTCGTCAATTCCGGCCGTCATGACGTGAATGGAGAATCCGGCCGGCCGCCCTTCGCTCAGCGCCCACAAATCGCACATCGTCCCGCGCTGTTCCGGCAGCAACCCGTGATGAATGTTGATGCAGCCCAGGCGCGGGGCTGTCAGCATGGGCTCCTTGTAGATCTTGCGCGTGCGCGCGTTCAGGACCAGATCGAACCCGTTGGCCGCGACAGTTTCGGTTGCGGCCGGGCTGTTGATCGAGGCCAGCTCCCAGACCGGCTTGCCGCAGGCGGCAAAGGCGGCGCGACGGCGGCGGCGCGAGGCGGGGCCCGCGTTGACCAGCAGGGCGGTTCCCAGCCGCCAGGCTCCGCATCCGATCAGCCAGAACGCCTTGAGCAGCAGGCTCGCGTTGCGGTTGGCGAGAATCAGCAGGCCGCCGATCTGCGGACAGGCCGCCAGCTCCGCGACCAGCCCGTCGTAATTCATGGGCGCAAACGTCGTTTGCGATGTGACAAGCAAGGTTTTCATTTCGCCATTCTGTTGTGCCCGTTTCATAAGTGTCCGATTGACTCGCTACGCTCGCCAATCTGCCGTGAGAAAGGGGCTTGGAGATCGCTTTGGGGGCTAGCTCTGGCCGATGGCATAGCCGAACAGTTTCAGCTTCGACGTAAGCAGGGTGTCAAGCCGCTGCAAGTCGGACGGATAAACAGAGATCAACCGCTTGCCCTCCTGTTGATACAGCGTTTGCTTCTTGTACATGCTCATCTTGTATTGCGGCGTGTTCAGTCCCCAGTATTCGACGTAGACATCCAGTTCGGGCAGATAGAAGTCCGGCCGAATCTGGAAATCGCCGATGATGCGGAATTTGGCGTCGTAGCGATAGGCAAGTCCATGGGCGGTCAGCCATTCGGCGATGCGCCGTTCGCCGTCCGACTGCACCACCGTGCCGTCGCGCGCCTCGATGGTCTTGTTCAGTTCCACCTGGGTTTCGAAATTGCGTCGTTCCAGGAACACTTCGTCGAAGCATCTGTCGCAGAACACGCGCTGGAACGATTGGTCCGAACGGGCGAACTCGTCGTCCGAGACGATAGCGTTGCAGCGCTGGCAACGGCGCTTGACCCCGGACAATTGGTCTTTTGCCGCCTGCTCGATGGCATCGGCTGCCGTAGCGGCGGCCGCGCGCACATAGTCGCGCGGAGCCGGGTTGCGAGCGACGTCGCGAAGGTCCTGCACGCAGTTTTTGGCTGCCGGTCCGCATTTTCTCAAGGCGCGAATGGCATACTGCTGTGTTTGCGGGTGGCGCGCTTTTCGTGCCAACGGCGCCAGCGCGGCAACCGCGATGTCGGCATCGGCACCGAACTCGACCAGTTTCCCGATGGCCGAAACCGCCAGCCGCTGCACCTCGTTCGAGGGCAGTCGCAGCATCGCGACCGCTTCCGAAAGAGTCTGCGGATCTCCGCTCCGGCCCAAGTCCAGTGCGCGACGCACGGCCGCCTGGTGGTCGGCAGGCAGCATAGGGCTTTTCATGGGGCAGCCTCCTGTTCCCGAGATCGCTTCGCTTGCCAAGCCACCGTTGGCGAGCGTAGCGAGTCTACGGAGATCGGCAATTAATCGGGACGACGACCGTTGCACAGGATCGCGCGGTTGGCAAACAGAAATTCGTTGTCATCGCGCATTCGACGCTCAATCAGGTTTCGCTGCTGATTCGCGCATGGCAGGGGAACGCAACGGTTTACGCATGAGGAGACAAAACGATTGTCGCGCGCTGACGGCGGCCGTTGAGTTTGAGGCAGGCGACGCGGTTGGGCGGGGCGGGCTGCTTCAGCGCCAGCGCGGCGGCGGCAAGATGCAGGGAAAATCCGCTGGGGACACTGCCGAACCGGTCGGCAAGGGAACGGCAGGCGGCGCCGGATTCCTTGGCCCGCTCGCAGAGGTCGCGATAAGGCGCTTCGTCGGCGAGCAGACCGTTGGCGTCGTAATAGAGCCTGTCGGCTGGCGGCGGCGCCGGGTCGGGATCGGGCAGGGCAACGGCTTCTATGCGTCCGTATGCGCGCGAGGCGGGTTCGGCGGCCAGCGCGAAGAAGACGGCGGCTTCGCCGGGCACGGCGGCGGGGCGGCTGGCGAAGGCGTCGGGCCGGATCTGGCCGTCGTCGGGTATGCGCATTTTGTGGCGGGCGATATAGGCCATGACCGTTCCCAGTTCGTCGGCCGTGCCGACAAGCGCGCGGTCGCAACGGCCGTCGGCGATCCAGGCTTGCGCTTGCAGCAAGGCGTAGGGCAGGCTGAAATGGAAATCGGTCACGGTGAGGCAGGGGCCCCGTATGCCAAGTCGCGTGGCGATGTAGGAGGCGGCGGCGTTGTGCACGGAATGCGAGAAGGCGGTAGGGGAGACTTCCGCATCGCCGAAGGCGAGGATGTCGTCCAGAAACCGGAACGTGGTGACGTGGGGGCCCAGCGCGGAGCCGAGCACGATGCCGGTACGCGCCAGCGCCGGTTCGTCGAGCTCGGCAAACCCGGCATCGTGCCAGGCGTCCCAGGCGGCGAGCGTGGCCATCTTGCCGAATCGGTCGGCACGGCGCATGGCTTTCAGCGCGGTTTTGTCGGCCAGCGCTTCGGCGGGAATGGCGTAGGCAGGAACAGCGGTGTCGCGTTCGGGTACGGGCAGGGGGACGGGGGGCAGCCAGGGCGCGGCAAGCCGCTGTTCAAGCGCGGCTGTGCCGCGTCCGCCGCAAAAAACGAGTCCAATTCCTTGCAGGTGCATGGATGAATCCGGATGAACCGATTATTTCCTTTGAAAATCTCGCGAATAATCGAGCACGAGCTGGTGCATGCGTCCGTTGCGCAGAACGGAGATCAGTACGCGATGCGTGCCCGGCAATCCGGCCAAGGCGTCCGTGTGAGCCTGACGCACGTCGTCGAGATCGTTGATCTCGCGGTCGCCGATTCTCAGCAGAATGTCGCGTTGAGCGAGTCCCGAGTTGGCGGCGTTGCCCGGACGCTTGATCCCGTACACGAAAACGCCTTGCTGCCGATGGAAGAACAGGTCTGGGTTGTCGAAGCGATTGATGGCTTTTGCCGTGAAATCCCAGCGCGGGCAATCGAGTTCCTCGCCTTCCACCTGACCTTTGGCCAGCGGAACAAGCTCGATCTCGAGCCGCTTGGCCTGTCGCATGAATTCGAAGCGGGCTGGCTTATCGGCGGGAAGCAGGCCCAGGAGGCGCCGGATATCGGGCAGATCCTCTTCGCCGAGGGCGACGAGCGGTTTGCCGTTGACGGTCAGCAAGCGGTCGCCGGTGGCAATGCCGGCCCGGCGCGCCGGGCTTTCCGGCGCCGTGCCGGCGATCATCACGCCGGTATCCCATTCGAAATAGACGTTGCGGTTGAAATCGCGCAGCGGCTGCAGGTCGAGGCCTGTCCAGGTCCAGTGCACGCTGCCGTGTTCGCGCATGGCGGGCAGAATGTCGGCAATAACGGCGGACGGAATGGCGAACCCGGTATCGCCGCCGATCAGGACGCCCAGCGCGCTGATGCCCACGATCTCGCCGTCGGTGTTGATCAGCGGGCCGCCGGAATTGCCGGGACTGATGGAGGCGTCGGTCTGGAGCCAGAGACTGTATTCGCTGCGGCCGGGCAGGTAGCGGCGCGCGCAGGAGACGATGCCGATCGAGACGGAACGGGACAGGCCCCAGGGCGCGCCCATGGCCATGACGAAATCGCCTTCGGTGGCACGGTTCGAGTCGCCCAGCCGGGCGTAGGGCAGAGGCGGGGTTCCTTCGGGAAGCTGAAGACGAAGCAAGGCCAGGTCGGTGTCCTTGTCGGAGCCGACCAGAACGGCGTCGAAGGCGCGGCCGTCGTAGAGCATGCAGCGTATATCGCGGGCGCGGTCAACCACGTGCCAGTTGGTGAGCGCTTCGCCGCACGCGGAAATCAGCACGCCGCTGCCGGCCACTTCGCGCGAATCTTTCCGGCCGTGTTCCATGCCCTCGCGCACGCCCTTGATGAAGAGCAGGGTCGGAAAGACTTTGTCCTTGGATTCGCGGACAACCTCGCGGAAGTCCAGGCGGGCCAGCCCAGCCTCGGACGATTCCGCACGGAAACGCGGCCATGCGAACAGGATCAGCAGGAATGCGGCCAGGCGAACCGGCCGACAGGCAATGAGTTGCGCTTTCATAATGTCCAGTCGGGTTGAACGGGCGGCGCCCGCGGTGAAAAGGCGGCCCTGTCGGCATTCCGTCCGACAGGGACTTGCCGGAGATACAAGCATGTTGCGCGGGGGTTGGCAAATGCAAAATTCCGATGCTTTTGCCGATGTCTGTCTCCATCCGCAGCGCAGATCAGCGAAATGTATGAAGGAAGGATGACAGAGCGAATCGTCCTCGTCCTCGGCGAGCGGAGCGAGCGATTCTCCTTCTCGTACTCGGCAAAGAAGGCAAGAGGCATCGAGGACGAGTGCGAGAACGACGACGAGGACGAAAGCACAAAGGCAGGGAGAACGGTTCGGTTCCCCCGAGCGCCATGAGTGTCGGATGTCCTTTCCGCCGGCCGTTCTATTTCTTGATGGCCAGTACGGGCGGCGCCATGAGTCCGCAGGGGACGAGGCTGTAGGCGTCGGACCATTCGCGGTCGCGCGTTTTGAACTGGCCCGGTCCCGTCCAGTAATGCCAGCGCTTGGCATGGTGCAGCGGCCCATGCGAGTTGCGGCGGTGGCCGAGGACTTCGATTTCGAGCCGATTGGTTCCCGCGGCGAGCAGGTCCGTGATATCCAATTCGTTCGGCTCCCAGGCGATGACTCCGGCGGAGACGCCATTGACCCGGACGCGCAGGCCCACGCCGCGATAATCGGGTATCTGTACGTAGAGCCGTTCGCCCTTGCGCAGTTTCGGGGCGATGGTTCGGGCATAGCCGACCGAGCCGGAATAGAAGGGCAGCCCGTGCCGGGTCCAGTCGCCGATGGCGAGCCGCGCAGGCAGGCGGACCAGGGTGGCGTCCGTTCCGTTCAGGCGCACGCCGAACGGTCCGAGCAGATAGGCGATTTCGAGGCCGGGATGATTCTCGGCGTAATCGCAGGTCAGGGTCAGTTCGTTGCGGCCCGGACGCAGCAGGGCGGGGTCGAGCGGAATCTTGCGCAGCGACCGGTCGCACCACCAGCCGGATTCGGCATCCATGGCCACAGGCCGACCGTTGAGCGAGACGGCGAACGTGTCCGGGCGTTCCAGGGCGAGGAAGAGCGGGCCCCCGGGCATGGTTTCAACGCCGAACGCGTATTGCAGCGTGACGCCGATCCGTTTGGGTTTCGCCGATTTCGTTCTGGCCCAAGGCTGGACCATGCGTCCGCCGCGCGGCGGAATGCCGAGCGCCTCGCGGACATGGGTGTCCACCCGAAGAATTTCCTCTTCGCTTTTCCAAGGACGGGTTCCGACACGATAACGCGGCCGGTCGAGAACGAGCACATTGCTTTCCGAGAGGCGAATGTCCCAGTCTTTCGGCGCAAGTTTCGTTCGGCGCAGGAGCTTGCCTGCTTTGCGTTCCGGCGGCAGCGCGCTTCGGGATGCGCGTTTGGGCACGACAAACAGACGGCTGCCCTGCGGCGGCAAGCTCGTTCGGATTTCCCATGCGCCGTCACGGCGCGCGGCGCGGGCCGTATAGACTGCGCCGCTGTCCGGATCGAGTTCGAGCGGACGGCCGTTCGCGTCGCCAAGCCCGCGGATGCGCACGTCGGGGAAGGCGGCGCGCTTGTCGCGAATCATGGATGGGGTCGCAATGCGCGGGGCGATCCGGAAAGTATCGCCCTGTCCGCGGCCTTCGCCCGTATTGCAAACGAACAGATAGTAAGCGTCCTTGTCTTCGCGCAACAGGTGCAGAGTCGGACCGAGCGGCTTGCCGTCGCCGTCGGCAATGGCGATTCGGCGCGCAGCCTGTTCCACGGCGGCGGCCACGGCCGGGCCGCGTTGCGGGACGCGCGGGCACGTTGCCGCGAATGCGGCCGCAGCCGGAGAGGGTTCGGCATCCACATGCGCGGGCGGAGCGCCGGCGAACACGACCGTGCCGCCCGCGGCTTTGAACCGTTGCAGAAGGCGCAGCGTGGAGGAACGAATCGTCGTAAGGCGCGGCACGAGCACGGCTTTGTAGTCGGCCTGCGCCACGCGCAGGCGCGGTGCGCCATCGCGCTCGCGCCGCACGCGGCCGTGCCGGGCCATGATGTCTTCGTCGCCGTAATCGAAATCCAGCGCGGCGACCAGCAGGGAATCGCGCAGGGCGATCAGTTCGGTATCCATGCGCTCGATTTTCGGATCCGGTCCGGTTGTCATCCGGTTCGCGACCCAGACGCTTTCGATCGGCCAGATCACCAGCAGGTCGCGCACTTCCCTGCCGCGGGTCATGACGGCGTGGACGCGGGCGAAATAGTCTTCCACTTTGCGATAGGTTTCCCACCATGGGCTCTGGTAGAAGATGCTGGCCGGATAGTCGCGTTTCGCTTCGCCTTCCATGCTGTACCAGGCCAGATGCTGGCAGCGCAAATTGATGCCCAGCGCGACTTGCCAGTCGCCAATCGCCTTGTGGCCCAAGAACGGAAAATCCCAGCCCGTGCAGCCGTAGGTTTCGGTCAGGCGCCATTTTCTTCCGAACTGGCGCGCGACGGAGCTGACGCCTTTGGCCGTATCGTATTCGCGCCGATGTTCGGTGAGAATGTCCATGCCCGGCGCCTGCATGTGTTCGTAGAAGCGGAGGGCGTTGCCGACCAGGCAGCTTTGACTGCCCGGCGTTTCCTCGGCCAGCACGTGGCCGGTGTGTTGCAGTCCGTTCTTTTCGCACCATTCGCCGATTTGCCGCGCGAAAGCGTCCACGAACAGATGGGTGACGCAATCGTGGAACTGCCAGCGCGTCTTGGAAATATCGAGGCCGTCCACGTCGAAGAAGACGTCCATCAGTTTCGGCAGAAGATCATAGCCGTACCGGCGCTTGAACACGGCGGGCAGCGCTTCTGTCCAGGGCGCTTGCGGGCGCGGGATTTGGCCGGGGAACGACAGGAAACGGCCATGATTCGGTTCGTCCGTGAAAATGCCGGGCACACGCTTGCCGAACCGCGCTCCGATTTCCTTTCGATAGCGTTCATGGGTGACCTTGATGAATTCGCGCACGGCCGCATGGTTCAAGGTGTCGAGATAGGTTTGGCCGTTGTACCAGTCGCTACACGCATCGATTTCGACCGCGAAACGGACGATTGTTTCGCCTTTATCCAGCCTTGGGCGAGCGCCAGTTTTCGAAAGAGCGCGCACCTGGCGGGCGATCGGACCGTCCAGCCGGGCGACGAAGGCGGCGACCGTTTGCGGCGTCCAGGCGAAGCGGGCGGGATCGGCAATGGTTTCCGCGCGTACGCGACGGGCGCGGTAGGCCGGGTTGCGCGTGACGAGGCCGCCGGCTGCGCCGGATGGCCAGCGGTCTTCGTCGTAGAGCCAGGCTTTCATGTCGAGCTTGTCGGCTTCGTCCACGCACGCCTTGACGCACTCGAACCATTCGTCCGACAGATAGGCCGTGTTCAGGCCCACGCGCGAATGCATGAAGAAACCGCCGAGACCCATGCGATGCATGAGCCGGATTTGGCGGCGCAGCTCGTCCGGCTCCAGAGCGCCGTTCCATGCCCAGAACGGCGCGCCGCGGAATTCCGTGCCCGGTTGACGAAACGTTTTCAGAAAGGTTTTATTCATCGCGTGCTCCTTGGCTTGGGTTCGTTCCCGGACATGGCGCCGGCTTTGGCGGCGTATTCCCTGAACAGGGTCAGATAGGTTTGGTAGTTGTCGTAGGATACGCCAGGCGGCGTCTGGTGATCGCAGGCGATCAGAAATCCGCCGCGCGCCGCGACGGGCAGCAGGCGCTCGAATTCGGCGCGCATGGCCTCTTCGCCCTTGTTCATGGTCATCTTGTCGAAGTGACCGATGAAACGCATGGAGGGATGCTTCTGGCGCAGGCAACCGATATCCGCGCCCGCCTGCCGTTCGAGCGGCAGGATGCCGTCGAGCCCGGCTTCCTCGAACCAGTGGGCGGGGACGGCGACATCGCCGTCGGAATCCACGATGGCCAGGATGCCGCGCCGGCGCAGATCGGGCACGATTCTGTCGTAATAGGGACGAAGAAACTCGTCGAACAGTTCTTTGGACAGCATGGGGCCGTTGTTGTAGCTCAAATCTTCTCCGAACGTCATGAAATCGGGCGTGCAAACGGCGCAGACTTGTTCGATAACGCGCAGCATCCAATCGGCCAGATCGTTGTTCATCCTGTGCAGGAGTTCGGGCTGGTCGTAGAAGGCGTAGAGGTGCCGTTCGATGCCCAGCAGGCGGCGCGGAAACCAGAAAAAGCCGTCGAAGGAGAACCAGAGCGCCGCTTTGCCCTGTTCCTGTTCGCGCGCCCAGACGTTCCATTTCTCCGGACGGACCGGGCGGGAGGGAAACAAACGAGGTCGCAGCCGTTCGTACTCGTTTTCCGTGGCGACGAGTCCGGCTCCATGCGCGGCCGGTTGCGGACAATCGGGGGCGCAAACGGGGAACCATTCCTGCTTGTAGAGATCGAGTCCGAAATGTTCGCAGATGGCATAGCGCTCGGTCAGATTCGCCGGCAGTCCTTCGCCATGCCAGCGTTCGATGGTTTTGTCCCACCAGCCCGCCCATTCGAGCAGGGGCAGGCGGTCGAACGGCTGGAAACTCATGATGGCGCGAAAGCGTTCGCGTGTGTTCATTGCGCGTTCCCGTTCAGCAACACGACCGGTACGAGCATGGCGGTCGGCCTGCCTTCGACGGTCAGTTCCAGAACGCCGCGCAAAGCGGCGCCGGTCACGCGCTCGGTCCGCACGGTGAAGGTCGCGGACGTGGCCGGTCCCAGCCAGGCGGGGACGCTGGAAAGCACGGTATCCATGCCCGGCGCAATTTCGCAGCCCGCCGGCCAATGCCAGCGCAGAGACAGATTGGCCTGAACTCGGTACGTGTTGCGGACCGTGACTTTGATCGTCTTGGGTTCGTCGTTGCGGATAAGGGGCGCGGGGCCGTAGTCGAGTTCCACGTCGAAGAAGTCGAAACGGAAGCGCGGGCCGGCCAGTCGCGGTTGCAGCGAAGCGCCCTTGTCGCTTGCGCGCAGGCCGGCGGCGTCAATG
>SLKS01000253.1 GCA_007134465.1 Kiritimatiellia bacterium | reverse complement strand
GCTTTTTTTTGGATTAACGACGTTGGTTTTCTACGGAGAATTGCGTTGATCGGCAGCACGTCCCGCATTCGGCAAAGCGCCGGCCCGAGCGGCGGCTTGCTCCGCTTCGGCATGCTCGCCGGCCGACAGCGCAACCTGTTGAAGCGTACGCCAGTTCGCCGGGTTGTCCGGCGCAAGCCGACAAGCCTCCCGCGCCTCGTCCAGGCCGTCGCCCGGCTTTCCGCCAATGGCCTTGGCCAGGGCCAACCGCCGCAACATGAAATCGCGGCGCGGCCCGATCTTCAGCGCTTCCTCCAAAGTTGTCCGGGCCAAATCCATCTGACGCGATTCGAAGGCCGAGACGGAAATGTCGCCTAGCAAATCCCACAATTCATAGGCGATTTCCTGATCGCGCGGCGCCTGCGCATGAGCCTGACGCAATCGTTCGGCCAACGGCAACACCCGGCCCGGACTCCAGTCGTTCAGCACGACTTGGGCCAATTCGAGATGAATCTCGGCCAACGCGCGCCGCGCCGCGCGCAAGCGGCGCGCCCGCTCGAAAACATCCGGCGCCGGCGGCCCCATGACATCCGGTTCCCGCCGACTGGCCAAGACGGTCGGCAACGCGTCTTTCCATACCGACAGCATCAGCCCCGTATTTTCCGAACCGGGATTACGATACGCTTCTCCGGCCCCGAAAAACTCGGCGAACGGACGATTGTCGGTGGACGGTTCGCGATCGGCCGCCAGCCGGGCCAGTCCTTCGGCATCCGTCACGAACCGCGCCCACACCGATTCGGGCCGATCAAAATCCAATTCCTCGAGCAGCGCGCGCGCGTCTCCCGCCTGTTCCAGCCGCCGCGCCATCCGCTCCTGATCGAAGAAAATATTCGTGTCGCCGCGCCATCCGACCAATCCCGCCAACGGACGGCCGGGATTCAGACTGACCGCCCATAATGTCGCTTCAGGGAACACGTTCAGAAACGCGCGGACCGTCGAGCGAAACGCATCCGGCGCCATCTGCCATAACGGCAGCCAGTGCATGAACAGGCCTTCATCCGACAAGCGCGAGCGCGCCAAATGGAAGTATTCTTCGCTGAACAATGCGCCTGCGCCGGCCGATTCCGGAAACACGATGTCCGTAACGATGACATCGAGCCCGGTCCGTTCCGCCGCCAGCAGGGAACGGCCTTCGCCAACCAGCGTTTCGAACGGCAACGGCAAGGCTTCATGAAAGAACGGCAGGAACTCGATGACGCCCGGCGCCAGTTCGGCAACGCGCACCTGCCGCGCCGGCGCGACGGCCGCGGCGGCCGCAGCCGTTCGGCCCGAGCCCAGCCCGATGTGAAAAGCGCGTCCGCCTTCGGCGTCCGTCAGGACAGCCGGCAACGCGCCCATGCTCGCCTCGATCCGGCGCCAGGGCGTGGAATCTTCCGACTGCATCTTGCGGCCGAGATAGAGCAAGCGCAATTCGCGGCCTTCCTGGGCCTGCCACGCGCCAGCCACCGATACTACGCCTTCCAACCCCTCGCGCAACACCAGGATTCGCGCGTTGCGGCCGGCATCGCGCTCGACTTGTTCCAGCACGGATATCCGGTACAAGGACGTTCGGCCGGCCACGATCAGACCGCGCACGGCCAGCACGCCCGCCAAGACTGTCACGGCCGCGCCGATCGCCAAGGCGCGCCTGCTGCGCCAACCGAGCAACAGATCCAGCAAGGCCAGGGCCAGCGCGGCGCCCGACGCGACGGCCAGCGTGCGATAGGTTCCCAGAACGGGAAGAATCCAGAGCGCCACCAGTACGGGACCGGTCACCGAACCCGCCTCCAGCGCGGCCGACACAGTGCCGACAGCTTGCCCGCGCCGGTCGTCGGCCGCCCCGAACCCGGCCACAAGCATAGGGAAAAGAACGCCCAAAGCCAGAGCGGCGGGCAGAAGCGGCCAAACGGCGGCCAGCACGGCATGATCGGCCCCGGCCAACTCCCCGCGCATACGGGTCAGCCATGGCAGAGACCAGGCCGCGCCCGCTCCGGCGCATGCCAGCGCGATCGCCCGCAAAACGGAAACGCCTTTTTCTCCCCCAATCCGCAAGAGTCCGTTGCCGCAAGCGGCGCCCAGACCCAATCCCGCGATATAGACGGCGGAGACAATCGCAAAGGAGGCCAATGTGCCGGAGGTCAGAAAAGAAACCGCCCGAAACTGGGCCACTTGGGTCATCATCGTCAACATGCCGACCGCAAACGCCAGCGTCACGGTCCAAGACCGATCCCATCGCCTCATGTGCGAAACAATCTCGCCGGGAATCGAATGCCGACGCGAACCGGAAGAAGCCTGCTTCGCGCAGGATGAGCGAGCCGAAAACGATGCGTCGGTTCCCTGACGCGGCGAAGGACGGAACAGCCAGACCCATGCGGCGGCGACAAAGGACAGACCGGCGGCGATCAGCGTGGTAAAATCCAGCCCATGTCCGGGGATAAGAATCAGGGCCGCCCATAAGGCGCCGACCGCCGCGCCCGCGCAGTTGACGAAACGAAGCCGGCCGGCGCTTCGAGCCGTCCCCGTCACACCCGCCGCATCGTGCCGACACACGGCGGCGGGCAGGATGCCGCCCATCAGAATGGCTGGCGGGAGCAGCGTCAGCATGGCCAGCAACAGGCGAACGAACCCGACCGGCCAACCGAGTTCGTGCGCGCTAAAGACGTATAGCCGCGGCAGCACGACCGGCAACGCCAGCGAAGCCAAGGCCAGGCACCCTACCCCGCAGGGCAAAAGCGCCAGCAAGCGGTGCGGATATCTGGCGCGATCCGCCCGGCGGCCCAGCCATGCCGCGCCAATCGCCAAGCCGGCCAAATAGGCCGCCAGCACGGCCGCGCCGGCCGGCACCGTGCCGCCATAAACGATCGCGAAACGGCGCGCCCAGACCATCTCG
>SLKS01000024.1 GCA_007134465.1 Kiritimatiellia bacterium | reverse complement strand
GGAAAGGTCGGGCAATATCCGCTGGCGCTCGGCCAAAAAGTCGCGCTGCAAGCGCTGCTGGGTTTCGCCTTCAAGCACTTTGAGCAGCAGGGACAGCTTGGTGACTTCCACGGCCTGGGAGTCGATGTCCACGCCGTGTATGTTGGCGAGCAGAATACGCTTGCGCTCGGCGGTGACAAGCTTCCATTCGCCGCCGGGCGCCTGGTAGATTCTGGGCGATTTGCCCCGGCTGTAGCGACGAATACGGGCGGGATCGGGTTCGAGGGTGTCGGGATGCAAGGTGTAGCGGTCGCGATGCCAGTCGAGCAGGTACTGGTAGGCGACAATCAGGAAGGAGCCGGACCCGCAGGCGGGGTCCACAAGCTTGATCTTTTCGGCCTGGGCCAAACTGATCGGCTTGGGTTTTTCGGGGTCGGGCCCGTTGAGCAGGCGGCCGAGGGTGTTCCCGACAATGTAGTCCACAATGTATTTGGGCGTGTAATAGACGCCGCCCGCCTTGCGAACCTCGGGCTTTTCCTCGATTTTGGCCTGATGCCCCGCCGTGAGCCGGATGGTCTTGCCAAGAAAACGCTCGTAGACCTGCCCGAGGATGTCGGCGGGCAGCACCGAAAACTCGTACGGTGATTCGGGATAGTACAGGTTTTTGATGATGTCCTGCAGGATTTTTTCGTCGAGTTTCAGGTCCGGAGTGAGCGTGTCGGGCGTGCCGATGCGGTCTTTCTCGGTTTCGAAGTGGAAGAGCCCGGAATTGTAGCGTTCGTCGGCGCGCCGGAACAGTTCGATCATGCGCCGGTAGGCGTTGGCGCCGTTGACGAGCGAGCGCAGCCGACGGTAGTCCTCGGTGCCGCGGTCTTCGCAGATGCGCAGGAAGATGAGCCGGTCTATGGTTTTCTGCACGGCGTAGTTGAGATCGCGCACGGACAGGGCGGGATTGCGCAGGGCGAAGTTGCGGGCGAGCAGTTCGCGCCAGCGCTCGATTTCCTGGAGAAAGGCGTCGTCCACTTCGGCGGTGCCGCGCTTGGTTCGCGTCTTTTCGGCGTATTTGTCGAACGAGCCGCGCAGCACGGCTTCGCGCGAGAAGACGCCCGCCAGTTCGTGCCAGCGGCCGGCGTATTCGGTGTAGTGAAAGCAGAGCGTGCGGGCGGTAGAGGCTTTGTCGCGCGGCCGGGGACAGACCCGGCAGTCGTAGACGGAAAGCTCCTCGAAATCGGAAAGAATGGACAAAGGCAGCTTGGCGCTCCAGGCGTAGCGGCGAAGCTGGTAGGCGGGATCGGTTCCGTCGCGAATGTCCACGGCGGGCTTCTTGGCTTCGAGAAAGAACTTGCGGGCGCCGCCGATGCGGAAGCAGTAGTCGGGCGCTTTGGTATGGCCGCCGATCTTGATGGCGTCTTCGTGAACGACGTCCTTGTAGGCGTCGGCATAGCCCTGCTCGTTGTCTATGTCCCAGCCCAACGCCTTGAAGAACGGATCGAGATATTCGCGGCGCAGCTCGGTTTCATTGTAGGACTGGGATTTGTAATGGTCGAGATGTTCGGTGAAAGTCCCGCAGAGCCGAACGACGGATTCGGGCGCCGACATGGCGACGGAGGGCCTGTTTGCTGTTTTCATTCCGAAAACATATCGCATGACCGCCCGTCAGGCAAGCCCGAATGGCGCTTAGTTAACGACGTTTCAGGACAAGCAACAAGCCCTGGGACCGCGCCATAAATGACGAATGAGCCTCCTTCGCCCCTTGGGCTTCCGCCTCCGCAAGAACAGCTACGGCGGGACAAGACGGCGGCCAAGCGAAATACCCACATGTCCCGGCGTAGCGCGAAGGGCGGAGACGGAAATCCAAAGGAAATCCGAAATGCCGAATCCAACCCGGCCGCCGGACCTGCGTTCGGCAAAGACTATGCGCGCGCCAAGGACGGGTCTATGCTCTTCCGCGGCGGGCTTCGCCCCGAAACGAACCGGCAAGCCGTTCGCAACGAGCAAACCATCGGGGCCGCACGGGAGCCCGTGCGGGCAGGCGCCGCTTGCGCTTCACGCGTCCCAAGGCCCTCTGCTGCACCGTTCCCCGACCCGATGACTGGGTGACCCGATGACACGCGGGCCTATGGACTAGCAACGGCCAGCCGACAGCAACCCGCAGCCCCAGTGAAAACACTGGTCAAGTTTTGTAACAAAACCCGGCGGCTTCGCTATCTATGGCATGGAAGGGGGACAACGCCATGCCACGCGCGAGCAACGCCAAGCCGAATCAAATGCCGGGATTTCCGACCGACAGCGGACGCCGCATCCTGTTTTTCGGCGAAGCCGTTACGCTGGCCCATGTGCTGCGCCCGCTTGGACTGGCTGTCGGCCTGCAAAAGCGGGGTTGGACCGTCGCCATGGCCTGCGATCCGCGCCACGGACAAACCGTGCGCGACGCCGGTATCCGCCATGTTCCCGTCGCCACGATAGATTCCGCGCTCTTTTTGAGACGCGCCTACTGGGGCCGACCGCTCTACCGGCGTCGGGAAATCCGCGTCTGCGTACAGGACGATCTGCGCGCGATCGCCGCGTTCAAGCCGGACATCGTCGCGGGCGATTTCCGGCTTTCGCTTGCCATCTCGGCGGAACTGGCAGGCATTCCCCACGTGAAACTGAGCAATGTGCACTGGAGCCCGGCCCTGCGTCGGTCTCTGCCATTGCCGGATCATCCGATGATCCGGTTTTTCGGGATTCGTTTGGCCGAACTCCTGATGAAGTGTGCCCTTCCCATCGTTTTGCGCGTTTCCGGCAGGGTCTTCAATCGTGTCCGTCGCGATGTCGGACTTCCGCCTGCCTGCGACGGGATGCAGGCGCTCTATACGCAGGGCGACCGCACACTGTACCTGGACATCCCGGAGTTGTACGACGCCGAGAGCTTGTCCGAGACGGAAGAGTGCATCGGGCCCGTTCAATGGACGCCGCAGGGCCGATTGCCCGCATGGTGGGCGCGCATTCCAAGAGACCGTCCGGCGCTCTTCGTATCGCCCGGCTCGTCGGGCGATACGGAGTCCATGCTGACAACCCTCCGCGCCTTGGCCGCGCTGCCCGCGACCGTGCTGCTGGCGACCGCCGGCTGCCTGCCTGCCGACGTTCCTTTGCCGGCCAATGTGTTCGCCGCCGATTTCATTCCGGCGGCGGCCGGCGCCGAGCGCGCCGACGCGATGATCTGCAATGGCGGCTCCTGCATGGTCTATCATGCCCTGGCCGCCGGCATTCCGCTGCTGGGCCTGCCGTACAATGCCGACCAGTATCATGTCATGCGCGCCGTCGAACGCAAGGGATTCGGGCTCACGATCCGATCCGGCCAAGTGACGGAACAACGCGTCAAGACAGCGGTGCAGGCGTTGCTGAAAATGCCCGCGTACCGCGAACGGGCGACCGCCCTGCGCGAAAAACTGGCGGAATGCGACCCCGCCGCCGCTTTGGCCCGCACCGCGGCCGCCTTGCTGGAACGCCCGCCTCGCCGAAGGCAAGTTTGGCAACGGCAAAACAGCGGACTTTCGGGACTTGGCTGGGGATGGGGCTTTTCCCCGGAAAATGATTTAGCGCCTTAATCCCGGATTGCTGCGTCAATAAACAAGAGGATTCGACCTCTGGGTTGCGGGCGAAGCCCGCCTTGGTTGGATTCTGTTGCCGAATCCTTCATTCCTTCATTCCTGTATTCCATGATTCCAGATGCTAATGGGATGATTTTTTCATTTTTTCTGTTCAAAGATTCACTGCGAGTCATATACATGCAAGAGGACGGAAAGGAACGGAATCCTTTCCGTGCCCGGAGATGATCGGCCATGGGAAGCGAAAACGATACGAAAGAAAGGTTTCTGGAATGTTTCATTCCGGTGCAGGCCTCGATCTACGCCTATATCCGGGCGGCGGGCGTGCCGCCGTCGGATGCCGAGGATGCGCTCCAGGACCTGGCATCCCGGCTGTGGAAGAATTTCTCCGCCTATGATCCCGACCGCCCTTTCGTGGCCTGGGCCATTGGCGTCGCGCGCAACCTGATCCGCGATCGGCGGCGGCGAGCCAAGGTACGGCAGCGGGTGTGCGTCAATTCCGAGATGTGCGAGCGGTTGGCCGACGAGGTGGCCGACACGCTGGTCGAGAATCAGCCGCTGTTCGAATCGGAGCGCGAGCATCTTGAGCCGTGCCTGCGCGAGCTGCCGGAAAAGGCGACGGCCGTTCTGCGGCTGTGCTATTTCCAGAATCTATCGCTGGCCGATCTCGCGCGCCGTATTCGCAAGACCTACGCTGCCGCCAACATGCTGCTTTCCCGTTCGCGCTTCCTGCTGGTGGAATGCATTCAGCGCAAGACAAAGGAACATCCGGCATGAGCGATATCGGCTTGTACAGGCTGATGGGCAAGTACGCCGACGGCACGGCTTCCGAGGAGGAGGCCGCCCGCCTGCTTGCCCGCGTACAAGCCGATGCCGACGCCCGGCTCGCGCTGGCGCGCCTGCTCTATCACGAACGCTCGCTTGCCAAGGCGTTTGCGGCCATGGATTCGACCCGGGGAAGGGCGGGGCAAGGCCCGGCCCGCCGCCTGCGCCTGGTTGGACGCGTCGTGCTGGCGGCGGCCGCGGCGGCGCTGTTCGCGGTGGGCGCGTTGCAGTTCGCGACGCGGACCGGTCGCCTTCCGGGCGCACAGCTTGTTCTGGCGCTTGGCGATGTGCAAGTGTCCGGGCAAGTCTACAGTACCGGTCCGAACTCGTATGCGCGGCTCGAATATGCCGACGGCAGCGCCGTGCTGCTGGGCGAATCCACGCGCGTTGCCGTGCCTGCCGCCCCGGCCGACAGCGGGAAGACCGTACGCCTGTTCGATGGCGAGCTGTATCTGAACGTGGCGCGGCAGAAGGCGCCGCTTGCTCTGCGCTGCGGAGATACGGACCTGGCCGTGCTCGGCACCCGTCTTCATGTCGTAAACAATAATGGCGCGTTCCGCGAGGCGGTTCTGTTCGACGGCTCCACGCGCGTATCCAACGCGGTCGCATCCGTCGTCTTGCGTACGGGGCAGCGCGTACGTTCGTTCACGGCGCCCTATGATGGAACAAGTCCGCTGCTCCAAGTCGAAACGGTTGGCGCGAAGGCGGTCGTGCCCGACTGGCTTGGCGTATTGGGCGAAGATGGCGCGGCGCTGCTGGCCGAGCTGGCGCGGAACGCCGAATCCTGGGCGACTCCGACCATGGAGTACGACCGTTACACCGTGGCGTACGGGCATTGGTCCATGCGGCGCGAGAGTGGCGATGTGATCTTGCGCAAGGACGGAACGGAGCGCGGACTGATCCTGTTCGGCAAGCCGCGCTGGACGCGAGGACGCATCGAGGGCCGACTCCGCTTCCTCAGCCCGGATACGACGCAGGGTATGGAAGTATTCCTGGGGTTTTTCTATCGCGATCTGGCGGACGAACCGCCGGCGGACGACAAGCCCGACCTGTGGCATGACGGTCCCTTCGATCATTTCGGATTGTATTACGAGGACGGCGCGCCCACTTTCGGAGGCGCCTGGATCCGCATGCGCAAGAACTTCGAGATCGGCCGCAGCAACGACCTGACGATTCGCGAAGTCCATTTCGTTTCCGAATGCGACCCGAACCTCGCCTTTTCGGCGCTCACCGGCACCACCGCCGGGGTTTCCACCCCGCAGAACACGCGGGTCCAGAATCGCTCCAAGGCGGGCGTCCTGATCCGGGCCGACGGCGCCGCCATGGAGTTCGCCGGCCTGCGCATCGCGGGCGGGCGACAGGCTTCTGTGTCGCGTAAAGCAACGCCGCCCGGCACGATCCTGGTTGAAGACGATTTCGAGCAGGGCTTGCAATCGCATTGGATTCCGCTGCAGGGCGAATGGACCGTGATCGAAAACGCCGGAAAAGACCAAAGCGCCGGCCTGAGCTGTTTGCTACCGACACTCGCGGACGGCTCGCCTGCGCCAGCCTTTCTCGGTCTGAACAAAGACTTGAGTCACGGCAGATTCGAAGTGTCATGGGATTGGTATGGGGATTCAGCCATGAGCGGCGATCAAACCTTGCGTATAGAATTCTTCTCGTCGTTCGATCTGCCCGTGCGCGCTTTCTACGAAGAAGTCGAAAAAGTTCCTCCCCTGACCCTGCGTCCCGGATGGCAACGAACGACTTGCAGGGTAGAGGACCAGATATTGACCGTCTCGGTCAATGGTCGGCAACACATGCAATACCGGATACGCGAACCGTTCAAACATATCGCTTTGGTCGTGCACGAAACACGGGCGAACACGGCATTTCGATTGGACAACGTGATTGTGCGCGCCTTGCCCTAACCTTTTCTGTTCATGTCCGGCTCCTGCCGCGTATACAGGGAAAGGAGGGTGAAACATGAAATGCGCCAGAGTTTTTCTGTGGTTTGTCGGTCTGATGTTCATTGCGTTCGGAGCGGGCTTTGTTCTGGCGCCGGACATCGTTTTCCCCCTCTATACCGGTGCGCCGCTGCTTACCGCGAGCGCGGTAACGGATGTCCGGGCGCATAACGGGGGGCTGGGGATCGGAGCGGGCCTCTGGCTGCTGTATTGCCTTAAAGGCCATATACGGTTCGGCATGGTCGGCGTCGCCATGATCCACGCGGCCATCGCCACCTCCCGAATGCTGGGGTTTGTTCTGGATGGATATCCCAACATCTTCATGGTTTGTTTCCTGGCGGTGGAGATCTCGCTGGCAGCGGGCGCCGTCCTGATTCTGCGCAGGATGCAGGCGGAGCAAGCCTCTTGCCGCTCGCATTCCCCGCAACAGTCCTTGCCTTCCCTAACCGCAGGCAGAGCGTATCCCGGAAGGGCATGAGTTCGCCTGCGACAGACCGGGCAACGTCTGTCCCCGAGCTTCCTCCGAGCTTCCTGTCAGCTTCACGATGGAAGGAGGCGCTTGTGACTCCCACGCTCAAGGTCCGGCGTTGCGCTATCCAGAGCAAGCACGAGAAGCTGGAAGACAGGCTCTACGCGGCCGACGACAGCCGCTGAGCGATGTAGTAGCGCAGAGAGGCATCGACGTAATCCCGCGGATGCGGCCATGGGATTCCGAGGGCCTCGAGCCAGGCGCGCGAAACAGTGTTTTCAAATATCTGGCGATCCTTCATGTAGGATAGCGCCACGGGCAGAAACGCCAGGCGCCGCTGCATGGCGTTTGGCAGAAAAGGCTTGATGATCCGCAGCGTCGCCATGAAGACCGGCGCCGGGACCCGGCGCGCGCGCGGCACGGCCACCTCGGCATCCGCCAGCAGAACCCTCATTCGTTCGCCAAGATCTTCCGGCATCACGGGAGCGCTTTCACCCGAGGTTAAATGCAGGATTTTCCCGATAGAATCCGGCTGGCTGCCACCTTTCGCTACGGCCGCGGCAACAGTATCCACCGGAATCAAGTCGAGCGAAAAGCCGCGGATTGCCGGCAGCCAGCCTCGCGTGTGGCGACCGGACAGGAAATCGCATAGATAATGGAAAATCTGGAAATGCGTGGTTTGACCGGTTCGCGAGTCGCCTGTGATCATGCTGGGTCGGTAGATCGTGGCCGGTTGTCCCTGGCGCATGGCGTTCAACAGCACGGTCTCCGCCTCCGCCTTGGCCTGTTCGTATGTGTTGTGAAAAAGCCGCGGCTCCGCGAGTTCGGCTTCGGGAATTCGCCCCTGCTGCCGTCCGGCCACGCCCATGGTGCTTACATAGTCCAGCTTGGGCGGAACACCCCGGCGCTGGCGCGCCTGATCGGCTAGAGAAAGAATTTCCCTCATGGATCCGCAGGAAATGGCTCGCGCCTCTTCCAGCGGAAGAGTCATTTTCACATTGGCGGCAGCATGCACGATGCCGGCGAGACAAGGCACGAGGTCTTCCCGGACACGAGGGTCAAGGCCCAGAAGGGGCTGGGATATGTCGCCGGCAACGCAGGTCAGTCGCTGCTCGCTTCCGGGCTTCCAGTCGGGCAGGCGTTTCCAGTCATCCAGCATGCCTTCCAGCCGGTTTTGCGCGTCGCCTGTCTTTCCGGCGCGCACGAGCAGAACGAGATCGTCCGGACGCTCCCGCAGCAGATGCGGAACCAGCGCGCCGCCCACCACGCCCGTGCCGCCTGTTACCAGTGTCTTGAGTGCGCCGTTCACAATGGTAAGCTCCGGTTAAACATGGGGGCTCCTGGAGGCACAAGTGAAGGCCCGCAAGCGCTGACGATGACAGTGATAAGAAAGCGCTTTTCAGGCGGCGCGGGCATCCCCCCGCTGGAACCGGTCTGAATGTGCGCGTTCATTGTGCGATCGGTAGCAAACTCAGCCGGAGGCGTCAAGTCCGGCTTCGATTCGCCTCTTCTTTCAGCAAACAAAGAACGACGACGAGGACGACAGGTCAGCCAATCGGGGTGCGCCCTTGGTTATCCGCCGGCATGGCAGGCTTTTCTGGCATATTGGATGTTGAGCGCTATTTGGTCCTCGTATTTCGGGAACATCCCTACGACCACGGCATCCTGTGGTTTGATGTTCGAGAAGGCGAATTGGAAGGCGGCCTCCACGTCCTGCTGTGTGGAACAAAGCCGGGAAGCCCCCAGGATTTTGAAGGCCAGGCACATTGTCTCCGTTTGTCGGATGACTCGACACATGCGAGGCGGATCCTCCGGGAGGAATTCCTCTGCCGCCGGCGCCGCACGGCCCGATACCAATGCGCTTTCTCTTGGCTTTCGGTTGAGGTTGTAGAAACAGGCCATATAGAAATCGATGTCCCACCCCTTCTCTTCGGCATGTTCGATGACCTCGGGCGTGTGCGTGCCCAATCCAACTTGGACCCCTGTGTCGCGAATGCATTTCAGATAATCATGAACATCCTCTATCCGGCCTTCGAGCCAGAAACGGTCCGTTTGGGTGCCGTGGTGATAAATGCCGACGGCTCCAGCCGCGGCAAGAACACGGATGTTCCGGTATGCGCAGCTCATTTCCGACGCTGTCTGGGCTATCCAGTGAAGCTGTCCCCCCTCGCGTCGAAAGAGTTCCATCCAATGCAGGATTCGGTGATAATCTCCTCGTGCCTGAACGGTGTTGATCCCCAATGCCTGCAGGCGATGGAAATAGGCAACAACTTGCTCGGGCGCGAAATACTCGCTCATCTGCGCGCTCATCTCGTCTGAAAAATGGGAGTTCCCGCAGAGCGGATTCCCGCCGCTTATCAGACGCGTTACCTGTGTATCCGATCTCCCCAAGCGTACTTTCGGCAGTGATTCCATCGTTTCCTCCATACATCGAATTCTGGCGCGGATTCAGGCGTCCAGCAGTTCGCGGGCGTGCGCGAGGACCTGTCCGACGGTGATGGCGTTCATGCAACGGTTGTCCCGGCAGGGCGAGAAGCGATGGTTGAGCATGTTGACGCAGGGACTGCAGGCCAGGCCGGCGGTCACGCTTCGTTTGCCGGGGCCGAGCGGACCGTAGAGCAGTGGCGTTTCCGGTCCGAACAGGGCGAGGACGCGCACGGGGGTGAGCGAGGCGAAATGGCAGGGGCCGCTGTCGTTCGACACCAGCAGCTTGCTCATGCCGTAGAGCGCGAGCAATTGCCGAAAGGTCGTGCGGCCGGCAAGCGAAAGCGCGCGGGGCGGTTCGCCGATTTGCGCGGCGATGGCCCGCGCGCCTTCCGCTTCGCCCGGCGCGCCGGTTACGATGACGCAGGTGTCGGCGCGTTCGTCCAGCAGCCGACGGCCCAGTTCGACGAACCGTTCGGTTGGCCAGCGGCGCAAGGGCAGCAGGTCGCCGCAGTTCGGGTTCAACAGGACGATGGAAGGGAACAGGTCGGGATGGCCGCCGTGCTCGCGCACGAGGCGCGCGGTTTCGGTTGTGTCGGCGGGTTCGGGCCGGAAGAGAGGCAGGGCCGGGAACGGATCCGGCGGCGTTTCCTTGAGCAACGGCGTCTCGCGGGGATCGGCCTGCGCGGCGCGGGTCAGGGCCAGGAACATGCGGCTGACATGATGCTGGAAATTATAGTGGAGTTCGTGGGTGAAGAGCCGTCCGCGATAGGGTCCTTCGGACGTGAAGTTGCGGTAGCCGACGCGGACGCGTGCGCCGGTGAGGCGCGCGATGATGGCCGAGGCGCGGGTCAGGCCTTCGAGGTCTATGGCCGTGTCAATGTTCGCGGCGCGGATGCGGCGCAGCGCGCGCAGCAGCGACGGAACGAAGGCTGTCAGACTGCTGTCGTCCGCAGTGAAAATGTTTTCGGGCCGGAAATAGGGCAGGGCGTCCACGATGGGTCGGTTGGGCGCGAAGACCAGGATGTGGAGGTTGTCGCGGCCGACCATGCGCGCGGCTTCCTCGAAGGCCGGACAGGCCAGTACGGTCGAGCCCATTTCGACCAGTTTGACGAACAGGATTTTTCGCGGGTTCGTTTGGCGCGGCGGCGCGAGCAGGCGGCGCGGCATGTCCAGCAGGGTAAGCAGCGCGCACAGCGGCTTGCCGCCCAGCTTGTCCAGTTTGGCGATGGTGGCGGGTGTCACGGGCAAAGCTCCTTTTGTTTTCGGCTCGCGCGCGGCGGGCTTCTTCGCCAACGCGAATGGCATGAACAAACGAGCCGAAGATATAGCACGGGGCGATGCGGGTGGCAATGGTTTTGAGTGTTCCGTGCCGACGGTAATTCCTGAACGAGAGTTGCCGTCGGCGATGCGCGTGTTGAATTCGCGCTAAAACGTCTGGAAAACAGCCTGAAAAACGGCCTGAAAAAAAAATTGAAAAAAACTGTTGACGAAACGAGCGCGAGCGAATAGTTTAGTTTTCATTCTTTGGGAGTGGACTCGAGCCACAGGGGAATACGGCGCAACAAACGGGATCCTCTCGTCCGAAAAGAAGAGGCGAGCGGGAGCCTGTTTTTAGTGCAACGTTCTTTGACAACGGAATAGTTCGCTTGGAACACTGCTTCGAATTCGAAGCGGTGTGACTTGCCCGCTGGTTCGGGTCCGTTCGTTTTCGGACGATCGGAATCCGAAATCAGTAAGGCTTGTGTTGGGGTTGGACCCCGAACTGAAATGTACGCGATCCGGTCGGCTTGCCGGCCGGGTTGATGCATTTATCTTTCGGAGAGTTTGATTCTGGCTCAGAACGAACGCTGGTAGCGTGGATTAGGCATGCAAGTCGAACGAGAAGCCTGTTGTTCAATCCTTCGGGAGAGAATGGCGGGTGGAGAGTGGCGGAAGGGTGAGTAACGCGTGGGTAATTTGCCTCCAAGTTCGGGATAACTTCTGGAAACGGGAGCTAATACCGGATGAGGTTTTCAAACGCATGTTTGAAGGACTAAAGGCGGGGACCTTTCGGGGCCTGTCGCTAGGAGAGAAGCCCGCGTCCCATCAGCTTGTTGGCAGGGTAATGGCCTACCAAGGCTTACGGGTAGCTGGTCTGAGAGGATGATCAGCCACACTGGGACTGAGACACTGCCCAGACTCCTACG